>WTJK01000075.1:0-10245 GCA_011524855.1 Methanobacteriota archaeon | reverse complement strand
TCTCGATGTTGGAATCGGTAGCCGCTTGCTTCCAAGCGCTCCGGAAGCACCCGTTGTCCGTCAAGCACCAAGCCCTGCGCCATCTCACCGAGCATGATCTTCAGGACGAAACCTGGCAGCGGGGCGAACGCCGGTCGGCGGAGCACCTTGCCGAGTGTTTTCGCAAACCGTTTTTGCGGGAGCGGCTCCGGTGCGGTCAAGTTGAACACACCCTCGCACGCATCGGTCATCATGAGGTGATGGATGGCGTAGATTTGATCGTCGAGTGAAATCCATGAGTACTGTTGTCGTCCGTTCCCTACCGGCCCGCCTGCCCCAAGTTTCGCAGGGAGCAAAAGCTTCTGGAGCACGCCGCCCATGGGCGTGATGACCAAACCTGTGCGAAGCCAAACCGTTCGGATACCAGCATCCACCGCAGGCTGGGCTGCCGACTCCCATGCTTGGCACACATCGGCAAGGAAATTGCTGCCTGGAGAGGACGATTCGGTCAACGCTTCATCACCTCGATTTCCATAGAAACCGATTGCAGAACCGCACAAAAACGCCTTTGGCGGTTGGTCCAAGCCTGCCAACAGGGAGGCGAGGTGGTGCGTCGGCACCGTGCGACTCGACTCGATGAGGGCTTTGCGGGCCTTGCTCCACCGCTTGTCACCGATGCCTGCACCAGCAAGGTGAATCACGGTGTCGAATCCATTGAGGTCACCGCTCACCACTTCGCCGGTCTGGTCGTCCCAAACCACCACGTCGTCTCCTTTTGCGTCGGACGGGAGCTGGGTCGTTGGCCGCACCAGGCGCGTGATGCTGTGCCCTGCTGCGGCCAAAAACGCACAAAGTTGCAAGCCGATCAGGCCGGTTGAACCGCTGATGAGAACACGTTGGCGGGGGAGATGAGCAAAGGCTGCGATTCGTTCCAGGTCGTTTTGAACGCGAACCGTGCGGAAGGCGAACATTTGGTCCATCCGACCCTTCACGGTGAACGGGGCGGTCCAAAACGTCAGCGGATGCAACGGAAGGCGCCATTGAATCGTGTCTTCAATCGTCGACGTGGTTGGTGATTTTGAGACGAATTTGTGCTCATGGTCCCAGGCACCGAACGGCCCCTTTTCCATCACGTCGTTGAAGACCTCACCCGAGACGACACCGTGGTGGCGTGCCACCCACATGCGCTTGATGGGCCCGATGCTGACCTTGAATTTCGTTCGCTCACCGTCTTTGAGAGCGCCGGCCTGAACGGGTGTGATGCCTTCCCACTCCGGCATGATCCGTCGAAAAGCGCCGGGACTGTCGTACCAGGCCCACACCTCGTTGACGGGGTGGTCGTATTCTGCGGTGTGCGCATAGGTGGGCATGGTGAATCCTCATTGGTGTGTGGCGTAAAATCCAGGGCCGGAGCCGAGAAGGGATTCAACGCGCACGGGTGTGCGGTAGCGCTCGATGTACCCCGATGTTCGGTACTTCCGTTTGGTGGAGGGCGTGGTCATGCACCGGACCTTACCGTAGACGGCACGTTCGGTCCAGCCTCGGTCGAACTTCCCCATGACCCAACCGACACCGGTGTAGGAATTGGGGTCGCGGCCGTCCAACGCCCACCGATCGTTGAGGGCGATCATCCACGCCATGGCCGTTTCAGGGTCGGGCGACCACTCGAGGATTTTCTTCCCCCACAACATGCGAAGGTAGTTTTGAATCATGCCGTCTTGGAGCAGTTGGGTTTGGGCTGCGTTCCACAAATCGTCGTGAGTCTTGGCCTGCTCGAGTTCCTCCAAGGTGTAAACGGCCGGGCGAGGATCGGACCGATGTTCTTCGAGCGTGGTTTTGGCCCATTCAGGGAGCGATTCGTACGAGGTGTGGTTTTCAACCATGGCGCAATGGATGAATCCGATGTCTCGCCAAGTGATGATCTGGTCAAGGAACGCCTCCACGGGTTGGGGCAGGCCCCACCAGCCTTCACGACGACCGTTGTGTGGGGGGTTGGCAAGCGTGACGTCCCAACCGTGGGCTTCGAAGACGTCGTGCAGGATGCGGTGAACGCTGATGTGACCAAAGTGAAGCCAGGGCGAGAGCCCGCTCGCGCCTTCTTGTTCGGGTTCGTTTCGGGCTTCGTGGTACACCTCAAGGCGATCTTTGAAGAATTCACGCCAACGTCGATTCGCTGCGAGGTGCCCACCCTTCTTGTTCACCACTGGAGGGACGGCGTGATCAATGGCCAGTGTGGAAAGGGCATTACGGCCGATGTCGCCGCCTTCGCCCACACGCCAGAGGAATTCGTAGGGCGTCATGGGCGTGTCCGTGGTCTCGAAAATTTCGGCCACAGCATTGTTTGCCAGCATTGGCAGGCCTTCGGCGCGCTCCAGCGGTTTGGCATGAGGGAACTCATGCATGTGCTCGGTGATGGTTTTGTGCAGGTGGCGTCGAAGGGAGTGGGCCGTCTTGAAGTCGCGGCCTTGTGCACGCATGGCCATGAAGCCGTTGGAATCGACGGCATGAATTTCGCAGGGTTTGATGGTGAGGGCCGTGTTCAGCACGTGGAGGGGGTAGTAGGTGGGGAAATCATCGATGACGCACGCCTTGGCCCGCTTTAACCAACCCTTCAGGAGACCGGACGCCTCCTTTCGCTTGGTCTCAACGTACGGGATGTAGGTGACATACGAGCCCAAGAACGCCTCACGGTTGTCAATCATGCCTTGCAGGACAAAGGTGGAGATACGGTCGTTGGCCCACTTGTGTTGGAGGGCAAGGCATTCGATCACCACCAACGGTACATCGTGTTCACGAGCCAAATCAATGGCGTGGTCCAGTCCGTGGTTGAAGGTCGGTCGACGGGCAGCCGTCATCCAGTAGAGAATGTATTCCCCGCTTGGGTTCAGGGATCCGTGGACGCGCAAGCGTGACGCGGGAATCATCGTACACCACCACCATGTGACGGCTCCGCAGTGGCAGACGAATACACGGCATAGGGCACCTCGCGAGGGGTGAGGTTGGGCCGGTTCTGCAACCGGTTGGGTCGCACCAATCCATCGATGGCCAATTGACGCATGGTTTCAGAAACCCAATTCAGTTGCGCCACTTCCTCAAGCGTGATCCAACGCATGTTGCTGATTTCGTCGTCATGGTGCGACGGTGACGCCTCGCCAACGGCCACGTCAAAACACATGAACACGCCTGGAACATCGTTGCGAAGGGTGGTCCGTACACCCGAGAGTCCCAAAACAGCTCCGTCATGACCCGTTTCCTCCTTGAGCTCACGGAGAACGGCGGATTCAACGGACTCACCTTGGTCGACGCGCCCCTTTGGGAGGCCCCAGTGTCCTTGGAAGCGCCCCTTGGCTTCTTGGACCACCAGCAACCGGTGTTGACGAACCGCTCGTGCGGCCACACCGAGGTCACAACGAAGGTTCTCCATGAGATTATTTCATCACTTCAGTATATCAACTCGGGTTTGTCGCCCTCGTAGGAAAAGACGAGAGTTCATATAGGAATTAATCAGATTATATAACATGATGAAGGGGACGACCGTTTCAACAACCGCCGTCCCCGAAGCCGACGCCGTGCTTCCAACCGTCCACGGTGATTTCCGCATCCGAGCCTTTGTCGACGGTGCCACGGGCAAGGAGCACTGCGTTGTGTACATGGGCGACCTCACAGAACACCACCCCATGGTGCGCATCCATTCCGAGTGCCTCACGGGAGACGCCTTTGGCTCCCTCCGCTGCGATTGTGGGCCCCAACTGCAGGCATCGCTTGCAGCGATCGCCGAGCGCGGCACGGGAGCCGTTGTTTACCTGCGGCAAGAAGGCAGGGGCATCGGCCTGTTTGCCAAGATGCAGGCTTACGCGCTTCAGGACACCGGCCTCGACACCCTCGACGCCAACCTGGCGCTCGGCTACCCAGGTGATGCCCGCACCTATGGCATCGCAGCCGACATGCTCCACGAGATGGGTGTCGAAGGCGTCCACTTGATGACCAACAACCCCGAGAAAAAGGCACAACTCATGGAACACGGCATTCACGTCAATCAGCGCATCCCACTGGTGGTGGGCCAGTGCCGCCAAAACCAAGGTTACATGTCGACCAAAGCCAAGCGGATGGGCCACATCCTGCCTTCCTGAGGCGGTTGTATGACGGCAAACAATCTGGTTGGGCAACCCGCTCCTTCGTTCACGTTGGAGATGGAAGGAGGCGAAGTCTTCGACAGCGCCAGTCTTGACGGCACATGGCGCGTGGTGTTCTTCTACTCACGCCACAACTCCCCAACCTGCAAGCGTGGCTGCCTGACGTTCAAAGAGCAGCACGACCTCTTCACCTCCGCCGGTTGCTCCATCGTCGGGATTGGCCCCGGGACCGTGGAGGAGCAGGCTAAATTTCGAGAGGTGCTCGGAGATTTACCGTTCCCGCTGTTGGCAGATCCGGAACGAACCGTGGGTCTGAAGTTCAACGTCCCCATGCATTTGGGTCAATTCCCTGCGAAGTCATCGTTCCTCATCGGCCCGGACAACACCGTTCGATACGTCTACGACTGGCTCTTCCGCCCTCGTCGCCACGTGGCCAAGATCCTCGCCGACATTTCGGTGGTTCGGGGGGACGGCTGAATGTGGGACGAACTCTTGCTTGAAGCAGGGTTGAACGAGCGCGAGGTGCGGTCCATCATGATCCTTGGGTCTCGACCAAAAATGAAGGCTTCCGAGCTTGCCAAGGAACTCAACACCACGCGGCTCGATGCCTACAACAGCCTGTCGAGGCTTCAAGAGATGGGCATCGTCACGGCGACCGCCGACCGGCCCATGCTCTTTTCCAGCCTCCGCGTCAACGAAGCCATGGAGCACATCATCCAGTCGCGCAAATCGCAACTCGATCGGCTGGTCGACGGGTTCGATGAACTTTCGAAAGGCATCACGGAAACCGACGCCTCCTACGAAAAGCGGCGACGCGACATTGACGACCCTCGCTTCGCCGTGCTGAAAGAGCGCGGACACATCTACAACCGGCTGCAGAAAATGGCGAACGACGCCGAAGAGCGGCTGATCTTGCTGCTGGGTCAATTTGGTATTCTCCATCTGTGCCGCAACCCTGACGCCCTCGAAGCCGTCAACACCGCTGCAGTTCGAGGCGTCGTCGTCCAGATCATCACCCACCTCGACGGAAGAACGCTCCGGTTTTTCGACCAACTCCACGAGAGCATCGAAGTTCGCCATTCCGATGAATTGGATTCGCTTGGCTTCGTTCAGGACCATGCCGAGGTGATTCAATACCTCAACATCGAAGACAACCCGGTCGGACGTGGCAAGGAAGACGCTGCTCTCATCATTGAATCGGGACCGTTTGCTGGCGCTCACCTCCACCTCATCGACGCCATTTGGGAGGGCGCAGTTCACCTCAACGTGGCCCGTGCGAGGTTCACCGAGAACCAGATCAACGACCCGCTTCGGTTGACCATCGGCGAAGGTTCGTTCCTCAAGAACGTCTCTGTGGCCCTCGGCTTTGACGGTCAACTGCCCGAGGAGGACACCCCGTTTGACCCCGATGCGTTCTTTGCTGCTGGCAATGAAGTCAACGAGGCTCGCATGCGCCTGACCGAAGGGAAACTCTCGAATCTCAAGGTCCTCGGCATCGACATCGGGCGAATGCTGAGGCAAATCGGCTGTCGAGTCGGCCAGGAGATCGCCTTCTCGTTGCGCTCGTTGGACAACGACATCGAGTTCCTCGACGAAATGATGGATTGGTGGGAGCACGCCGGGCTGGGACTACTCCAGTACCATGTCGACCCGCAATTCCACGTCAGCGTCGGCCTCAACCACCCGCCTGTGGACGACCCCGACGCCCTTCCCATGTGGGAAATGGATGATGGCATCATCGAGGGCGCCCTGTCAACGCGGTTCGCCAAGGATTCCAACGTGGTCATTCAGCGCATGGACGGCAGCGGAAGCCCGGATGACCTCTGGCACTACGTCATCCATCGCCACGAACTCAACGCCATTGAGCTGGACGACTGAGGTGAGCCCGTGAAGCTCGTGACGTTCCTCCGTTTCTTCCGTCAAATTCGCGGAAAGAAGCCGGTGAACATTGACAAAATCCAATCCATGGGGCTGCTGGCGGTCAAGTTGGGCCAAATTTTCGCTCTCCGGCCTGACTTGGTGGACCCCGAGCGTTGCATTGAGTTGCAAAAATTGTACAGCCGCGCCGCCACCATCCCCAAAGAGAACTCCCAGCGGCTCATTGACCGGTTTGCACCGCCGGGTTTCTTGGACCACTTCGATCACTTTGACCCCGAACCCTTCGCAGCGGCAAGCATCGGCCAAATCCACCGTGCAACGCTCAAGGACGGCACCAACGTGGTGGTGAAACTCATCAAATCCGATTTCGAAGGCTCGTTTCGCCGTGACGTGAAGCGCATGCAACGCTGGATCCGCATGGGGTTGTTCTTCAACCCGAAATTACGCAAAGTGGGCAACCCGCTGGGCCTGCTTGCCCACATTGAGGACTACACGTTGCGAGAGTTGGATTTGACCAATGAAATCCGAGGGCGCGCTGACCTCTTGGCCAAGGCGGCCAGTGTTGAAGACGAATTCCCCATGCCAAAACTTCGTTTTCCACGCATGTGGGAGGAACTCTCCAACCGTCATGTCTTGGTGATGGAGGAGATCCCTCACCCCACCCTTGAAGCGCACCTGGATGCCAAGTCACTGGCTTGGCCCAACATGCTGGACCTGTTCCGCATCCATGGCGCCTTCATGTTCGGTTTAGGCACCTTCCACGGTGACCTCCACCCCGGCAACGCCATGATGGACGATGAGGGCAACTTCCACTTCATTGACACGGGAGCCATCTGCCACGCGCCCACCCACGTTCGCAACGCCCTCTTTGGGTTCTTTTTCTTCCTCGCAAAGGGCGAACTCCGCCACGCCTTTGACGCCATGTTGACCATGGCGGACGAACGTCCAACGGGCGACACGCTCTCGACGTACTACGCATCCATGGACGCGCTCTACAACGGGTTTGTGGGCACCTCGGTCAGCGAGGTATCCCTCACCGAACAGATGATGAAGACCGTCAAGGCGGCGGTTCTCGCAGGCTGTTCTTTCGGCGAGGAAGCCTTCCCCATCATTCGATCGCTGATGTACATGGACGGCATGGTGCTCAAAGGACACCCGCACGTGGACCTCATCAGCTCGATGGGGCCCTATCTGGATGAATTCTCGGTGTTGATCGACCCGTACACCATCATTGGCCACTCCCAGACCGCATCGTAGAACGTTCAATGAAAAGTGTAATTTTTTCATAATTTTTTATGAACAAAAACCGTACTTTATATGCTCCAAAACGACCACCAAAACATGGCCAGCACACAGCAACCCAGCGTCGCCATTATCGGAGCAGGACCCGGTGGACTCGCATCCGCTCTTTTGTTGGCCAAATCAGGCGTGGACGTGACCGTGTTTGAACGCTCAAGCGCCGTAGGAGGTCGCAACAAAGTGTTCGATCGTGACGGCTTCAAATTTGACCTGGGACCGACCTTTTTCCACTACCCCGAAGTCATCGAGGACATCTTCCAGGCCATCGGTCGAGACGCCCACGAGGAACTCAACCTCAACAAACTCGACACCAATTACCGGCTCATCTTCGGCCAAGGCGGCGAATTGGACTGCACCAGCGACCTCGACGTGATGACGGAGCGCATCCGAGCCCTTTCGGGCGACAAAAACGCCAATGCATTCCGCCGCTATGTGGAAGACAACCGAACCAAGTTGACCAAGTCCAAAGCCTGCCTCCAAGAACCTTGGAAAGGGCCCACCGACCTGCTTGCGAAGCGAGCCATGCGCGTGGCAGGTGTCCTCCGGCCACACCGCTCCGTCGCTGGCGACCTGATGAAGCTCTTCGATGACGACCGCTTGATGTTGGCCATGTCCTTCCAAACGAAATACCTCGGCATGTCGCCGTTCAACTGTCCCAGCCTGTTCACCATGCTGGCCTTCCTGGAGTACGAATACGGCATCTTCCACCCCACCGGCGGATTGGGCAGCGTCAGCGAAAAAATGGCCTCCATCGCCAAAGAACTGGGCGTGACCTTCCGCATGAACGAAGCCGTCGAAGGCGTGATCATGGACGGGAAGACCATCAAAGGCGTGCGCACGGCTCAAGGCGAGTTCATGGCGGACCGCGTGGTCATGAACGCCGATTTCGCCAACGGCATGACGCAACTGTTCCCTGACAGCGTACGAAAGAAATGGAGCAACAAGAAACTCGACGGCAAGAAGTACTCCTGCTCCACCTTCATGCTCTACTTGGGCATTGACAAGACGTACGAGCACCTCCCGCACCACCAGATTTACGCATCGGCGACCTATGAAAAGAACCTCGAAGACATCGAAAAGCACCACCGCATTACCTGGGACGACCCCTCGGTGTACGTGCAGAATGCCAGCATCACCGACCCCACCCTCGCCCCCGAGGGCTGTTCGACGGTGTACGCTTTGGTCCCCGTGTCTCACGTTCACGAGAACATTGACTGGGAAGAGCACAAGGAAGCCTACAAAGAACGTGTCCTTGACCAAATCGAGGAAAAGCTGGGCTTCAAGGGCATCCGAGACCACATCGTGACCGAGATGACGATCACGCCCGAAGATTGGGGCGACCATTGTTACCGTGGCGCCGTGTTCAACCTTGCTCACGGGTTGGATCAGATGCTTTGGCGTCGTCCAAAGAACCAATTTGATGAGATCAAGAACCTGTTCCTTGTCGGTGGCGGCACACACCCCGGGTCGGGCTTGCCGGTGATTTACGAATCCGCTCGGATCAGCAGCAAACTCCTGCTCGACGGGCTTGGCATCATTCCCGACTGGAACGGTGTGGACACTTGGTTTGAAAGCCGAAAGCGTTCCAAGCAGGGCCGTGCGGCCCTCTCAAACGCGACGAAAGAGGTCCCCGGCGGCCGTCCAACATCCGCTTGAGGTGACCTTCGTGACGACTTCGCTGGCCGACGCGTATGCTTATTGCGAAGCGGTATGCCGTCAAGCGTCCACGACGTTCTATTCTTCGTTTTCCGCTCTGCAAATCGAGAAACGAAAAGCCGTTCATGCCGTGTACGCTCTGTGCCGCTGGGTGGACGACATCGTGGACGGCGACGAAGAGCCTCACGTGGAGGCCACGCCCCAACTTTTGGCCGCCACGGTGGCCCGCCAAGCGATCATCGACGAGGTGCACCACCACGCCACGCCGACGTTGCCCGAGGAGGAACACCGACGCCGCCTCATGGCTCTCGTGGACATTCGAGGCAAGCTCGCAGCCGCCAGCCAAGGTGATCTTGACACCGACGAACACCCGATTTTTATTGCTCTTCAGGACGTTTTCCAGCGCTACCCAATCAAACTGAGCGATTTTGAAACCGTGGTTGAAGGCATGGAAGACGATCTGTACCCCGTCGCCCACCAAACCTGGGACGAACTGCGGTCCTACTGCTTCAAGGTGGCCTCGGCAGTCGGCTTGATCCTGATTGAGATTTACGGCTACGAAGACCGAGCGGCTCGCTTGCACGCCATCGATTTGGGAATCCAGATGCAACTGATCAACGTCTTGCGCGACGTGAACGAAGACCTTGAGCGTGACCGTGTTTATCTCCCATTGGAGGTGCTGAACGCCCACAACATCAGCCAATCCGACCTCAGCCGCGCCGACATCGCACAGTCCACGGCATGGAAAGGGTTCATGGCCGAATACATGGAGGTCGTTCAGCGCCACCGAACCTCTGCCGCCCACCTGTTTCCGTACCTCGATGCCCGAGCCCGGGTTCAACCCGAAATCATGGCCGATGCCTACACCTCCATCCTCAACGAAATCGTTCGCCGCTCGGGTGATGTGTTCACCCAGCCCGTGCGCCTCTCGTTGTTCCGCAAACTGATGCTCGGCGTTCGTTTGAACCTCCGCAAGGCGCGAGCCCGCGTCCTCGGTGCTTGAAATCGGTCGCCGTCATCCAACGCCTTGGTTCACGCCGACCAAGCACCGCTTTCCGGTGGCCAAACATGCAAGCCCGCCCCCCAACCTTGAAGGCAAGTGCACCTGCCGAACAACCATGGGTCACCTTCAGGACATCGAAATGTCGTGGTTCGCACACTTCAGAACCGCATGGAAACTCGCTTTTGTCTGCCTGCTGGGTTCGGTGCGGTTGTTGATTCACGGTGTGTTCCCGAACGTGGACGTGGCAGCCGGACGCAAAACAGCCGCGAAGTTGCTTGGCAAGACCTTCGAAGAATA
>WTJK01000021.1 GCA_011524855.1 Methanobacteriota archaeon | reverse complement strand
AGCGAGGTGGGGTAGTCTGGATATCCCGTCGGGCTCATAACCCGGAGATCGATGGTTCAAATCCATCCCTCGCTACCATCACCCGTATTGGTAGTAGTCGTGCTTGGGCTGCAGGCTGTCGAGCGCGGATTGCAATTGGGCATTGGCTGCCTGTTCCCCTGCAAGAATGGCGTCGCGCTGTCGCCTCAACTCTACGGCAGCGGACTGGCAAGCGGCTTGAAGGTCGGCGACGGCGGCGCCTCCAGATTCCAGCGCTTGTTCAACGTCCTCCAAGGCAACCGACGGTGTTGAGGCGGGCGCCAGCACGAACGCCTCACCGACTCGATTGAGGGGTCCTGCCGACTCAACGCACGCCAGCAAGCGCTTCACATGCGTGCTGTGCGGTGCGCTGATGACGGCGTGTACGGCGGCGAGCAAATGGCCAGGAGCCAAGCGCTCGCATCGAGCAAACGCCTTTTTCGCAGCACCGGCTTTCCCTGCCGCCGCCAACAAACGGCCAGAGCGGAGGTGGTCTTCGTGCTCAGGCTGCATGGAGGCCAACAGGTTTGGAGCGTGCTTGGTGAGCATGCTGATGAGTTTCTTCCGCTCCTTGTGCATGCGTTTTGCAGCGGGCAGTCCTTGCCCGGGCTTCCCACGCAGCAGGCAGACATCGCAGAGCAAACGCAAGCCCTTCAACAAGTAAATTTGGGCTTGCGGGTCGCGTTTCTTGTTGGCCATCATGTGGTCGCAAAATTGGGTGGCCATGACTTCGGCGAGTTCCATTCGCCCGCCTTCGATGTAGCGTTCGATTTGGATGAGGGTTTGCGAGGGGTCCGACATCCCGAACATGACCAGCGACCGTGGTTCCCGGCCTAAGGAGCCTTTGCACGCAGGACCCGACCGGATTAAATGGGGCCCAACCCACCTCACGGTCATGACCGAAGGCATCGTCGTGGCCTTGACCGGTACCCCCGGAACGGGGAAGACCACCTTGGGCGCACGGCTGGCGGAGGGCGGTTGGGAAGTGGTGAACCTTCGTGACGTGGCCGCCATGCTGGGTTGCCTCGGTGAGGTGGAGGCGGACGGGGCATCGCCGGTCGACGTCCATGCGCTGGCAGAACAATGGCAACCCCCCTCCGGTCGGGTGATCGTTGACGGTCACCTGTCCCACTTCTTGGACGTCGATGCCGTGGTGTTGCTACGCTGCCATCCCGATGCCCTCGCTGACCGACTGACCGAGCGAGGTTATCCTGCTGAGAAAGTCCGTGCGAACGTGGAGTGGGAGATGACCTCTGGGCATTGGGCGGAACTGTTGGAATTTGAGGTTGAAGCACCGGTGCTGGAGGTGGAGACCACGCACGTATCGGTCGATGCACTGGCGGAGAACGTGCTCGCGTGGCTGGCCGAGGGCTGCCCCTCACCGTCCGTCGAAGAGCGGGCCATCGCCGCCGTGGATTGGCTCAACGAAGGCACCTTCCCTCGCAACGAGGCCCACAAAGGCTAACCTCTGCGGCAGAATGGTCCTCGCATGGCGCTTGAGAAAATGCGGAAACGCTGGGAAACGGCCCTGCAGCCCGTGATCCGGGCGAGCTACCGGTTGTCGCCCATCACGGTCACGTGGTGGGCCGTCCCCCTCGGCGTTGGCGGCGGTCTCCTGGCGATGTATGCTCCGGGCGAAGCCAGCGGCGGTTGGTGGTTGCTGGGCGCTGCGTTGCTGATCGCCCTTGCCATGCTGGTCGACGGCTTGGACGGTTCGCTTGCTCGGGCGAAGGGTGAGGTGACCCGATGGGGCGACTACCTCGACCACACCATCGACCGCGTGCTCGATGCCACCTGGGTGGTCTGCATCAGTGCCTCCGTGTTTGTCAACGACCTCGCCTTCGGTTTTGCAGCCGCTTTCCTGACCCTGCTGGGGTCCTACATGGGCACCCAAGCACAGGCCGTGGCCGGATCGCGCAACTACCGCGGGTTCTCGCGAGCCGACCGAACCGTGCTCACGCTGGCTTCGCTGGTGGTGATGGGCATCCTCCTTCTCGTGGGGGTTGACCTCAACACCCCCTATCCGGGTCCGTTGGACCACGTTGTTGTGAACCCGCTCAGTCTGGTGGTGCTGATCTCTGCTTTGGGCGGCATTTGGACCTTCACCGTCCGTTTCCTCCAGGCTCAAACGGAAATCCGGGCGCTTGATGCCGCAGACCCGCTCCCGCAGCCCCACCGAAACCCTGCGCTTGCGCCGCAGCAGGACGCCGACGAACGTCAAGCCTGAAGAGGGGTGTTTGCACCCCGGCGAACGCCGCCGAGATGGGCCTTTTTTGTGCAATGAAAGCGACATAGTGATAACGGACGAAGGCGACATACGCAGTGATGGGTAGTCCACCGACTGAACGGAATCTACGAAGCCGCGCCCTTCTGTTGGCCGGCCTCATGCTGTTGTCGCTCATGACCGTGAGCCCTGCACAGGCGGCCGGTGAACCCGCCAACCTGCAGGCGCACGGCATTTCAGCGACCTTTGACCCCGTCACCGAGGTCACCACCATCACGTGGAACAATTCCGACACCAACGACGGTGCCGCCGTGCAGGGCTTCCAAGGGTCGGATTACAAGGTCTACCGCCACACCTCACCCATCAACGCCAGCAACGTGGGTGACTTGACACCGTTTGCGACGCTCGACACCTGCGACATGAACTCGCCTTCGGTCAGTGGCAACCCGTTCAACTGCCGGGGCAGCACCTACCCTGCTCACTCCGTGAGTTTCCCCGTCCCGCCCGGCGTCAACGGCTCGTTCTACTACGCCGTCACCACCCTGCTGAGCAACGGCACGGAAGCCGGCGAATTCATCCTCAACGAATCCCACATTTACGAACCCGTGGTGGAGACGACGACCGCCGTTCAGACGCCGATTATCCTCACGGTGGAGTTCGAGCCTGCCGAGAGCGAGACCACCATCCGGTGGTACAACTACAACGACCTCTTCTCCGGTGACGATGTGCACCCTGAGACCGGTGACGACGCCATGACGATTCGGGTCTGGCGGACCGATTACGCCCTCAACCGTGAGCTTGGGCCAACGATGGTGGCCGAAGAGACGCCCATTGCCGAACTTCCGGCAAACGCGACCGAACACGTGGTCAGCGTGCCGATGGACACCGAGCGATCAAGCTACTATTCCATCACCTACCACCTGCCCAACTATTCCGGCCCAGGTGAGCACTACGAGGACGTTCGCTTCCTCGGGGACAACACGATGACGGAACCCGTTTTGGAAGACAACCGTCCGCCCGACCAGCCCATCCTGACGGCGGCTGATTTCGTCCCCGAGGGCTCCACCGGCACGGGCAACACCGTGCTGTCATGGAACGGCGCCGCCGACGAGGTGGGCGAAACCTACCGGGTGTACCGCTCGGATGAACCCTTCAATTCCACGCTGGCCGCGAACGTGCAGCTTGTTGTTTCCGACATTCACGAGGATGCGCCGGGCACCAGTGTGCCGGTCACACAAGGCTTCCTCGGCTATTCGTACTACTGCGTGGTGACCGTGGACGCCAGCGGCGTTGTGAACACCAACACCACAGCCAATTCGTGCACCAACGCCATCTTCGAAGATGCGTTTTACAACTGGATCGCCGAGCCCACCAACGTCAACGCCGAATTCATCGGCGACCGCACGGTCCGAGTTACCTGGAACGACCAACTCGGCGTGGACGGTGAAATCTACCACATTTGGCACATCGCCTACCCCAACATGCCCGGTTCGCAATTCGTCGAAAACCAAACCGCCAACTACCTTGGCACGGTGTCCGACAGCGTCGGTGAGTTTGAGTTCACGGTCGATGCAGGCAACATGCTCACCGAGCAGGCGTTCTGTGTCACGACCGAAGCGCTCTACGGCAACGTCAACGGCACATATCACTACACGCAGCTGAATCAAAACTGCGATTCCATCCCCGTCATCGACACCACGCCCCCGCTCCCTGCTCGTATTCGTGACGCCTTTTCGCTGGGTTCCATCCAGCGTGTCAGCCTCGAATGGTTGAACGACGATGCAGAAGCCAACGAGACGTATTCCATTTGGCGTCATTACGGGTCGCCGTTCGGTGCCGACAACAGCGAGTTTTCGGACACCAGCGACGAGGGTTGGGAAATGGTGCTGGACGACATCACCGGTGGTGCTTCAGGAACCATCGTTCGTGAGTTTGACATCGCTGATGATGTGGACCGGGACGTGTGGTACGCCATCGCCATCACCGACACGTGGGGCAACACGAATTCGGAACTCTTCGCCGGTTTCGGTGGCAACGCCTTCCGGGTCTCCGAGGACACGCGCCCGGCCAACGCCACCCTAACGTTGCTCGATTCCAACGGCGATGCCTACGAGGGCACGACCTTGGTCTCTGGCCAGTACACCCTGCACCTCCAGCTCGATGAGGACCTCTACGAGACCCCCACCATCGACATGTTCACGCCCGCCGGCATGGTGAGCGGCGAGGACGATCTGGTGTCGCTGATCAACGACAACCGGAACAACCCCGACGTCGGCCCGCTGTATTCCTACGACTTCAGCATCAGCACCACCACCAGTGCAGGCCAACTCTTCATCCACCTCGACCTGCAGGACGAGTGGTCAAACACGGTGAACCAATCGTGGAACCACCTCTTTATTGACGCACAGTTGCCTCAGGTGACGATTTTCGCCCCAACCCCCTCGAACGACGGCTCGAAGTACCTCTACGGCAACCGTATCAACCTGCTTGCGGGCGCTGAGGACGACGTGGGCGTGACTTCGTTCCAGTACCGGTTCACCTACCACTACGGCGGCACGACCGGTCAAACCCAAGCCACGCCGTGGTCCGACCTCCAAGGCATCACCGTGAACGCACCAGGAAACGCCAGCCTGACGGCGGACATGGAAGTCTCCGCAGGCAACTTCGAACCCGGTTTCCACCGGCTATCGGTTCGGGCCACGGACGCTGCTGGCAACGAAGTGTTGCGCAACGTGGAGTTCATCGTGGACTACTGTCGCAACCGCTTGGACGGCACCACCTCGTGCACCTATGAGGAGAGCCTTCAACCACCGCTTGAACCTGAAGTCATTACCCCGGCTCTCAGTGACCCGCCGTACGTGGTGGTGTTCGTGGTGGCGATCATCAACGTCATGGCCATCGTGGTGGCGCTGCTCGTGATTCAAGTTAGCATGTCGGGTCCCAAGAAGAAAAAGAAGCGCGGGGACGATGACGACGAGGACGAGGATTGGATGGCCGAATTCATGGGCGGCGGTGGCGGCCAGCAGGAACTTGACATGGATTCCGTGACAGGTACCGGCTCGTCCGAAGAAAAGAAGGAAGAGGCCAAGGAAGAGGAGAGCAAGGCTTCCGAGGAGAAGCAGGTCGACGATGACGATCCCTTCGCCATCAACATCGTTCAACGCAAAACCCGTCGCAAGAAGAAGAAGGCCGAACCCGAGCCTGAAGACGACGATGATGACGATGACGACGATGACGACGAAGACGACGACGATGACGATGATGACGACGAGGATGAGAAGCCCAAGCGCCCCGTCCGTCGCAGCGTCGGTCGAAAACCTGCCCCGCGCAAAGCGCCGGTGAAGCGCCGTGCCGTCAAGCGCAAGTCGGATGACGATTGAGGCGTGAGGCCTTGGTATGGTGAACCGGCGAGCAGTTGGCTACGGTGCCGTTGCACTGGCGCTGTTGTTGAGCACAGGCGGATGGATCGGTTTCACCCTGACGGGCGAGGTCGAGGATGTCCCCACGCCCAACGTGCCAGCCCGCTCTTTTTTCGCAGATGAACCCCTTCCCGAACAGGTTCTTTCGCCGTTTCTTTCCGCTGAGTTGACGCTGACCTGGGACCGGGACGATGTGTACGCGGTGGTGGTCGACGAGAACGAGAAGAACACCTGCGATGCCACGCCATCGGCGTTGCTGCAGAACACCGGCAACACGGCGTGCGGTCCGTACGATGAAGACGTGGTCGCCATCAGCGACGACGGTGTTTCCGGGTTGGTGTGGGTGGTGGAGCCCGGTGTGCATTACGTCGGCATCGGGACCTCACCCGACCGGACCCTTCCTCAAGATACAGAGGTGAACATCGATTACAGTGTTCATCTGCAGGCTGGTTTCGCTGCATACTTCGTGTTCGCCATCATCGGGGCGGTCGGCTTGGCGTACGGGCGCTCCTCGTGATCATTCGACGCCGTCGTAGTAGGTGGCAACGGCCTCATCGATTTCGTTGAGCACCGCAGCTTCGTCCACCGTTCGGGTGGTGCCGTCCAGTCGAAGGGCGCGTCCGTTGACCCAAAGGTCGAGGCAGGAAGCACCGTTGAAGATCAGGTTCGCAAGGTGGCGGTTGTTGCTGCGCCCAAGCGGACGCATTCGGACGTCGTTGAGGTCCCAAACGGCCCAGTCCTGACTCCCCTTGGTGGCCATGTCCATCAGGTCAACGGCGGGCAGGAGGGTGGCGTCCCAGTGGTCGTGGCGCTGAACCAAACCGGCCAGTCGTGCTTCGGCTTGCATGTTCAAGCCACTGCCGGAGGAAGCGGCGCCGTCCGTACCGAGTCGCACGTCCACACCGGCATCCCGGTAGGCCGGCCACGACAGCGTTCCTCCGCAGGCCAATTTCATGTTTGATGAGGGGCAGTGCACCGCCGTGACGTCGTGGCGCTTCATGATTCGAATTTCGTTTTTCTTCACCCACGAGGCGTGGGCGCACACGGTGCCAGGCTGGAAAAAGTCCAGGCTGTCGAGGTACTCCACCGGGTACAGACCGTTGGCAGCGTGGCAATCAGCGATTTCTTGGCGTGTTTCGCTGACATGAATGTGCAGGCGTGCTTGGCGCCGTTCGGCCAACTCCGATGCTCGTCGTAAGGTGTCTTCGGAGCAGAGGTACACCGAATGCGTTGCAATGGCGTACTGCACGAGGTCCTCCTCCCGGTTGGCTTTGAGCAAGCCGTCCAGTTCGTCAAGGGCCGATGCTGCGTTGGGGTGGCTGGGGAGGGCTTGGTCGCTGACCGGGCCCCCCACGAGGCCGCGAAGGCCGGCCTCGGTCAACACTTGGCCCGTGGTGTGGGGAAAGAAGTACATGTCAGCAGCAAAGCTGCTGCCGGTGCGGATCATCTCGGCCGCCGCCGAACGGGCACCGGTGCGGACAAAATCGGGGGTGATGCGGGCTTCGGTGGGGAAGATGGCTTCGTTGAGCCATCGGTGAAGTGGAAAACCGTCGCTGAAATCGCGTGCGTTCAATTGCATGGCAAGGTGGGTGTGCCAGTTTTGGAAACTTCGCGTGATGAGGCGTTGGGACCCGTCGATGTCGTGGACCACGTCCTCGTCACCGTTGGAAGCCGACCATGTTCCATCTGCGTGAAGCAACACATCGCCCGTGGTGCGGACCCCGCCACGGTCGTACAGCACCGTGTTTCGGTACCGAACCGTTGTGGCGTCGTCCATGCCGTTGCCTCTGGGTCATGCTTCAAGAACGCTGAGGTTCGGACCGTGGGCCTTATGTCGGATTGACGACGGCAGGGATTTGCCGCCACTGTGGCTTAGTTGGTAGAGCATCTGATTCGTAATCAGAAGGTCGGGAGTTCGAGTCTCCCCAGTGGCTCCT
>WTJK01000081.1:5222-7602 GCA_011524855.1 Methanobacteriota archaeon | reverse complement strand
GCTTCACTCGCCGACGCGCTCGATGACACGGACGTGGTCGCCGCGCATGTTGAGCGTCATCGGGATGATCTGCTCGTACAGCTCCATGCTGACCTCTTCCTTGGACTCGGACACACTGGTGATGCGAGCCTTCTCGCCCTTGAAGGCGCCCGTCACGATCTCGACGATGCAGCCGACTTCAATGCCGCTGGTGACGGCCTTGGGTTCGAGGTAGGGCAGAATGTCCTGGAGCGGGGCTTCACCGGGAAGCACGCTCTTGGCGTTCTTGAGCGGGGACTGGTTGATGCCACGACGGGCGGAAGGGTCTCGACCGCCGGAGCGTCCGATGAGCTTCTCCACGTGGTGCTGCGCGCTGGACTCGACGAACACGTAGCCGCGCATGGCGGGCGGGTGGAGGATGGACATGATCTCGCCGGTGAGGGCCGTCATCGAACCGCTGCCGTGGAGGCGGGCGTACATTTCGTCGGCCACGCGCTGCTCGGAGTTGATGGCCGTCTTGACAATGTAGAGGAAAGCCCCGACGCTGCCGTACATCTCACGGAGCATGCCGTGGGCGTTCTCCATGTCAATGTTGGAAAAGATGCAGTTGTACTCCTTCAGGTTGCCCGGGTCAATCCATTCCGCACGGGTGTAAATGCCGGAGGGGTTGACCTCGTCGCTGGCAGCGACCACGAGCACGGGCACCACGTCGACGAGGGTGCGCCCCATGTCGATGCCGCGCTCGGGACCGGAGCCGTGGTAGTGCAGGTCATCGATGGGGATGCCGGTGGACTGGGCCACGCGTTGGAGCACTTCCTCGGGCGTGTCACCCACGCCGTAGACGCCGTCCCACAAATCGGGGAAATGTTGGTCTTGGCTGTTGCGCTTCAAGAGCAACAACTTCTCTTCAAATCGAACAAAGGCTACGAATGCTTCCGTCATCTTCACCACTCCTCACGTCAGTTGCCGATGCCGAAAACATCGTGGATCAACCAGGGCAGGAAGTTGTCCATCACCACAAGAATGGCGAAGCCAATGAAACCCAACACAAAGAGACCGATGCCGCAGATGATGGCGGTCTGACGGAACTCTTGCTTGGAGGGCTTGCGAGCCATGCGGATGATGCGAGCCCACGAACCGCGCGTGATCTTGCGGAATTGCGCTTCAATCTTGTCTTGCTGTTCCTGAACCTTCATCTCAAAGGTCTTGGTAGCGTTGGCATCATCGGACATGGTACAACCTCAGCCTACCGAGCCACCCACCCCCTCATTATAACGGCTCCGCATTCGGTTGGGCCGGTCAAGAACCTCCCCCTGTGCCCGTCGCACATGTGGCTCAATCCACCCGAGGGCCCGCTTTCCGTTGTCCACCGTTCAAGCCTGCTCCCGCCGTTGGTCCGTGGCAAAGGTCCCTGCAGGAGAGGGTTGATGTGGGACGGCAAACCACGACCGAGCCGATGGCGGAACGCAATCCCTACGACGTGTTGGGCGTCAACAAGAACGCCAGCGACGGCGAGATCAAGCGAGCCTTCAGGAAAATGGCCCGCCAGTACCACCCCGACCGCAACCAAGGCGACACAGCGGCGGAAGCGAAATTCAAGGAAGTCCAAGCCGCCTATGACAGCATCAGCACGCCCGAGGCACGGCGCGAATTTGACCAGCAAGAGCAGATGCGCACGATGTTCGGTGGAGGCCGTGGCGGCATGAACTTCGGTGGCGGGGGCGGCCTTGACGACCTCCTCGGCCAGATGTTCGGCGGTGGCCGCGGCGGCATGGGCGGCATGGGTGGCATGGGCGGCGGATTCCCGGGCATGGGCGGCATGGGCGCACCACCGAGGGGGCGCCAAGGCGGTGCATCGGCCCGACCCAAAGCTGCCAGCATCAACGTCGGTCTTGACCTGTCAATGGAAGACGCCGAGCAAGGAGGGGCGTTCGAATTCTCGTTCAAGCGCTTCAAGAAAGAAGGCAACAGCATGGAAACCAAGCGGACCACGATGAAACTCCGGTTGGAACCCGGTGTCAAGCACGGCACCACGCGCACGCTCAAGGGCCAAGGCCACGATCACCCGGAAGGTCAACGCGGCGACGTCGTCGTGACCGTCCGCATCGACTTGGGCGAAGCCTACCGTTGGGAGGGCGACCTGTTGGTGCAAGACGTGCCCGTGCCGTATTCCGTGCTCACCCTTGGAGGAAAAGTGGCGGTTCGCCTGCCTTCGGGCAAGGTGGGGAAGTTGACCGTCCCGCCCGCCACCGAACCCGGTGACCGCCGGCGCATGGCCAAGGCGGGCTACCTCGGCGGCGATCTGACGCTGGAATTTTCCCTTGCCCCCACCGGCGAGTTGTCCGCTGAACAACGCACGGCGTTGGAGGCGATGCGCGACCTCGGACTCTGAGCCCGCTCC
>WTJK01000081.1:0-5122 GCA_011524855.1 Methanobacteriota archaeon | reverse complement strand
TGAGCAAGGTCAACGAAGCCTTGGCCGTGGGTCGAAAAACCGGCGCCCACATCGTCCCGGACGAAGGCAAGACCGTCCGCTTCCGCACGACGGCCTCCATCGACGCCATTGAGCAGAACGTGAGCACATGGAAGGATTTCTTCAGCCGACATGGCGGGCGAGGCGGTGCTCCCTTGACAGGACGGCCGGCCTTGACCGAAGAAAACAGCTCCGAAGCGGATGCGGCGACCTACCGATTGCTCCTGCAAGCATGGCGAAGCCTGCTGATGCACGAGCCTTGGCCGGCGAACGTCAGCCTCAACGAGGACGGTGTCACGATGTGGCAGGGATTTGATCTGGTCCGTGAAGCCAAGCGCTGCGCTGTGATGCGGTCCGGGCTCCGATTCAGGGACGACGACCCCGCCATGGCGCTGCTGCTGCTCCAAAGCGGCGAATGGACGATGCGGGGCTTGCTTGACGCACGGCTCGAAAGCCGTCGAAAAGTCGGCCACAACCCGTTTCCTCGGCACTACGACAATGCGCTGGTTGACCACGCTGACGCCCTGCCCGAAGTCGACGGTGATGGTGCCGTGAGCGAGGGTCGCACCGACCTGCGTCACCTGCCCTTCGTGACCATCGACCCGCCCGATGCCAAGGATTTCGACGATGCGGTGTGCCTGGTGGAAGAGGACGGTACGCGCACCTTGTGGGTGGCCATCGCCGACGTCGCCCATTACGTCAAGGCCGGCTCAGCCCTCGACCGCGCCGCTGCAGCACGTGCCACTTCGGTGTACTTGCCCCACACCGTGCTCCCAATGCTGCCGCCTCGCTTGGCCGATGACCTCTGCTCGTTGCGAGCCGGTGTGGACCGATTGGCGATGGTGGTGGGCATGGACCTCGACGCCGAGGACAACATCGTTCGCACCCATGCCTACGAAGCGGTCATTCACGTTGAAGCGAACATCGCGTACGGCGACGTGGCTCAAACCGACGCTTACGACGACATGCTGGCGTTGGCGGCCGTGTGGCAGGGCCGTGAAACCCGCCTGAACCTCAACAACCCCGAATTGCGCCCGAGGGTGCACGGCGATGACGAACTGCGCGTGGAGGTCAAGTGGCCCAACGACGCCACCCGCATGATCGAGTCGTTCATGGTGGCCACCAACGCTGCCGTAGGCCACCTTTTGGGCGAGGCGGAGGCTCCCTTGCCGTGGCGATGCCACGCACCCCCCGACCGCCCCGAGGTGGAGGAACTCAACGCCAAACTGGCCGCCCTCGACATCGGAATTCAACTCCCCATGCCGAGCCTGCGCAAGCACGGTGAAACGGAGACCGATGAACTGGCCAACCTGCTGGGCGACTGGGCAGGTGGCGGTCTGTCCATCGACACCTCCGCTCTGGCTGAGCCCGAGACCCCGACCGACGAATCCGAGGTGCCCACCTACCTCGCCGATGTCATTGACCCCGAGGCTCGCCAGGGCATTCTGTCCTCGCTCAGCGAAGCGCAAACCGCCGCCAGCGGCTTGAACGAAACCACCCGTCGCATCGTCGACCAAGGGTTGTTCCAACTCATGCAACGGGCGAACTATTCGGAGGTGAACGGCGGCCACTTCGGGTTAAACCTTGATGCCTACGTACACTTCACCTCCCCGATTCGACGCTACCCGGACCTGATGGCTCACCGCCAGCTCAAAGCCTTCGTCCACGGACGCGAGTGGGTCCACGACACGGAAGAAACCGCCCGCCTGGCTGACCATTGCAGCGAACAGGGGACAGCGGCCAAGCGCCTCGAATGGGAACTGGTGGCCAACACCTACCACGTCCACCTGCTGCGCGGCGGCCGATTGGGCGACGAGGAACAACCGATGCCCACCTCGTACAACGCTCGCGTGACGGGCCTGCGCTCGCCGTGGGTGTTCCTTGACTTGGCCGACGACGGGGCGGTGTCCGGTCGGATGCACCTGAGTCAACTGGGCGGGAAACAGAAACTGGTGGTTGACGATTTCGGATTGGAAGTCACCCCGGCTGAACCCGACCAAACGGGTGAACATCCGGTCGTGTTGCGTTTGGGCCAACGCTTCCCGTGCCGACTCAGGGGACTCGACGTGTGGTCCGGTTCGCTGGATCTTGCACCGATCTAACCCTTGACAAGACATCCGTGAACCCATCTGCCAACCTGAAGTTCTGGCCACTCGAGGTGAAAACTCAACGTCCATTATGTAGTCAAAACAACGGATTTATATTGACTACATTCTTCGGCATGCCATGGCAAGGGTCACGGCTCCAAGGTGCAACTGCGACTGCAAAATGAAACGCCTCTACACGCGAGCCGAAGGCGGCAAGGGTTGGGACGGCGTCGGTTGGATGTGCCTCTGCGGCTGCGGTTGCGTGACCATGGACGAAGGGGAGTGGACCATGACCTCGTGTTGCCAACCCCAAGCCGAGCCGACAAACCGGCGCGAGACAAACGCATTGCCCATGGACGATGGGCAGGTGTCAACGACATCCTGCTGTTGATGCGAGGGGTTCGATGGAACACAACGAGTTGCAACTGTCCATTTCGGGGATGACCTGCGCCGCCTGTGTGGCTTCGGTGGACAACGTGCTCTCCGGGTTGGAGGGCGTGGTTGAGGTGAACGTTAACCTCCCACTGGAAAAGGCCGTGATTCGTTTGTCACCGATGGTCAGTGACGGGACAGCACGCTGCATCGCTGCGGTTGAGCGCGCTGGCTTCGGTGCCACCGAACTGATCCCCGCCCTCACCGTTCGGCGGCAGAACGAGGAAGCGGTCGTTCGACAAGGTCGACGGGTCACGTTGGCCTTTGCGCTCAGCGTCCCCGTGTTCGTGTTGTCCATGCTGGTCGAGGACCTCGGCACCATCGGCCCCCTCGACCTTCGGATGGTCCTTGCGATGCTGGCCGCTCTTCCGGTGTATGCCTACGTCGGCGCACCGTTCCATCGCGACGCATGGATGGCCCTGCGTGCTGGTCGAGCCAACATGGACGTGCTGGTGCACCTGGGCACCACGGTGGCCATGGGATGGTCCTGCTTGGTGACCCTCGCACCGGTGCTCTCGTTCCTTCCGGCATTTGTGGGGCAGGCCAACCACGTGTTCTTTGATGGCGCAGCGTTCATCATCGCCTTCGTCATGCTTGGCAACCATTTGGAAGCCAAAGCCAAACTGCGCGCAACCGATGCCATTCACGGCCTCATGCGATTGCAGCCTCGCGAGGCGTGGGTGCTGGACGACGAGGGCAACACAACGGCCACCCCCGTTGAATCCATTCCGCGGGCGACGCTGGTGCGGGTTCGCCCGGGTGACACCGTTCCCCTGGACGGGGTGGTGGAGGATTTGACGGCCCTGGTGGATGAATCCATGATGACCGGTGAAGCCTTTCCAGTCCGAAAGCAGCCGGGCGATGAGGTGAACGCTGGCACGGTGGTGCTGAACGCACCGCTCAATGTTCGCACCACCACGCTGGTTGGCGACACCCGGCTTGCCAACGTCATCCAGCTGGTCGAAGACGCCCAGATGGGTCAAGCCCCCATTCAACGCTTGGTGGACCGCATCGCTGCCGTGTTCGTTCCGGTTGTCACCCTTGCAGCCGTGGGTGCGGCCGTCTTCTGGGCGCTCATGGCCGAGGCGTTGGCGCCCAGCAGCGGCATGGCGCCCTCGGAGATCGCCGTGATGGTGCTCGTCTCCACCCTCGTCATCGCCTGCCCGTGTGCGCTCGGCCTCGCCACGCCCACGGCGTTGGTGGTCGGGACAGGTCGCGGGGCCCGCTTCGGCCTGCTCATCAAAGGCATCGAAGCCCTTGAGCAATCGCACGCCACCGCTGTCATGGTGTTTGACAAAACCGGGACCATCACGGCGGGCAAACCCCGTGTCAGTCACATCGAACTGTTGGAGGGCGACGTCGAAGAGGTCGTGTGCTTGGCTTCGGCCCTGGAAGCCGACGCCACCCACCCCATTGCTCACGCCATCCACGCTGCCTGGACCAACCTGGGGTATGCACGCCCCTCGGTCAACGACGTCACCACGCTGCCCGGCATGGGGCTGGTGGGTGAGCACAACGGTGCTCCGGTGGCCGTTGGGTCGCTGGCGTTGATGGAGACCCTCCTGACCGTGCCTGAGGACTTGGAGGAACGCATCGCACATCGCGCCAAACGTGGCGTGACGGTGGTGCTCGTCGCCAACGGAACCCGATTGCTCGGTTGGTTGGAACTCAGCGACCGCGTACGGGAAACCTCCGAAGCTGCCATCAAGCGGTTGAAGATGACCGGCGTACGTCCAATCATGCTCACCGGTGACCGCGAGGAAGTGGCCCGAACCGTGGCCGACACCGTCGGCATTGACCACGTCGTGGCCGGGGTCAAACCCGACGAGAAAGCCGAACACGTCAAACGATGGCAACAGGAACACGGGGTGGTGGCCATGGTCGGTGACGGCATCAACGACGCTGCAGCGTTGAGCACGGCGAACGTCGGCATTGCGATGGGTGCAGGGAGCCAAATCGCTTTGGAGAGCGCCGACATCGTTCTGGTGCGGGACGATTTGGTCGATGCGGTGGCTGCGCTTGATCTCGGCCGAGCCACCATGCGACGAATCCGCACCAATTTGGCCTGGGCTTTTGTCTACAACCTCATCGGTCTGCCGTTGGCCATGGGCCTGCTGTTTCCGTGGACCGGCTGGCTGCTGCCACCCGCGTTTGCTGCAGCCGCCATGTCGCTTTCATCGCTCAGCGTGGTGAGCAATTCCCTCGTGTTGCGGACCTGGAAACCGGTGCCCATGCTCCGAACGGGCGAGATTTGAAAGCCATCCAGCACCACGAACAACCATGAGCCACACCACGCACCACCTCACCATCACCGGCATGACCTGCGGCGGATGCTCTGGCAGGGTCAAGCGTGTGCTGGAGGCCACCGAAGGGGTGGTCAGCGCTGATGTCTCCCATGAAGAGGGCAAGGGCACCGTCGTGACCACCCCCGCCTTGTCGACCGATGATGTTGTGAGCATCGTGGCCGGCACCGGGTTCGGCGTCACCGCTTGAACGGCGGATTGAAAACCACTCAGCACGGCCCTCGGCCTGCGCGGGGGTCGCCCAGCTTGGTCAACGGCGGTGGGTTTAGGTCCCATTCCTTA
>WTJK01000040.1:61598-73586 GCA_011524855.1 Methanobacteriota archaeon | reverse complement strand
CAGGATGGCATCCCCGAGCACGGCCTGAACGTGCTTTGTCAGCACGGCCGGGACCTCATGACCCCTGCCCCGGATGGATGGACCCAACGGGTCACCAAGCACTACGGGACGCCCGACAGGGACGCCCACATCGATTGAAGCCCCTCTTCCAGTGATGTCGTGGGGCGCCAGCCCAGATGCTCTTCGGCGTTGGTGATGTCACCCACGCGCCGCGATGCGTCACCGGGGTAGCCGCCACCAAGAACGAGATCAACCGCTTGGGAACCCACCACGTCGTTGATGGCCGTTGCGAGTTCGAGGATGGAGACTTCTTGATGCGAGGAGAGGTTGAACGCCATCCCGGTCAAGGGTTCACCCGTGGCCACGCTGGCCTCCTGCAAGCCGGCTCGAACGAAACCATCAACCAAGTCATCCACGGCGGTAAAACATCGGGTCTGCTGCCCGTCCCCGTGAACCGCCATGACCCTGCTGTCCATCACGGCGCTGAACAGCATGGCGACCACCTGCCCGTCCGCCTCGCCGATCAGACGTGGACCGTAGCCGTTGAACGGGCGAACAATCCGACCGTCGAGACCACGAGACACCGCGTGGTGGAGAGCGATTTCATCGAGGTATTTGCTCGCCCCGTAGGCAAACCGCTGGTGCGATGATGCCGGCGGGAAAACGCTGGCATGGGTGTCCATCAACGGCCAATCGGACGATTCACCCATGGCTTCGGGCGAGGACGCCAGCACGAAGCGAGCACCCCAGCCCTCCGCCGCCTCTAGGGCGGCCAGCGTGGCGTTCACGTTGACGTGGATGACGTGACGGGCACGCTCGTGGAACCACTTTGTCCCGTTTACGGCGGCGAGGTGAAACACCACGTCAACACCGCCGAGCGCAGCCTCAACCCGTTCGTAGGCCGCTGGGTCGCAGGCATCGGCCACCAACGATCGGAATCGTTCATGACCGTCAAGTCCTGCCAAGTTGGCCTCCTTGCCTCGGGACAGGTCATCCAAGGACACCACCCGGTGACCGTCGTTGACCAGACGTTCGCACAAAGAGGAGCCAAGAAACCCTGCACCACCGGTGACGAGCATGCGCTTCACGACGAAGCACGCTCCAACACGGTCAGGGTAACGGTCCCGTTTTCACGCTTGAGTTCAATCCGATCCCCGGAGTTGACCGCCATGCAGGGGTCCTCGTCAAAATCGTGGGCGTACGGCACGTTCAGCAGGGAGCAGGCGGGCAAGGTGAGGGCACAGACGTCTCGGTTGACCACCGCTTTGGGACCTTTACCCGTGTAGAGCAATCCCATCAGAACGTACGGCGCCACCGTCGAGCCGGAACCTTTGGGGTAGATGAGGACCGTGTCTTCCACTGCTTCTCCATCAAGGGGGTGGCCGGTCTCCTCGACCACACCCGTGTCGCGGTTGACATACCCAAGATACGTGATGGGAACATCGGTCACCATCGCCCGCCCCGTCACGGTGAAATCACCCTGTGACGCCAGACCGCGTCCGCTCAACGTCGCCTCGCCCGTGCGGTGAACTTTGGCGGTGGCGTGTTGGGGTTGGGCCTTGGCGCTGAGCACGGGCCGAGGACCGCTGCTCAATTCGGGATGGAAGGCGTGGAGCACGCACCCTTCCACCGGCATGACGCTGGTTGGCAGGCGGTTCAGGCCGCTGGTCAGGTAATGCTCGGCTTTCAGCGAGTTGGTCAGCAGGTGGTTGTACTTCGTCCGGTTGTACGGCGTGACCTCGGGGCACGTGTCTTTCAACACCAAAGCTCCGGCATCCTCCAGCAGGGCCAGTGAGCCGTCGGCGGCTGCAAGGGCATGGTTCTCCCGGCTGGTGAAGACCCAGAGTCGCTGGTCCGGGAGGCGCTTCCCCATCTCCATGTGGGAACGAACCGCCGCCGCCGTCAAGCGAATTTCTTCCAAACTGGCTTGTGGACACCCGATGACCACGAGGTCAACCTGCCCTTGAGGTGCCAGCTCGGCATACCGCCCTTCCAATTCGGCTTGTGTGAAGGTCAGGACGCCTTGCCATCCCCCGTCGGGTGCTGACCAAACGCCACCGTCGTTGTCCAGCGGCGGCGGGGATGTGTGACCGTCCACCCAGAGCATGGCACACCCGTAGTTGGCCGAAGCCGCCGTTAACGCCTTCTTGCTGGCGAAGCTCATCCGCTCGGGCATGCCCACGAGCAGCGGCATCGGACCAAACGGCAGGGTCCAGTCGGGACGAACCTGCTTGCCAATCCAGTCGCCCAGAATGGAATAATCAGCCAAACACGTGAGTTCACACGCCACCTCCACAAGGATGTTGGGCACGCGATGTTGCTCAAGGTGCAAGCCCCAAGCGGGGGCAAAACCGGTCAGCGCTGTGGCCAGGGCCGACAAGCCGGATTCACGGTTGGTGATCAGCGACGTCCAGGTGTTTGAGAAACACACGGCGTTGGACTCGGCCCATGATGCCAACCCGTCCACCTGCTCGACACCACGGTCGTAGGGGGTGCACGAAAGCGTCGCCTCCAAACCCAGACGTTCGTAGGCTTGTACAATCTCGAATTGCTGCTCAAGAAAATCGGGCCATTGAATGTCCATTTCTTCCATTTTTTCGTGGTCGCATCCCGCAGAATTCAGCGTTGTTGGAATGGCGACTCGACCGTCACCGTCCGCCGAAAGGTCAGCGAGGAAGCGGCGCAACCCGTGGCCGCCGGTGATGACGGAAACACCCGAGACGTGGGCGTGGTCCACCTCAACAAATCCCTCGGCGTTCGCCGTTTCTGCGAGGTCCACCACCAGGCGAGCGGCCTTTTGGCGGGTCAAACCTTCATCCCCAGCCAATTGGGCTTGCAAGCGGTCAGGGAGGTGCATGGCCTTTCCACCGACCGGCGCCTCATGAACCCACCCCCGCGTACGGCCGCCCGCAACGGTGTGAAACGAGGTTGAAGCCGCTGATTCATCCGATGACGGGCCAGTCGAAAGAAGCGTGAACGACCAATTTTGGTGGAGAACGATGGTTTCGGGTTAGTTTTGTAAGCGTTAACGATGTTTTCCCCGTTCATGAGAAACCCATCTGAGCGGGTCCCCACCGACCCCCACAACGAAGAGGATACGCAAGAAAATGAACAGGAACCAGCCTCCCAAAACCGACGCTGGGCGGTGCTCCAAGCGGTGCTGGTGGTGGCTGCCCTCGGCCTTGGCATCGTCAACGCTCTGGAACCGGTGCCAACCGTCGAGCAAGAGGTTGGCACAAACATGCTGGTCGAGAGTGAACCCCTGGCTTCGGGCACCCTTTGTCACGAGGGAGGAACGACCCTGACAACGGGGTTTGACATCAACATCAACGCCGTGCTCGACGAAGGCGAAATCACGTCCACGACCCATGTGTGCAACGGACCGATGGGTCTCTCCGGACCCCAAGGTCAGCCTGGCATGGACGGTGACAGCCCGTTGACACAACTGGTTGAAACCGTCGACCTGACCCCCGGGGAGGCCAACTGCACCGCCGGCGGCACGCTCATTCTGAGCGGTTTGGACCTCAACGGAAACGGGGCGTTGGATCCTGAGGAAACCGTCAGCAACCAGACCTTGTGCAACGGAACGACCGGTTCGGACGGGGCGGTCGGCGCCAACGGGTTGGACGGTGCGCAAGGGCCGACGGCCTTGGTTGACCGGCAGCCGGCCCCGGCGTATGTGTGCGAAGACGGGTTCATGATTCGCTTTGGCGTGGACGACGGCTCGGGTGAAGGCACCTCCATGGACGGTCTCCTGCAAGACGGTGAGGTGGTTGAATCGCTCAACGTCTGTTTCAGCCCGCTCATTGCCGAACGAATCACGGATCTAGTGCAAGGGATTGGTGACTCATTCACCACCGGTTGCGACGGCGCCGCTTGGATGCCAACCGGCAACGTGCTGGTCTTCGCTGCCAGCCATGCCGACCACGGATGTGAACCGTTTCTTCATCGAATCGGGACCAACGACACCGGCCTGCTGGCCGACATCAACTCCGGAGGCGGCAGTGAGCCAGGGCGCCAACTCGGGTTCAACGTGCTGACGGTGAACGGGACCGACCGGGTGTTCTTCGATGCCGACGACGGAACGAACGGACGCCAGCTCTGGGTGAGCGATGGCACCGGCTTGGGAACCCAAACACTGGGCAGCGTGGAGGCCACTGCACCCCTCCGCTGGGCTGATGGATTCGTGTTCAAGTCGGGTGATGGGACCTGGTTGTGGACCGATGGAGACCCGCTGGTGCCGGTCGTTGACGCCCTGTGGTGGAACAGCAGCCAATCAACGAGCTTGGATCTGTTCGATGCACATCACCACCAATGGGGTGCAGCATGGTGGCACAGCGACGGCGACCACCTGTGGTTCACCGCCGCCGACGACGAGGGCGACGTGGAGCCGTACCGGTTGGACCGTCAGGGCAACGTGTTGGCGTGGAACGTCGATCCGGTGGCCAGCGTTCAGTTGACGGACAGCGTGGACATGAATGGCGACCTGTTTGTTGTGGCCCAACAGGGGACCACCAAGCAGGTGCTGCGGTTGAACGGCAACGGTTCGTTGGCGTGGTTGACCTCCTTGACGCCCACCAGCGGCGACACCGCACTGGGCCAGCGCATGGGCCTGCAACTCCTCGGAGACAACTTGGTGTACGACGCCCAAACGCAGCCCGGCCAACCTCGCCTTTGGACCACGCATTTGCCCAGCGGACTGAGCGTTCAACTCTCCACCACCATGCTGGCTCCTGGTCTCAACGCCGGTGCGGTTGTGGCCGGGGACCGGGTGATCTTCGACTGCACAACGGCCGACAGCGGCACAGAGGTCTGCATCACCGACGCCACCACCATGGGCACACGCGTGGTGCTTGATGGCACGCCCGGTATGCTGTCCTCCAACGTGGAAAGCCTCCACGCCGCGGGTGAAGGATGGGTGGCGCTGGCCGACGGGTCGAGTGACGGGGGCACCGTGGGCACCGCCTTGTGGGCCTCGAGTGGCAGCACAATGCGGATGGTCTACAACCCGTGGGAAGGTTCGAGCAACGACAGCCAAGCCGGCACCTACGGTCAAACGGTGGTAACGGACACCCAAGTGTTGTTCATCGCCCACGACGGCGTCACCGGCCACGAGTGGCATCGATGGAGCCACGGCGAGTTGAGCGACGACTGGATCGTCTTCAATCGCTGAGGCTGGAACGGGTCACACCGATGCAGTAGGGGCACGATGCACCCACCACGTAATCAGGCGAAGCCTGCTCTTCAACCGTCAAGGGTTCCCTGCAAGCGAAGCACACCACCGCGTCGGTTTCCTGCAGCGATGGGTTCACCGCGACCCGCTGATCGAACACGAAGCAATCACCGTCCCAGTGCTCGCCTCCAACGGATTCGAAGTAGCCCAGGATACCACCTTGGAGTTGCTTGACCTTGGTGAAGCCCGCCTCCATCATGATGATGCTGGCTTTTTCACAACGGATGCCACCGGTGCAGAACATCACAATCTCTTCGTCTTTCATCGAATCCGGGAGGTCCTGAATGGCTGCAGGAAAGTCCCGGAACGAAGGGATGTCAAGGTCAATGGCGTTGGCAAAAGTCCCGATTCGCAACTCGTAGTCGTTGCGTGTATCGAGCACGTGCACCGGTTCACCGGCGTCGAGCTTGGCCTTGAACGCCTCGGGCGTGATGGTGGGCCCGGTGCCGTCAGCAGGACGGATGTGGTCCAGACCCACGGAAATGATCTCCTGTTTGCGACGGACGTTCATGCGGTTGAACGGCTGGTAATCGGTGAAGGACACTTTGAGCGGCACCCCTTCAAACCGCTCGTCCCGTTCAAGATGGTCGATGAACCGGTCCAACCCTTCATCGCTGCCGGCGAGGAAGAAGTTGATGCCCTCTGGTGCAACCAACACCGTGCCTTTGAGGCCAGCATCGTCGCACACGCTTTGAAACACCGGAATCAACGCGTCCCGGTCGGGGAGGTCGACGAAACGGTAACCCGCGACGTTCTTCACCCGAGGAGCCACGGTGGCGGGTTCTGTGCCCCGTACTTGAGTTCACCGCGAGCGTTGAGAAGAACGCCAGAGGTGATGGGAGGCCAACGGGCGTCGCCACCCCTGGCCAAAGGCACGGGAGGACACACGAGGGCCGGGTGGCATCTGCCAGCGCTTGTGCTCGTTGCGTTCCAAACGCTGTAGCACATCGAGAACCATGGCCTCGTCCATCCCCGAAGCCACCATCGCTTCAGCGCTCAAGCCGCCTTCGATGTGGGCGCGCAGCACCTCATCCAACACCTCGTAGGGGGGAAGGGTTTGGTCGTCCTGCTGATTGGGCGCCAGCTCGGCGGAAGGTGGCTTTTCGAGGGTGGAGGCACTGACCGGTGGGGTTCGACCCGCTGCGATGGCCTGCCGATTGAACCACTCGGCGAGGGCGTAGACTTCCATTTTGTAAACATCAGCGAGGGGAGCGTAGCCACCTGCCATGTCCCCGTACAGGGTGCAGTATCCTTGTGCAATCTCGGACTTGTTGCCGGTGGTGACCGCCATGGACCCGTTGGCGTTGGCGTAGGCCATCACGGTGAGACCACGAAGACGGGCTTGGACGTTCTCGCCGGCCACGGCGTGGCCTTGGTCCAACACCCCGCCGAGCTCGCCTTCGACCGCTCGGTGCATGGTGTCAATCGGATGAACCGCATAGGTCATGCCCAGTGCCGTGGCCGTGTGTTCTGCATCGGTCAACGAATGCTCGGAGGAAAACCGGGAAGGCATCGCTACGCCGGTCACGTGTTCGGAACCCACCGCTGCCGAAGCAACACAAGCAGCAACGGCGGAATCAATGCCGCCTGAGAGACCAAGGACCATGCTTTGAATGCCTGATTTTCGACAATAATCGGAGAGACCGGTGATGACGGCATGGGCGAGGTCGTCGATGGACCCGTCCAGTGAGGAGCCGTCCTCTTCGGGGCTCAAATGGCACAGGACGGGCTCACCGTGCGCCAGGGCATCGTCGGCGTTGGATGCTGTCCACGTGCACAGTTCAGGGTCGTCCAGGTGCACCGTGAGCACCCCTTCTTGCCAGGCCGGTGCCACCACGGCATGCCCGGAGGGCCACACGGCCAGGCTTCGCCCGTCGAAGAGCAAGTCGTCGTTGCCACCGACCTGGTTGGCCAACAGGAAGGGATGTTGCAACACGGATGCCACGTGGCGAGCGACCAGCAAGCGGGTTTGGAATTTTTGTGAATGGTAAGGCGAGGCTGACAAGTTCACCGTCGCATCAATGTCCACCCCTTGACGACCCCATTCAGCGATGTGTTCAACGGGGTCTTGCTGGTAGGAGGAAGGCGTTTGACCCGCCGACTGCCAGACATCTTCGCACACCGTCACACCGAAGGTCATGCCCCCACACGAACGAGCCAGACCGGTCCGATGGGCAGGCTCGAAGTACCGGGCCTCATCGAACACGTCGTAGGTCGGAAGGAGTTGCTTTCGTGCGACCACTTGACCCTCGGTTTGACCGGTCAACGATCCCGAAGAGCGACCCACCCGAACCACGCCGTTGCCGGGGCGTTGACGAGCCGATTCCGGGGGCAACGGTGTGCCGATGAGCGCAGGCATGGTCGCCGAGATGTCGAGTGCCATCGCCATGGCACGGTCAACGAAATCGGACTCGAGCAGCAGGTCACGGGGCGGGTACCCGCACACCGCCAATTCCGTGGAAACAGCGACGGAACCTCCCGATGCTTCGGCTTGGCGAAGCAAGCCCTCGATGCGCGCAGCGTTGCCCCCCAGGTCACCCACTTTAGGGTCCATCTGAAGCAGGGAGACGGTGCGCATGCCGATTCACCTCAGCACAAGCAATCAAGGGTGCTTTACAATATCTCCGTTGGCGTCCTTGTACCACCAATCGCCCGAGGCTTTGTCGTGGTACCACCAGTACCCATCGCTGCCCTTGACCCAATCCGAGGCGACGTCGCCCTGTGGTTCACCATTGGAGGCGCTGGTCGGCTGGCTCACACCACCGGCGTTGGCCGTTTGTGCGGCTGAAGCGACGGATTGAGCAGTTGAATCGGTGCTCGAGGTTGGCTCGCTCACCGGACCGTCATCGTCCTCGTCGTTGCTCGTGTCATCCTCGTCGTCAATGTCCGCGGAGTATTCATCCCAATCGTAGGCTTCTTTGGACCCCTGGTTCACGGTCATGCGACGCATCAACACCAAGAGCGCACCCAGGATGGCCACGAACAGCAAGCCCGTGATGGTGCCCAGCACCGGGTTCACGTCCCCGAACACCTTCTCGGAGAAACTTGGTTCCACCGGTGAACGAACATCAACCGTTGGGCCGCTGGTGACGCCGCCCGTGCTCAAGGTGGCTTCGACCCACCGCAAACCGACCGCTTCGGGCTGCCAATCAAGGGCCACCACCGTCACGCCGCCTGCGGGCGCTGTGGCCGTCTGCCGCTGAATGAGGGAACGCTGACCGTCGAGCGTGACCTCTTCGAACATCACCTCAACGCTGCCCTCGAGGGTCCCGATGTTTTCCAACTCGAGTTGAATGGAGGTCGACTCGCCCAAATCCAACAAGAGACGGGAGTAGGTGAGGGACGAAGGGGAGACCGTGAACGCTGGCTGCAGCCATTCCATGTCCCACACGGCCACGTTCTCCCCGTCCGGTGAGACGGTTCCGGCTTGGACGGCGTTTCCGGCCAGGTCGCGGCCTTCCACGCGTAGGTTCACCAACAAACGATCGACAAGCATGCTCTGCGAGATTTCGCTGAGGTTCATTTCACCGGTGAGTTCGAGCCGCAAACCGGCCACTTCCTCGCCCACCAAGGTCAGCGGTTCACGACCGTTACGGATGATGTCACCGGTGGTGGCGTCCTCCACCTCCCAGACCAACTCGAGCGAGGCCACGTCGAGTCCACCCATCTCATTGAGCACCAAACGTACCTCATGCCACTCACCACCCAACACCGCTTGGGTGCGGGGTGAGAGCACTTCGACCGGTTCGGGGCCGGTGCCGTCAACAAGGATCCAGCGAACGGCGTTTTCTCGGTCCGTAAGGTCCTCACCTTGCCCTTCCAAGCAACCGACGCTCCATGTCAAGGGGTGAGAGCCAGAGGCCATGGGAGCCTGCACGGGCATGGACCAAATGCCGTTGATGGTCGAGGCCGTGTAGGTTCGACCGCCAAACAGCACGTCGATGTCGCAATCAAATTCGGGCACGGTCATGGTCTCGGCAAAGACCACGCCACCGGAGACCTCCATGGAGGTGGATGGGGTGACGCGGGCGCCGTCGCCAAGGAAAGAACCGCGAGACAAGACCAGCGACACCGATTCATCGGGAATGCTCAACCCTGCAGAGAAGCGCCATCGGTGTTCAGGGAAGGCACGGAACGCTTCTTGGCCTGCACGGTCCACCACGCGCAGCGACGGTTCACGGCGGTTTTCACCCAAATCTGGCGTGTTCCATCCCAATTCGAAGGTGACGTTCAACACCATGTCGGGTTCAAACGGCCCTGCGGGACCGTCCGCACCGCGCATTTCGCAGTCAATGATGGTGACGTGCAACGAATCGGTGGTGCAGGCCTTGGTGGAAAAGTCCCACTCAACGCTCATGGTGTCGCTGCCTTGGTTGCCGGCGAGCATCGCTTCGACCGTGGCCAGGTCCGACCCGCCGTTGGGCTCAGAGATCGCCAAACTCAGGTCGTAGGTTTGACCGGGATGGAGCCAAGGTTGCCGACCGTCCGACCAGCGGAAGGCGTCGGCTGCAACGGTCGGAGCACCGTCAACGGCGAGTTGGTAGGTGAACAGTTGGTCCTCCCATGCCGCACTGCCACCGTCCTGAATGGCGTAACCCGAGGGGTCACGGCCGGCGATGTAAACCGACACCTTGTCTCCCAACGCACCGCCGGTGTCGTCGAGCATCAACGTGTAAACGCCGGTCAACTGCGTGCGATCCGAAGGGACCAACAGGGGCATGGCGCTGAATTCTCCCTCATCGGGCCAGCCGTTACCGTTGGCATCGTCCCGCCACTCCATCCACACCATGGCGTCAAGGGCGTCGGGAAGGACGGGTTGGTCCATGACCGTGATCTGTGCGACTTGCGTTGGACTGGGCGTGCGATGATCGTACAGGTCCATCGACGCATCAAGCACTCTGGGTCGCACCGAGTCGACGGTGAAGGTTCTCGAGAGGGAAGCAGGAGCCACCACGTCAGACCCGTTCAAGGAAACGAGGTCCACCGACCACGCCACATCAGCGTACGTGAATGGAATCACCGTGGACAAGTTCCAATGCACACCGTCCAATTCGGTGGTGTTCGCTACGGCTTGGCCGTCCCGGTAAAGGGTGAGGCGGGCGTCACCCGGAGCGAAGGCATCGGCAGACATCACGTCTTCAAAACCAACCTCAACGGAGACGTTCATGCTTTCTCCGCCACGAATGTATTGACGATCGGACGGGAAGGCACCCTCGTGGTTGGCAAAGGTCAACGATCTGAGTTCGAGGTCGTTCTCGTAGCCCTGCGCTGTCAAACCACCCCACGTGTGGGTGAACGGCACGCCCATCACACCGTTGCTCAGGACGATTCGGGAGGTCACGGTCAACCGCATTTCGTCGTCCCATTCCGGTCGCAATCGGAAACTGATGTTGGCCTCGCTTGACGTAGATGAGGCGCTGATGTTCACGTCCCCAACGGCCACAAGGTGAGCGTCCTGCAGTGCTATCGTGTTGCCGCCGTTGACGGGGAACAGGAAGACGGCGTGGTGGTCCGCACTGAACACATCGAGACGGTGGTGGGTGGCACTGGCGCCCAGGAAGGTGTACTGCGTACGGACCGTTTGCTCGTTGGCGCTCGGCGTGAGGACCGTGGGAGGGTTGAGCAAGCCACCAGCAATGAGTTCCAACGTGCTGGAGGTCTGGAGGTCGAGGACCTCGACCGTCAAACCGCCCCGAGATTCAGCCAAAAACGGCAACGGTACGGATTGCAGACCCCCCGTGTCCGGTACACCGGCCCTTGCTTGGTTGAGCGCCAGCACGAACGCATCGTCAGCGTCGGCCACGATGACATCCCCTGGCACGTAGGTCGCACGCAACCCGCTGAGTTCCACGTTGCCTTGACCGGTCACGACCATGCGCAGTTCCGTGAAGTTGGTCCCGATGGCATGCACGGCTCCGACGTTGGCAAGTTCAAGGTTGAGCGCCACGAGTTCAGCTGGTGAAAGGGCGAAGGTTCCGACCGAGGACCCGTCGAACGAGCGGTTCAGAACAAACGTGTTCTGAACAAACAGCGCCACGTCATGAACCGTGGCCGTCTCACCGTGGAACCCAAACGAAAGGGACAGCATGCCGTCCGCTGGCACCCATGCCGTGGCGGTGACGGGCGCAGCGTTTGTCAACGTCAACGGAAGCCGCTCTTCCCCGTTGGTGAACCGGTCTTGGCTGCCCCATGAACCGATTCGGGGGTCGGCGTGGCCCCATTCATACCGCTGATCAAGGTTGATGTCCAACGATGGTCGGGCGGGCAATTGGCCACCAAACAGGCCCACGTCAAGGTCTTCCACCGTCCAGGTGGTGAAGTTGGCCATGTTCCCGTCGGAGGGTGGCAACGCCTGGAACTTGAGTTGCACCCCAACCGAGGCAGCCGACACGTTGGGGCGGTAAGGCAGGGTGATGTTGGACCACGCCTCGCCGGGGTGATGACGAGCTTGCACCTGCGCGAGGGTGGTGGTGCCCGTGACCTCAAGGTCGTACAGGGCGGCGCCGGCCAAGTACCACGGTGACAGGGCAACGTCGGCCGCACCGCCCACCACGGCATGTTCTGCCTGAACGACGAAGGTGTTGACCGAGGTGTCCAGGACGTCCCATTGCGAGGCGCTGTCGTTCCACACCTCCATCAGGACAAGGAAGGTGTGGATGGTGGGCGTGGCCGCCGCCATGGACAGGCCGTTCAACGACAACGTTCCCAACGCCGTTGTTTGATTCCATGTCGACGACCCGCTGTGAAGAACGGTG
>WTJK01000040.1:7640-61498 GCA_011524855.1 Methanobacteriota archaeon | reverse complement strand
ACCTGAAATGGCCGTGGAGGTGATGTTCTGTTCCCGATGGAAGGCCGTGTTGGTCCAGGCGAACGAACCCGAATCGATGACAACGGACGCATCGGTGTTTTCAAGGGTCCAATCCACCCAAAGGGTGGCGTTCGTCCGAGGGCACTGGGTGTGCAGTTCACCTTCAAACGTCGAGCCCTGAACGTAGTGGACCCTCGTCGAGCGAACGTCCACCGAACAGATCATATCGCTCACGCCGATGGCTGAGGTGTTGCGCACCTCGAAGGTGCTGGAAGCGCTGTCCAAGGTTTGCGACGCCAAGGCGCTCGTGTTGTACCACGACAGCACACCGGCAAGGGAATAGTTCCCTTCGGGTTGTGTGGCCAGCGCGCTGGACGAGAGAGGGTGAAGCATGGCAGCTTGTGTCGATGTCCACGTCACGCTACCGGTGGTCACGGTGGTGTTGCTGTCGGTGTTGGTCAGGGACCAGGTGAGCGTGAGGTTGTCACGTGTGGGTGAACACAGGGTGTCGGCTTGACCGGTGAACCCCTGACCCAGTTCAGCGATGGCGCGCCCCGGCGACATGCGCACCGTGCACTGGGAAGGCGGAGCGTCCACCACGGTCTCGTTGACGATGTCGACGTACGAGACGAACTGTGAGGAGGTGGTCCAGTTGGTGGTGGTGGCGTTGTACTCGAGAAGCCGCACTTCCACATCGTAGGAACCTGCAGGTTGGGAAGACAGGTCGGTCACCGTCAACGTCGAACGCCGGTGATACTCGCTGTTCGTCCAGTTGATGGAGCCGTTGGCAACAACGGTTGAGGATCCGGAGGGCATGATGGCGTAATCGGCACGCAGGGTGGCGTTCACCACACCGCAGGTCGATTCAACCGTGCCGGTGAAACCATCGCCAAGGCTCATCGTCGCCGCATAAGGGTGAACGGTCGCGCCGCAGACGGTGGTGTTGTACAGCGCCGTGTGGTTGGCCACGGTGACCAAGGCGAAGTCGCTGTCGAGGGTCGACCATTGCCCAGAGAGGGTGTTGTACCATCGCAGGGCGCTGTTGAACCTGTACTGGCCCGCCGATTGCGTCGACAACACGTTCGAGGTGACCGAGTTCGTGCGGTTGGAACCGGTGTTCGTCCAGTTGAATGTACCCGAGTCAATCGCACTGTTGGTGTTGAGGTCGACCAAGGTCCATGAGCCCTCCAGCGTTTCGTTCAACACCGGACAAGAACTGACCAAACGGCCTTCAAAGGCTTCACCAAGATCAACGTGCAACCCGTCAACAGCGGCATCCACAGAGCAATCCCCCACCGGTTGTTCACCGGAGAGCGCACCCACCACGGCGACGTCGACTTTTCCTGTGGCGACGTCGATCACACGAGCCGTGGCAAAGGACGCATTGGACCACGCCTGCTCGTCGTACGTGCTCGTGCTCGTGTTGAACACCTCGTAAACCGTACTTAGGGTGTAATTCATCGGTTGCTCGTCGTCCAAGGAACTGGAGGTCAGCGTTCGTTCACTGTAGGCACCAGCAGCGTTGGGTGCCAAGAGTTGGAAACTGCCGCTGTCCACGTCGTCGCCGGCCTCGTCGGTGATGTTCCAAGCCACTCGATTCGCTGCCCCTTGCGGGTTGCAGGTCAACAAAAGCGTAGCGCCAAAGGTCGCCGTGAGGTTGAACACGGGATGGTCGGGATAGGCTTCAATGCTGGCCAGGGCGGGGTCCACACCGCAGCCATCGGTGGCAGGCACCGGGACGTGCTCGCCGTTGTGGGATGAGCCTTGGTGGGTCCAACCCCGCAAGGCAGGGTCGGTCATCATCGTCTCCACGATGGCGCCATCCCCGCTGACGGCGTGAACGAGTGGCATGCCGTCTTCGCCCCCTTTGAATTCGAGCAACAAACGGACTTCGTCGTGTTCCGTGTGGTCAAGCAGGTTGAGGGGGACCCGATGCGTGTTGGAGCCAAACATGCCAGGAATGGGTTCGCCTGTGGCGTCCAACACGCTCCAATTGAGCCAGGAACCCGTGGGAATCGTCGCTTCAATGTGAAGGGGCATGTACGTGTCATCGGCCAGCGGCACCGTCACGCCCGTAGCATGACCCAGGGAAGGGCTGGTCCAGTTGGATTCAGGCGGTGTCGCGAGGTGAACGTCGTCAATGTACCAGAAATCACAACACGAGGTGCTCCCGCTGGTTTGGTGCAAACGGAACTGCGAGGTGGCGTGCAGGGCTGCGTTGGGCAGGGTGGTCATGAACTGGATGGCAGACCCGCCGCTGGTTGAACCGAGGTAGGTTTGGAACGTCACCCACGATCCTGCTGCGCTTTTGTACTGGAATTGCAGGTTTTCACCGCTGTCGGGCTCCTCTCCGCAGGAAAACGACCCTTGCAGCACCCAAGCATGGAACGGGATGTTTTGCCCGCCGGTCAGATCAACCACGGGCGAGGTGGCGTACGTGGAACCGCCGTGGGTTCGGATGGACCCACCGGTGGAACCGTTGAAGCCACAGGCCGGCGTGGTGATGCGTCCGCTGAACGAGTTGGAAAAAGTCCAGCCTTGCGCACCGTTGTTGAAATCCCAGAGCTGACCTTCCGCTGTACCGGTCAACATGCCCCCGGTGGCCAAGGTTCCGTTTCGCATGGCGTCGGGGTGCTCCCAGTCGCTGGCCTGGTCCCACACAAAACCGGAGTGGGCAGGCAAGACGCGAGGCGCCAGCGCCAACTCGGCCCGATAGACCGGCTCGTCGGTGGGCAGGTCAAGCGTGAGTTGACTGTTGGGCACCGTGGAGAGGGTGAGGTTGACCTCGTCGCCTGCACCGACCAGCATCGGCCGGCGCTCCTCCAGTTGGGTTTGGGGTGAGCGGTCGTTGCTCATCAGTCCGACCAGCGGAGTGGTCAGCATCAGCAGCACCAGCCCAAGGGCGAGGCTGCGATGACGCACACCGGTCATGGCCATTCGTGGTCATCAAAGACCTTCAAGGATTTGGCAGACCCCACTGCTCGGTGCTGTCGGAAGACTCGACGATGACCCGCAACACGAGCGCAACCCGAGTGAGGTTGAAAACCAGCACCAAAGTGCAGGCTACATGCCTCGCTTGTCCCCTGCCGGTGAACTGGACGCTGTGGCACTCGAAACCGCACTGCTCGAGCGGTGGCGGAGCGAAGATGCGTTTCGCAATTCCATTGCCTCCCGGCAAGACGGTGCTCCTTTCATTTTCCTTGAGGGCCCCCCCACAGCGAACGGTAAACCGGGCATCCACCACGTCGTTGCTCGCACCTACAAGGATCTCGTGTGCCGCTGGAAAACCATGGAGGGCTTCAAGGTTGAACGAAAAGGCGGTTGGGACACCCACGGCCTTCCGGTCGAAATTGAAGTCCAAAAGCGCATGGACCTCATGAGCAACGAAGCCATTGAAGCGTACGGCATGGACAAGTTCAACCAAGCCTGTCGTGAATCGGTTTGGACCTACGAGGCCGCCTGGCGAGAAATGACCGAGCGCATGGCGTATTGGGTGGACCTCGATGATCCGTACGTGACGCTGCACAACGACTACATCGAATCCTCGTGGTGGGCGCTCAAGCAAATGTTCGACAAGGGCTTGCTCTACCGCGGTCACAAAGTGTTGCCCTATTGCCCGCAAACGGGCACCTCGTATTCCAGCCATGAAGTGGCCTTGGGCTACAAAGAAGTCGAAGAGCCATCGGTGTACGTGAAATTCAAGCTCTTGGACGATGATGCTTCCATCTTGGCATGGACCACCACCCCGTGGACCTTGCCGGGCAACGTCGGCCTGGCCGTTGGCCCGGAGGTGACCTACGTGCGATGCAAGGTTCGCGAACCCGCCGGTGACAACTGGACGGGAGCGGGCGGTGCCGCTGTTGGCGAGGAGTTGATCCTTGCCAAAGACCTCATGAAAGAGGTCCTGCGGCACCACGTGGACATCGTCGACGAGTTCCCCGGCTCCTCCCTCGTGGGACGTGGCTACGAGCCGTTGTTCCCCGAGGCCATCGATGCCGGTGAATCGACGTCGGCTTGGACCGTGCTGGAGGCGGATTGGGTGACCACGACCGACGGAACGGGCGTCGTTCACACCGCCGTGATGTACGGTGAAGACGACTACAACCTTGGCATGGCTGCGGGTTTGCCCGCGCAACACACCGTGGACATGGAGGGCCAGTTCGTTGAAGGCACCCATCCCGAACTGGACGGTCGCTACGTCAAAGCATGCGACAGCACCATCATCGAATTGCTCAGTGCTCCAAAAGGTCCCAACGGCATGGGACCCGAATCGGGGTTGCTCTACCGTGAAAAATCGTACCTCCACGACTACCCCCATTGCTGGCGCACCGACCACCCGCTGCTCTACTACGCCATGGATTCCTGGTTCGTCCGCATGACGGCCGTGAAGGACAAACTGCTGGCGTTCAACGATGAAGTGGAATGGGCCCCCGACTGGGTCGGCGAAGGTCGCTTTGGTGAATGGCTGCGCAACGTCAAGGACTGGGCCATCTCAAGAGAACGCTACTGGGGCACACCGCTGCCCGTTTGGCGAAGTGCGTCGGGTGAAATGAAGTGCATCGGCTCCATCCAAGAGCTCCAACAGGAGGTCGCCAAGGCTTCCGCTGCCGGATTTGACAATCCTGCCTGCCCCGATGATGTTGACCTGCATCGTCCCGTGGTGGACGGGTTCACGCTCGTTTCCGACACCGGAGAGGCGATGCACCGTGAACCGTTCGTCATGGACTGTTGGTTCGATTCTGGTTGCGCTCCGTTCGCACAATGGCACCACCCCTTCGACGGCGGAGAGCGCTTCAACGCGTCTTTCCCCGTCGACTACATCTGCGAAGGGGTTGACCAAACGCGTGGATGGTTCTACACCTTGCTGGCGGTATCAACCGCCGTGTTCGACAGCATGGCTTACAAGCGTTGCCTGTCCCTCGGTCTGATCCTCGACGCAGAAGGCAAGAAGATGTCCAAGTCTCGAGGCAACATCGTTGACCCGTGGGACCACTTCAACCGTGAAGGCGCCGACGCCACGCGCTGGTACATGGTCACCGCCGGTGCACCCTGGAACCCCCTCAAATTCGACCCGAACGGTGTGCGTGAAACCTATGCGAAGATGTTCCTGACGTTCTGGAACGTGTACAAGTTCCACGCCGATTACGCTGCGCTGGACGGCTTCGACCCCGAACAAAGCGCATCGCCCGTGGACCAACGACCGGCCCTTGACCGGTGGATTCTCTCCAAGCTCCACACGGTGGCCCAACAGTACCACCAAGGGTTCGTGACGTGGGACTACCACAAAGCCTGCAGGGATCTCGAGGATTTTGTGGTCAACGACGTGTCAAACTGGTACGTCCGCAGGAGTCGTCGCCGGCTTTGGGACGAGGCCGAGAGCCACGACAAATTGGCCTGCCAGCACACGCTTCACGAGGTGCTTGTCACCGTTTGTCGGTTGGTGGCGCCGGTCGCCCCGTTCATGGTTGACACCGTGCACCGAGCGCTCACCGGCCAGTCCGTCCATCAGGCTGCCTGGCCGGTCGGCACCCCCGGCAGCCTCGAGGGGGCCACCGCCGATGCATGGGACGAAGCCGCTGCTGCTGCCACCGCCCAGTTGCCCCCACACGACATGCACCTTGAGGACACGATGGGACTGGTGCGTGAATTGGCCGAGGCTGGACGCCGTGTCCGGGTCGACGCAGGGCGTCGTCAGCGATTGCCGTGTGCCCAAGGCTGGTTGGTTGCAGGTCCCGATTTGACCGCCTTCCACGACCTGTTGGGCGAGGAGCTGAACGTTGAAGCGTTGCATGTGGAGAGCGATCTCGACCGATTCCAGCGTGTTGAACTCGCACCCAATTTCAGAGCCCTCGCACCCAAAGCCCGGGCCGAGGTCAACAACGTGGCCAAGGCCATTCGCGAACACACCGATCCGCAGGCCTTGCTGCAATCGATTCGAGACGGCAACGCAGAACTCCTCGGTGTTCAGATCGAGCTCGGTGACGTCGAAATAAAACGCGTGGAGCGCGAAGGCTTCGCCGCTCAAACCGTGGAGGTGGAACTCGCCGGTGAGACCGTTCACGTCACCTTGGTGCTTGACATGAACGACACACCCGACCTGCTCTCCAAGGGCATGGCTCGTGACATCACCCGCCGAATCCAAGCCAAGCGCAAAGACATGGACCTGGCCATGGAGGACACCGTCGCTCTCAACATCTGGCTGAACAACGCCCCCGAAGTGCTCGACGCCGACCGTGCATACGTGGCGACAGAGACCCGAGCAACGACAGCCGTGTTCCACGTCGATGAAGCCGGACCAGCCGATGCCGAGCGCTTCGAAGTGGACGGTGCTGCCGTGGCGTTCACCGTGGAATGAGGAAAGGCCATGCGCGTGGTGTCGTTGGTACCGTCGCTCACCGAGACGTTGTTCGCCCTTGGCCTCGACAGCACGAACGTGGTGGGGCGAACACCGTGGTGCGTTCATCCCTCACCGGAAGTGGACAACGTCCCGGTGGTGGGTGGCACGAAAACGCCGACCTACTCCAAAATCAATGCTGCAGCACCCGACCTCGTGGTCATGGACCGGGACGAGAACCCCAAAGCGGTGCATGATTGGTGCGTTGAGCAAGGGTACGGGGTGTTTGTTTGCGATGTTCGCCACCCCTCCGACGTCCCCTCCATGCTTCGCCAGCTGGGTGATACCGTTGAGCAGAGCAACCAGGGCGAGCGTTTGGCGAACGAACTCGAAGCCACCCTCGCGAAGGTGAACAGAACAGCAACGGGGACCGTCTTGCCTTTCATTTGGCACGAACCGCTGATGATCGCCAACGCACGGACCTACGCAGGTGGCATGCTGTCCACCCTTGGGTGGAGCGTGCCTGATATCGACCCCGAGGGCACCGGTTACCCAGCGGTCACCGAAAAGGACCTCCTTGAGCACAACGTGGAGGGACTGTTGATGTCGAGCGAACCCCATGCCTTCTCACACCAAGAAGGAGAGGCCATCGCAGAGCGAGTGGAACGTGCCGGTGGCACACGGCCGTGGGTCAAATGCATCGATGGAGAAGCCTTGACCTGGATGGGGGCGAGGACTCGCCAAGGCTTGTTGCAACTCGCTGAACTTACCGCACCCGTGCAGGACGGGGACTAAGCGACGGCTTCAAATCACGCCGCAGCGACGCCTCCCCATGAACCGCCGTGGACTCGCTGTCCTGCTGATGGTGGCCATGGTGACCTCCGGTTGCATGGGTGACGGTGAGGCGATGATGGGCGAGGACACCGCCACGTCCATCTTCGAGAATTATCAGCGGATTGACCCTGCTCCTCACGGTGATGAACGCACCTTCGTGACGGTGGACCTCCGAACCAACGCCACCACCAACACCACCTGGGCGGTGTTTGACGCCACCTACGGCGGCAACTGTTGCGAGCACTACCTTGCCACCGACATTGACGGCCAAATCTTGAACATCGGCGGCGAGTACCCCGTCTTTTCCACCGATCGCGGCCATGAATGGGACACCTACATCCCTCCTGCTCTGCCCGACGGCCAATGCCGAACCTTCATTCCCACCAATCCGGGCCAGGAGGGGCTTGGCGAAGGCAGCATCGTCCAGGCCACCAACGGCGACATCATCTCAATGTCATGGTTCCCCTACGTGGGCGGTGACCTCAAACTGGACAAATTCTACGCCATCCTGTACGACGATTCAGAGGGTGAATGGAAGTGGTGCTACAACCGGTTGACAGAACCGTTCTATGACCGCTCCTGGCAGGTTGAAGTGGTGGGTCCCATTGATTCCAGCCTTGGAACCGGCGAATGGGCCAGCATGGTGATTTCCAACTTCTGGCACCAGAGCCAAAACGCTGGAGGACAAATCAGCGTGGACGGACTGAACTACTACCCCTTCCAGTTCCCCGACCGCTCGGGGGGAGACCCTACCGTTGAACTGGACCTGGACTTCACCGATGCCGACTTGCCGGCCTATTGGGACGTGAACAAGCCCCACAAGGAAATGCGCGCATTCTCCGTGCCCAGCGGTGGCCTGCTGTTCCCGGCCTACTACGACAACGGTCATGCGGCGTTCATGGACACCACCTTGTCGTGGAACGAACTCGAGGTCGTCTTCCCGTCCGAATACTGCCAAATCGATCGCTCAGGAAGCCTGCATTGCGTGGCCAACAGCGGCACCTCGTTCACGCACTACCTCTCCAACGACGGGGGTCAAACATGGGACAACCAGACCTACAACCTCGGCAACGACGCTTCCCAAATCGAGGAATGGGAATTCCAAGCCAACGGTGAGTTGGATTTGTTCATCCTCAACGTTCGTTATCAATCCACTGAAGGACCGGACGTGGACACGGTGTACCACGTCCGAGGCTACAGCGACGATCTTTCGCCCGACACGCTGACCTACGTCGGCCAGGGCGACCTCGACTCCACCTCCGGCGCCGGCAACGACATTCGGTTCGATTTCGCCTCCCTCGCCATCCTCAACGATGGTGGCGTGGTCGTCGCCTACCACGATTCCACCGACCCCGACCCGCTCTTTGCTGTGGAGTTGGACCTCCCTGCCTGAACCGGCAAGGGGTAGAATCAACACCGGTGTCGGCATCGACGCTATGGTTGATCGAATGAGATTTCTCCCCAATGCAGAGACCCATTCCCGCATGGCCGCCAAACGGGTTTCCGAAAAAGGGGGCTTCTTCAGGACGTGAATCGACCAAGGATGTCTGAAAACAACGCTTTGGCGTGACCTTCGCTCTTCTCCACCAACCGCCGGACGATCAATTCCGGTGTGGACCGTGCGAGATGGTTTCTGCGCGGGGTTCGGTCCACAACGAGTTCAAGGTCTTCGCCCAACCCACGGGCCTCAATGCCGTCCACGCGGAGATCGTCCCGCCCGGTCGCTTCCAAAATGGCAGGTGCCAGGTGCGTCACGAGCATCATGGTGGTGTGAGGCTGGGCCTCTGCCGCGAGCAGCATACCGGCGATGATGCGGGCGCCAGCACCGGGTTCCGTGATCGCTTCAAGTTCGTCCGCAAGAATGAGTTTTGGCGCTGGGTCACTGACCACATCCGCCAATTCAACCAGCGTTTGCTCAAGCGCACCTGCACTTTGGGTGCCACCGGCTTTGGCCAAGATGTGGAGGGCGTCCACCCGTCCAACCTTGGCTGAACGGGCCGGCACTGGCAGACCCATGTGGGCAAGAATGCAAGCGTGGGCCAGGCACTCCAACAGGGTGGTTTTCCCACCCGAGTTGGCCCCGGTCAGGAGGGCCAAAGATTGGCGATCGTCGGGTGCGGCCACCCGCCCCAACCCGTACGTCACCGGGTCGGGTTGAACGCCGAGCAACACATGCCGCCCGGCCTCAAGAGCAATCCCATGGTCGCCAAACGTTGGCATAACACACGCATCGTGATGGGCCCAACGGGCGATGGCACACCACTGGTCGAGCTCAATCATGCGTTGAACGGCCACTTCACACAAGGGCTTCAGCGGGCCCAGTCGGTGAGCAGCTTGCACCAAGTGGTCCGTCGTGGCGGCGTTGAGTTTGACCTCCAATGCAGCGTCCACACCGTCGATGGCTTCTCGGTCCAATTTCGCAGGCCAAGAAGAAGTGAAAATGTCGTACGGACACTTGACCTTGGCCGGTTCAAGAAAACTCGCCAGTCGCTCACGGGCCTTCTGCATGGCTTCGGCGATGACCTCGCCCGTGGCGTCCCTGAGCCGCCGTTGGAACGCTGCACCGTCGGCGAGGGCTTCCAACAACTCCGCTCCCGAGAGCGCCATTTTGGCGTCGTTCATGGCCGCCTCCACTTCTTGGTTGACCTCGGTTTCCAGACCTTTCACCACCGTCCACAATTCGTCACGCAGTTGAGCGATGACGGCTGCGTCCTGCGAATCACCGACCAAGGTCATGGCGTCGGGGAGGTCGCGCAGCGCTTGCAACGCTTCGGTCAGCGGTTCAAGGGCGACGTTGTCTGGCAACAAGCCGTCCATCCATGAACGAACTTCCTCGTTCACCAAACCCAGGGTGGAGCTGTTGTGCGTGAACCAGTCAATGATGCGCTCGGGGATCAACGTGGCTTCGTCCGCCCCGGACCCCGTGACCAACCAACCTTCGGGAGGGTCCATGGGTGCACCCGAGCCAACCCATGTGACGGTCTTGAACACGGTGTAATCCTTCCATGTTTCTCGTTCACCGGGCACGAGCACACGGCACCAACGCTTCAGATGGTCCATCGGTTCAGGCGTGACCAGCACGCGCTCGTACCGTCCCTGAGGTTCCTTGAGGCGAGCGAGTTTGGACCACCGTTGATGTTGTTCACTCAACCACGGCGGGGGCAGTTCCATGGCAGCGCTTACCACGGTTCGACGCTCATCGAGGTGTTTGGCTGGCATCAGCAGGCCCATGCGCTCCTTGGACGCCGAGCAAGCGGTGAACCCTTGGAGGTGTTGAACGAGCGCATGGTGCAAACGTTCGGCCTCTTTTGTCGCAAGGAAGGAGCCGTCACCGCCCGTGAATTGACGAGCGATGGTCATCGCCCGTTTCACCGAAACACCGTCGACTTCAGCAAGACGACCGACATCGCCCGATTCAAGCGCTGTGATCACGCTTGTCTCTGAACCGAAGTGCGTCGTGATTTTCTCTGCCAGACGCTCGCTCACGCCCAGCGCAACAGCCAACGACATGGTGAAGAAAGGTTTGTCATCGGCTTAAGAGGATGACGCTGCAACTTGCGTTCCTGAAGCGCAACATCAGAGAGCGGAATGCAAGCCAATGGACCCATCAGCACGCTCGGCCGGCACCTTCACCGTATTCGAGCATGGGGGCTTGGAAGAGGTCGTCGCAGCTTCGAGTCACGATGGGAAGCGTAAGCGTGGATTCGGCCCAATTCACGGAGTACCCCCCTGAAGCCGCAGGCGATGGAACGTAGTCCCTCCCTGTTTGGGACAAGGTGATGACGATGGTTTCTCCTTGTTCGAGGAAGATGTCCATGCCCATGAATTCCATTTTCCCCAGCACGGTTGAGAAGGGGACAAGCGCTTCTTGGCCGTCACGTCCGCCTTCGTGGAATCGGAAGTCCATCACGGCGTGACCGAGTCGAAGACCGCTACCATCGGTCATTTCGAGGTAACCGTGGGCCCCGTTGGAGGTGTGGGGTGTGATGGCGATGTGGAAGGTTGGCATCCCAGCGATGAAGACGTCCTCCTCAAACGGCCCGTACGTCATGGTGATCGTCTCGGTGGAGGTCACCATGGAGGCGCTGGACGGGTTCAAATCTGCTGCGCTGATTTCGAGGTATTCGGTATCCGGGGCGGGGTAGGTGGTTTCGAAGCGCCAACCACCGCGGTTGTCTTGCATTTCCACCCCCAGCACGGGAGCAGCGCCCTCGCCCTTGAGGTACCAATCGAACCAGTACAACATCTCGTCCGCCCAATCCCAGCGCAAGGTGTAGGGGTAAGCCTCCAAGCCCTCACCGCTGGGCAGAGCGCTGTGGCCTGAGCGACGGTCGGGGTAATCGTGCGCCCACTGGCCGGCGAGGGTTTTCACTTCAATGCCGGCGGCCTCCACCAGTTGGTGGGTGGGAAACGCCATGTGCGGGTCAACGTTCCAGTCCTGCATCCCCTGAATGATGTAAATCGAGCCGTTGTAGTTCGTCAACACACGGTCAAGGAACGAACGCTCCGTCCAGTAATCGTTGCCGGCGTAGGTGACCATCCCGCCCGACAGGTACGCTGCGGGTCCGTTGACGTACCCTTCGAGGTAACCTTCGCACAAGGTGTGGGCGTCTTCGCTGTCGCCGTCAATACCAAACGACCCGTAGACGCCGTTGTGCATGATCATACCACGAGCCTCCATGCTTCCGTTTCGCCACATCAATTCGTGAACGCCGATGAGGCCAGACATCGGCACGATGGTGGCAAGGTGGGGGTTGCCAAAAGTGGCCGCCTGCCAGGGTGTTGAGCCGTCGTAGGATTTGCCGATCATGCCCACGTTCCCGTTGGACCAAGGTTGACTGCCAAGCCACGTAATGGCTGCGTCAATGCCGCGCTGCTCGTCCGTACCCATGAGGTCCATGCAGTGGTTGGATTCCCCCGTTCCGAAGACCGACACCTGAGCAACACCGTAGCCGTGCGGCACGTAATTCTCGATGAGCATGCGCCCAAGACGGTCTGCCGGTGTGAGGGCGTCGACGTCGCCGTCGTTGTAGTACGGCCCTACCTCGGCGATCACCGGTACATGGCACGATTCGGGGAGTTCGGCAGCCTCCCAGTCACAGCCATCGATCACGGGCAACCACAACCCCAGGTGGACCGCTGCATCACCGGTGAGTCCAGCGCCGCCATCGGCGGCCGTGATGGTGTCAACCGGCACGAAGACAGAGCGCACCGCATCGATGCCGTACGTCCCGTTCACCGTAACACGGGCGAACACGTCGCTGTCGTCGTAGGTGAGATCGGCGCGTTCCCATGGTTGCGGATAAGCGGCGTTGCTCCCAACCTGAACATCGTCGTCGTTGTTTTCGCCGAAGCAACCCGCCAAGGAGGCGGTGAAGAACAGCAACACCACGAACCATGGTCGAGCGTTCATGCTCAATCCTTTCGTGGGTCGCATTTCAACCAATCGGCCGGCCGTGCCTCATTCGCTCTGGGCCTCTCGCTCGGCCATTTCAGCACGAACCTCATCCATGTCAAGGTCTTGAAGCATCTTGACCAAGTCACGCAGGGCCTGCTCAGGCAGCGCACCGGGTTGCATGAACACCCCGATGCCTTCCTTGAAGGCAATCGTGGTGGGGATGGACCGAATACCAAACATACCGGCCAAGGCTTGCTGGTCTTCCGTGTCGATTTTCCCAAACACGACGTCAGGGAATTCATCAGAGACGCGTTCGTACACGGGCCCGTAAGCCTTGCACGGTCCGCACCATTCCGCCCAAAAGTCGAGAATCACGAGTTCATTGTTCTCAATGGTGTCTGCGAACACCGGCTCGGTCAATTCCACGGAGGGCATAACCTCTGCCGAACCACCATCCCTTTTGAACACCTGTCATGGAAAACCCTTGGGTGCAGAGATTAAAGCCAATCATGCGCAAGCAATACCATGGCTAAGCAACACCGCTGCATGTGGCTCGTGACCCTTCTCTTCCTCAGCACCAGCAGCCCGATGCTGCTCGGTGTTGCTGCAAACGGTCATGAAGCGACCGTTGAACAACGCCAAGTGGTCATCGCCGAGGTGCTGGTTTCGGCTTCCTCGGAGCAGTACAACGGCACCGATTGGAACGGTGACGGCACCATCGGCTCCGTATCCGACCAGTACATCGAACTCTGGAACACGGGTGAAACAGCGGTGGACGTGTCCGACTGGTGGCTTGATGATGATCCAGATGGAGGCTCTCCGCCATGTCGTCTCGCATGGAACACGACCTTGGACCCCAATGAACGCCTGGTCGTGTTCAGGGACAGTTCTGGCATTGAACTTGACTACTGGGACGGGGACGCGGTGACCCTTTCCACCGACACCGGCGCCCGAGTGGATCAACTCGTGTACCCCGGCGAGGATTCGTGGTGGGACCGCCCCTACGAGCGACTCGACAACGGCAGCCTCTGGAAAGCGGATGCCCCTACACCGGGCTGGGGACCCGAAGAGGACCGAAGCACGGCACAAAACGCTGTTCGATGCTACCGTTCCAACGACCACGTTCACACCGGCGCCTACGTGCTGACCGGACGCATCGTACCGATGACGGGGCCTGGCGATGTCATCGACCAGGGGCACGTGCTCGTCCAGGACGGCACCATCACTGCGGTGTGGGAAAACAACATCCCCGCCAACGTGCAGCTCACCAACGTGCCCGTCATCCCAACCAACGGCACCATTTACCCGGGCTTGTTGGATCTCCACAACCACCTGCACTACAACCAGGTACCTCTCTGGGACATGGAGCCACATCTCCCCGTTTCGGACCGCAACGCATGGGGCGGTTACAACAACCGGTACGAGTGGAAAAACCACCCAGATTACAGCGAACAGGTGACGAAGCCGAAGATGCTGGTCCACTCAGGGCCGTACTGGAACATGGAGTCGGAGGCCATGAAGTACATCGAAATGAAGTCCATTGTTGGCGGCACCACCGCAGCCCAGGGCAGCCCTTCCAACCCCGATGACAGTTACGCCAGCATCCTCGCACGCAACATTGAGGACTACAATTTCGGTCGAGACGAAATCCATACCAAAGTCACGGAACTGACATCGGATTACGTGGGCAACCACATCAAAAACGGCAACGCCAGTGGCACCCTTGATGCATGGTTCGTCCACATCGCCGAAGGCGTGGACGAGCGCAGTCGTGCGGAATTCGACACACTCGTCAACAACGATTTGTTGGTCGGGGAACTCGTGCTGATTCACGGCGTGGCCTTGACCTCAACCGAATTCGACCAGATGGCCGCAGCTGGGACAAGTTTGGTATGGTCTCCCCTCTCGAACCTGCTGCTGTACGGCCAAACAGCGGATGTGGCTGCTGCCAAAGCAGCCGGCGTTCACATCACGTTGGCCCCGGACTGGTCTCCCTCAGGCTCCAAATCACCGCTGCACGAACTCAAGGTCGCGGATTTGTGGGACGATGAAATGCTGGGCAACATCTTCACCGATTACGAACTCGTTGAAATGGTCACCTCCGGTGCAGCTCGGGCCACCAACTGGCACGAGGACGTGGGCACCTTGACACCGGGAACAGCCGCTGATTTGGTCGTGGTGGACAACATTCACGCCGATCCTTACCGCAACCTCATCAACGCCGTGGACCCCGATGTCCGTCTCTCCATCGTCGGAGGGTTACCGTTGTACGGTGACACCGATTTGATGACGGCGTTGAACGGCGAGGACCATGAGCCCGCAGGACGCTTTGGAAAATCCCTTGACATCACCTTCACCTCGGTCCCCGACGGCGCACAATCATGGTCGAGCATCGTTGACAACCTCACCATGGCGTTGGCGTTTGATGCTGACCAGATGCAAGCGGCCTTTGGGGATGCGAGCGACTTTGCCAGCGTAACGCAGGGGATGACGGCCGTGGGCCTGGATCCCTGGTACACCTACGGCGACCAGCGCTACTTCGAGGTGATCAACGGCTCATCGGTGGCCAACGCCCAGCTGGACTTGTCGTTGTTGTACGACCGGTACTATGACCGTGCAGAGAACCTCGAACCGGTGGTCCAATTCACCACCCCAACCGCTCCAACCGAGACGTGCGCGGACGGCAGCAGCCCGCCGTGCCAGACCAGCGATGATGAACCAACGCCCGATGATGAAACCGATGACACCAACTCCACGTTACCGGACAACGACGGTCAGGAGGGCGGCCTGACCGCGCTCGACCCCGACACAAACGTTGACCCAGAAGCAGCCGAGTCGGAACAAGCCAGTTCAGCCCTGACCCTGCTCGCTGTCATTGTGGTCCTGTTGGGCCTGTTGTTGCTGTTCGTCTCTCGCCAACCGCCGGGCGAATTGAGCGAAAAGGTCACCATCGATGCGATGTGGGAGGACGCTTCAACGCACCCGTCCTTTGTTCCGGCGCCCCCGCCGCTGAGCCCTGGAATGGAAGAGGAGTAGCGCACTCAAGCCAGGTCCCATTCGGGTCCGTTGGCGGTATCGGTAACCACGACGCCCAAGGCGTTCAATTCGTCTCGAATGGCGTCTGCGCGACCCCAATCTTTGGCCTCGCGTGCTTCCGCCCGCTGGAGGAGCAACGCTTCGACATGGTCCGCGATGGCGGCTTTACGCGGGTCCTCTTCCGGTTCGGCCAAGGCCACGTCTTGAGCGGGTAGGACACCCAACACGTCACCGGCGGTTTCCTCAAGCAACTCCACGGCGTAGTGGGCAAACGCATCGCGGTCCGCATCGTCCAAAGAGGTGGCGTTCAATGTTCGCGTGATTTCTCGAACCATGCCCAGCACCTTGGCAACGCCCTCACGGGAATTGAAATCGTCGTCCATCGCCATGGCGAAGCCTTCACCCATCTTTTCGAGCAGCCCCAAGGCCTTCCCAAGCGGATGCGGTGAAGCGATGTCGGGGTGCGGCAGCGCCACCGGAGAAGCGGTGCTACGGGCCTTGAGCGCGTCCACGTAGCACCCCAACAAGCGGTTGTAGTTGCGCTCTGCGTCGTTGAGCAGGGCCTCGTTCATGTCGATGGGGGAGCGGTAATGGGCGTTGATCAGCGCAAACCGCAAGACCATGGCGTCCACCTTCTCGAGAATGTCCCGAACGGTCCAGAAGTTCCCCAGCGATTTGCTCATCTTTTCTCCGTCGATGTTGACGAAGCCGTTGTGCAACCAGTGATGGACCACCGGGCTGTGACCGGTGTGGCATTCGCCTTGGAAAATTTCGGCCTCGTGATGCGGGAACCGCAGGTCATGACCTCCCCCGTGAATGTCGAACTCCCGGTCAAAGTGGTCCAACGACATGGCGGTGCATTCGATGTGCCAGCCGGGTCGCCCCGGCCCCCAAGGAGAGTCCCAGGTGGGTTCCCCGGGCTTTGCAGCCTTCCAGAGGGCGAAATCCTTGTGATCGCGTTTGGAAGTCCCCGTCTTCTCCACGCGCCCCCCGGCCCCGGATTGTACGGCATCGATCGATTGACCCGTCAACTGACCGTACTTCTCGGGCGCTGACTCGACGTGAAAGTACACCCCGTCTTCAGCGACGTAAGCGTGTGACTTGTCGATGAGGTCCTGCGTGATTCGAACCATGTCGTCCACGTATTCGGTGCAACGCGGATAGGCATCGGCACGGCGGATGTTCAGCGCATCCATGTCCTCATAGTACGCATGAATGTTGGCGTCGACCAAGGCCTTCCAGTCCCCGTCGGTTTCGTTGGCACGATGGATGATTTTGTCGTCGATGTCGGTGAAATTCTGAACGTACATGACGTCGTAACCCTTGGCTTCCAACCATCGGTGAATCAGGTCGAACGCCAAGTAACACCGAGCGTGACCGAGGTGGCATCGGTCGTAAACCGTGACCCCACAGACGTACATCGACACCTTCCCGGGTTCAAGGGTGGTGAACTCCACCTTGGTGCGGCGACGGGTGTCGTGGACGCGCAGGGGCATGAACGCCGGTCAAACACATCCCACTTCAAGGTTCATACGGGGCGGGTCGGTCGCGTCGGTCATGACGCCTGAGAACGGCAAAACGGTCTTCGTCACCGGTGTGAACGGGCATTTGGGAAATCACATCGTTCGCGATTTGCTGGCCAACGGCTACCGTGTGAAGGGGTCGGTTCGAGACCTTTCGGATGCTGAAAAAACCGAACACGTCCGAGGTCATGCGAAGGAAATGGGCGTCGAAGACCGGTTGGAGCTGGTGGAAGGCGACGTGCTGGATGCTGACCCTTGGGTCGATCTTGTTCGAGGATGCGACGGGCTGTTCCACACCGCCACCGTCTACGCCACGAAAGGAGAGGCGGCCACCATTTTGGACACCGCCAACAAAGGGACCACCCACTTGCTCAGCGCCGCCCACCGAGCGGGAATCTCCCGTGTGATTTACACCTCCAGCACGGCTGCGGTGGGAACCGAACCCAAAGGACGCATCAAGACAGAAGACGATTGGCAACAGCACGATGGGATTCCGTACACCCAAGCAAAGACATCGTCGGAGCGTCATGCTTGGGCGTTAGCAGAGGAGTTCGGGTTGGACCTTCGGGTGCTGAACCCGACGGCGATTTACGGGGGTGGTTTTGTGCGACCAACACCCAGCGTGGAATTTTTTCCCGATGCCATGCGGGGAGCTTACCCCGTGGCTCCCCCGTTCCCCATGTCCGTCGTTCACGTGCGCGACGTGGCCCGGGCGCACCGACTGGCGTTTGAGGTGGACGAAGCGAAAGGGCGATTCATCCTCGCCCCTCACACCGGCCTGACCTTGGCCAGCATCTGCCGAAGAATCCGGATCTTGAATCCGGACACCAAAGCACCGAAACGCGCCCTTCCGAAAGTGCTCTTGCCGCTTGCTGTGTTTCAGGACTGGATGGGCGGGTTGTTCGGTCGACCGCGGTACTTGACGCGCCGTTTGGCCAAGAGCCTGATGCGCGGGGACACCCTCTATTCCAGCGAAAAGGCAGAACGGGTATTAGGCATGACGTGGGAGGACCTCGACACCTGCATCCAAGACACGGTAAAGGCGTTCCAATGATACGAAACAGCGTCGCTCTGGCCCACCTCAGCTGGGCGTTGCCTGCATCATCGTTGGTGCTGGCCATGCTGGTTCATGGGTTGGACGAACCGCGTGCAGTACCGTTCTTCATCTCTGAGGCCGATGCCCCCGGCCTGCAGGGTTGGATCTTTTCCATCGGTTTGACCCTGGGAGGGTTCGCTCAGATGGCCTATGCTTGGCGGCTCGGAGGCGAGCTTGGAGCACAACGACCCGGCTGGTGGCGGATCGCCAACGGGGTGGGCATGGTCGCCGGAGCGAATGCGGTCCTGTTGGCACGCTACGACATGTGGAACCACCTCGACCCCCATGTTGTCACCTCCATGCTGGCGTTCGGGGGCGGGCTGGCTTGGGCCTTGACCGCCCATCTGGCGATGGGTGACCGAGGTACGGTGGCAGGACGGAGGGAGCGGCGAAGAGGGTTCTTCGCCTCAGCCACGGCCTTCATCGTCATGATCGTCGCCTTTCGCTGGGGAGGCAACGGAGTCGACCCCACCGACCTGACAACCGCTCAATTTCTCAACGAGGCACAAGCCGGCATCAACATCGCCGCCCCGGCAGAATACGTGCTCGTCGCCGGCTTGTTCCTTTGCCTGGCTTCGTTCCGACACGAACTCCGCTCCACCACGCAAGGGAAAGGCCCGGGGGCATGATGGCGACGTGAGGGCCGGCGACAACCACCCTGCACTGGAGGCTGGTGTTGGTTCTCGAACACGTGCGTCGTTGTCAACGCGTCGTCCTGAAGGAGCGTCGCCGGAGGAGGGAGCGTCAAACGGTTTCATCCGTCTTTGCGCTGCTTGAGCAGTGCCGGTGGAACGACGTACGTGTACGACATGCCGTCCCCATCGAGGGTCAACGAAGGTGGGCTTGAGGAGTACGTGACCGTTGTGAAACGGCTTTCAACAGCGTGCAGGGGCATGTTGGCCACCAACCCTCCCGAACGCGTGATCGCGATGCCGGTCGCCACATCAGGAGGGATGGAACGGAAGGAAAGGAGATCTTCGGTGACCGTAACAACTCCCAAACCCTCAAACAGGTTTCGAAAGCGTTCGGAAATATCGCTCCAGTGTTCATCAAACCTCAGCACCATCTCCAACCTCCTTTTTCTCATACGACCTTCGTTTGTCCTCGTCGTTGGACATGGAAGCCTCGAGAGCGCGTGTTGCAAGAGCCAGCACTTTTTCATCCAGCGTCGAAGTAGCGACGGCCGCACGCTCCACCCCATCCGAAGCAACCGGAGACACACCCACCAGCACATCAACGGTCATGGAACGATGGCTGAGTTGATGCTTCACCACCCCTGCGTGGAGGTACTTTTCACCGCGTTGGACTCGACCTTCCAGATACTCGGGTCCCCACAGACCACCGAACAACCCTGCTGAAGGTCGCTGGTGGAGCAGCGGACGGCCTTGGACATCGTGATCGACGATGGCGGTCATCACCACGGATTTGATGCGTTGCCGTTTGGGCAGCGGATAGCGTTCCGGCGTGGAACGCCCTGCACACGAAGGAGCAACGGGGCATTGCTCGCACCTCACGCGTTTGGGCGTGCACACGGTGGCACCCAGTTCCATCAATGCCTGATTCCAATCACCAGGGCGTTCGGCGTGCAATGAACCGTCCGCCCAGGTTTGAACATCGGTTGGAGCGGGGGCGGGTTGAGCCGTTTGCCGGGCCATGACCCGCCGAATGTTTCCGTCCACGCAGGCCACCGGTTGGCCAAAGGCAATGCTCGCCACGGCTGCTGCGGTGTACGGACCGATACCGGGAAGGGACAGCAGCGCATCGTAGGAGGAAGGCAACCGACCATCAAAGCCCCCCTCAATCGCCGGGAGCACAACGCGCTGGCTCAGCGCATGAAGCCGGCGAGCTCGGCTGTAGTATCCCGCTCCCTCCCACGCCTTGAGCACCGCATCAACCGGAGCCTGCGCCATGGATGCAACCGTGGGGAAGGCCTCCACCATGCGTTGCCAATACACCAAGCCTCGGGCGACCTGGGTTTGTTGAAGAAGAACCTCGCTGAGAAGAATGGCCCAAGGGTCATCGGTGGCCCGCCAAGGCAAATCACGCTGGTGTTCGTCGTACCAGTTCAACAACGCTTGCTGGTCGCTGGCCGACAGCACGGTGCCACCTCATGCTTCGGCGAGGTCGGCGGATTCCGTGGCTGTTTTCTTGGCCTCAATTTTCGCGTCGTTGGCCTTGATTTGCTCCCATACGAGTTCTGCGATGTCCTTCACATCCATCTCTGCACCGATGGCACTCAGGCCATCGGTCACCATGGTTGAACAGAAGGGACAACCCACGGCAACGGTATCAGCACCGGTGTTGGCGAGTTCCTTGGACCGAATGACGTTGACGCGGTCGTACCCCTCGTCGACGTGTTCCTCCATCCACATTTGTGCCCCGCCTGCACCGCAGCAAAAGGACTCACGTCCGTGACGATCGGCTTCGACATCCACGCCGCCGATGGCTTGCCGAGGCGCCTCGAGCTCTCCTCCGATGCGCCCCAGGTAACAGGGGTCGTGGTAGGTCACCGAACCGTCGTGCTTGGGTTGAGGCAACTTGCCTTCCTGTTGGAGGTGGTTGATGAGTTGCGAGTGGTGCATGACTTCGATGTCTTCGCCGCCGTAGTCCTTGTACTCCTTCCCCAGCGTGTGGAAGCAGTGCGGGCACGAAGCGACGATTTTCTTGACGCCAATCTCTTCAAAGGTCGCCAAGTTGGTTTCTGCCAGCATCTGGAACAAGTACTCGTTGCCTGCCCGCCGAGCGGCGTCACCGCTGCAGCCTTCTTGCATGCCGAGGATACCGACATCAAGGCCGGCCTCTTTCATGATGCTGATCGTGTCGCGAGCCACTTTCTTGTTGCGCTCGTCAAAGGACGCAGCGCAGCCTGCGAAGTAGATGTATTCGGCCGGTTCAGCGACCTTCACGTCCAAGCCTTCCGCCCACTCGCCGCGCTCGTGTGCAGGGAGGCCGTAGGGGTTGGAATCGGATTCAAGGTTCTCAATGGTGGCCATGAGCGGCAACACGGTGTCTTCAACCGATGCGTCAAATTCCATGCGCTCCATCATGATGTGGCGACGGGCGTCCGTGAGTTTGGGAACATGGTCGATGTAGATGGGGCAGGCCTCAACACACGCATGGCAGGTGGTGCAGGCCCAGATGGAGGACTCACCAAAGCGGGCAATGATGTCCTGTTCGGGCGTCTCACCGGCCATCAAGGTGGTCACGTTGTCGTTGGCGTAGTGACGGACATCGTGAATGATCTGCATGGGGTTGAGGTCCTTGCCGCTGGCGTAAGCAGGGCACACGTCCTGGCAACGGGCGCACGACGTGCAGGCCCAACCGTCAATGAGGTCCCTCCACGTGAAATCGGTGTAGTTCACGGCACCGAAGGATTCCACGTCCAACTCGTCGAGCAGCACCGCTTTTCCATCGGAGCCCCGAGCCAAGGGTTCCATGGTGGCCATGGGCCGCAGATCGTGGAAGAACACGTTGGGGAAGGCCATCACCAAGTGCATGTGCTTGGACAAGGGAATCAGGAACAAAAAGACGCAAATGGCCAGCATGTGCGCCCAATACGCAGCCACCACGACCGCCGTTGACGGCACCAAGGTGGCAGCCACCCAATGCCCAATGGGTTCCCATGTGGCCGAAACACCCGCCTCACCGGCTTCAACCACAAAGGATGTGGTGGTGATGGTCATGATAAGCAACAAAATGACGTTGCCCTCGAGCTGCGATTTGCCCTTGAGTTTCTCTGGCGTGAACACGACCCGTCGCACCAGCGCCAGCACGCAGCCCACAAAGGCAATCGTGTAGCCAACCTCCACCATGAGGTTCCATGGTCCTCGCAGCAAATCGGGCAGCACATCGTGCGAGAACTTGTTGCCACTGGCGAGGTCAAACATGTCGGTGGAGAGCATCAGGAATCCCCAGAACATGAGCACGTGAATGCCACCTGCGATTCGGTCCTGGAGGACTTTCTTTTGGCCGAGCCAGCCAACGAGCACTTCCTTGATTCGAGCGCCCCAGTTGTCAAACCGGTCTTCCGGGCGTCCGAGCATCACCAGCCGGGTGGCTTTGACCACCTGGTAGAGGAAAAAACCGCCCGATACGCCGAACAATACCAAAAGGATGGCCCAACCTGGAACGGGGCCGTAGTCCATGAACAAAGGGTGCTCCATGTCATCACCTGACGCTGTTGCGCAGTTCCTTCCAAACAACGGCGCTCCTTCAATGCACCGTCAAGTTCCCTCGGAAGCGGGCGATGAGGGCGAAGGGACATAAGGTCCGAACCTCAGGTCAAGGCATGGTTCAGCGCGGGGTGTTCGCCACCGCCCCGGGAAAGTGCATCTTGTTCGGAGAGCATGCCGTGGTCTACGGCGCACCGGCCGTCGCCGTCGCCATTGAGCAACGGATGACCCTGACGTTGACACCCTCGACGGCGTGGACCGTCAACGGCATGGCGCTCCATGCTGCGAAACATCCACACATCGTGTCACTGATGGACCGTTGGGGCGGCGTGGACGGCCTGAAACCGATGGACGTCGTGGTGGGTGGTGCGTTGCCGCCTGCTTCAGGCCTGGGGTCCAGCGCTGCGCTGAGTGCAGCGTTTTTGCGCAGTTTGGAACGGATGACCGACCGATCCGTTTCCGAAGACGAAGCAGGGCGATGGGCCCACCTCGCTGAAGCCGATGCACAGCACGGCCGTGCCTCGCCGATGGACACCTCAACGAGTTTGCTCGGCGGTTTGGTGGTCTTGTCCAACCGAAAAGAGGAGGACCTCATCCACCGGTACGACCGTTCATTGGACACCTCGGAGGGGACCGTGACCTGGTCGATTCACAGCCTCTCGGCTGAACTCGGAGGGGTTCACCTCGTCATCGGCAACACCGGCGTTCACGCACCCACGGCCAGGCAAGTCCAACAGCTTGCGGAGCGGTTCGCTCAACATCCCGAACAGCGGCAAGCCATCGGCGCCATCGAGGCCATCACACGACGCGGCCTTGCGGCCTTGAAAGCGGGCGACGCAGAGGCCGTTGGGCACGCCATGACCGAGAATCACATCGTCCTTCGAAGCCTTGGTGTGTCCTCAGAGGCCCTGGAACGGCTGATCGACGCCGCATCTCCTACCTCGCTGGGTGTGAAATTAACCGGAGCGGGCGGCGGCGGGTGCATGATGGCCCTCACCCGAGACCCCGAAGCCACAGCAGAAGCGATTGAAGCGGCGGGAGGGACCGCCATGATCACGACCCTCGGCAACCATGGCGCCGAAGCATCATGGCTTGATGCATGATTTGCGCCAACGCTCGCAGCGTTGGACGAACGCTTGAGACATCTTCCGATCGAGTTTCAGCCAGGGTGGTCGCCAAGGGAAGGCAATCACCGGAACGACAGCTCATGGAACTTGACAAGTGGACGCTTGGCGAGGTGGTACAATGCCGAAATTCCTTTTATATACTCGGCCCGTTTCGGCTTTTATATGACCACCGATGAAGAGCGCCTCACCGTCGTGAACGTTGTCGCCAGCACCCGCGTTGCCGAAGAACTCGACCTGCCCGACATCGCCATCCAGTTGAACTGCGAATACGAACCCGAGCAATTTCCCGGTGTGGTCTACCGCGTCACCGAACCCAAGCTGGCCATTCTGATGTTCCGCTCCGGCCGTGCCGTGTGCACCGGTGGAAAGGACGAGGACAACATCCACACCGGCATTGACCGCATGATCAAGGACCTGCGATCCGCAGGCATCGAAACCTGGGACCTCGAAGACGTCACCATTGAGGTGCAGAACATGGTCGCCACCTACGCCCTTCACTACCCCGAGGACTACGACGGTGTCGACAAGTTCACCGGCGAGCCCCAAGCCGGTGTGCCCCGTAAGCTCAACTTGAACCACTTGACGTTCCACCTGCCGTTTGACAAGGTTGAGTACGAGCCCGAGCAATTCCCCGGCCTCATCTACCGGCTCGACGACCCCAAGGTGGTCTGCCTCATCTTCGGCTCCGGCAAGATGGTCATCACCGGTGCTCGCCACAAGGACGAGATCCTCGAAGCCGTGGAGATCATCAAGGACGAACTCGCCGACCTGCTCTGAGCCCGCTGATTCGCTGCTGTTGCGTCGCCATGGCGCATTGGCCACCGTGCGTTTCCTTTTGTAGCAGGACACCCACCTGCAACCATGAACCGCAGATCCCTCTTGCCAGTGCTGGTGCTCGGGCTCTTGATGGGTGCCTCCGTCCACGCTGCCGTGGGCGAACGCCTGCTCAATCCTCCCTTCGCGCCCATGGCGTCGAGCGGTTCGTCAACCACGGTTGATGTCCCAGCGTACCGAGTCGGAGACGAGTGGGTCTACGAAACCCAATTTGACATCGCCACGCTGCTGGCGCAAGCCAACGTCTCGGCCAGCCTGAACACGTTGACCGGCGACACCGCCAACGAAGTGACGGACATCGTCTACACGACCGACACAACAGGGCAAACCGTGTTGGCCTATGAGGTGACCATTGCCGGGGATTTCACGAGCGCCAATTCCAACACCAACTGTGGCGCAACGATCGAGGTCGACGGCACCCCCACCAACGGTCGCATTGACATTGAATACAGGGGCCTTGACCTCATGCGAGTACGCGACCTTGGCCTCATGAATTCCTCGTTCTACCTTGGCGTTGACTTTGTTCCGTGCTTTTTCGGATTCCCCCAAAATTGGCTCAAACAGGACCTTGGTGATATTGACTTCACGAACCTCTACACGCCCGCCAAAGAGCGTCACGACTTTCCAATGCGAAACGGTGACCAATGGTCCATGTCGTTTCAAACCGAAACGGTTGTCAACGGTACATCGGATTACTTCGACCCCTCGTTGTTCAACGCGACCACCGCAGAAAACAACTCGTGGCAAGTGGTGAAAGCTGGTGCACCCACCGAAGACGGCGACACACCGCAGTACACGGGTTGCGACGACTCGTACAAGATTTCGGAATGGAACGCCACCGGCGTAAACGTGGGCTTCAACTGGTACTGTCCCGAAGTCCGTGGGACGGTGTGGAACCGTGTCATCAACCCTGCCGGCTTCACCATCGATTGGATCCTGAAAACCTACACGCCTGCGGACTCCAACGGCGTCGACCCGGCCTCGGACGCTGGTGGACGCAACACCGTCCTGGAGGTGACGACCGGTACGCTGGCCACCCTCCCCGATGCCGTGGAGCAGATCTACATCGACTACAGCATCGCCAGTGCACCGCCGTTGCCGGTCAAGAACACCAATCTGCAGTTGCGCTACGAGGTGGCCAACACCATCCTCAACCCCACCACGGACAACAACGGCCAAGCTCAAATTGGACTGAACGTCTCAAGCCAAACCGACGACACCGCCGCCAGCGACGACCACACCAGCAACGGCGTGGTGGTGTACGACCCGGTGAACAAAATCGTGGGCACCGCCACCGTGGTCCAGGACCTCAACGTCGTGGGCGTTGACCTCATCGCACAGTCCGCTTCGGTCATCGTCGAGCGCACCCGTGGAGGCATCACCAGCACCCTGGGCGCAGCCATCGGCTACAACGCCCTACCGGGTGATGTCCTGACGTTCTCGTTGCCTGCTCAAAATCGCGGTGTTTTGACCGCTCCAGCCACCGTGATGGAGGTTGAAACGCCTGACGGCACCGTGGCACGTTATGAGATGGCCGAGGTGGAACCTTACGCTGAACAGCGGGTGTTGGTCAATTGGACCGTGCCACCGGCCATGCCCATCGGCACCGCTTCCCTCATGTTTGAAGTGGACCCCGACGAGAACGTCACGGCCGACGCCAACCGCTCCAACAACGACGGCGCCGTAGCGGTGTTCATCGGACGAGCCCCGACGGGCAACCTCACCACCGACGACCCGCTCTACACCTACGAGAACGTCACCCTCAATGCCACCGGGAGCTTCGATGAAGACGGTGGGTCGGTTGAATGCCGCTTTGAGATCGAGTCGCGACCCGGCCTGGTCGAGGTGATTGAAGCACCTGGTTGCTGGACGCAGTGGAACTGGTCCGACAGCGGCATGTGGACGGTCAACGTCCTCGTCATCGATGAAGAATTGGACATCGACGACCTTTCGGTGGAGATTGAAATCCTCAACCGTGCACCAACCTTTGATCTCGTACACGCCCCATCGGTGTACGTGGAGTCCCCCATCACGGTGCAAGCCGTGAACATCAGCGACATCGACACGACCTCACCCTCCGGTCAGCAGGTCACCGTGTCGTGGCCCGGACTGGACTGCTCGGAAGGCCTCACGCAGGCCAACTGCACGTTCACGCCCACCCAAGAAGGCACCATGGAAGTCACGGCCGTCGCCACGGACGACGATGGCGAAGAAACCACGCACACGACGACCATCGACGTGCTGAACGTGGCTCCAACGCTGAACTACCCCACGCTGACCGTCGCCGGGGAGGAGCAGCAACCCGACAGCGAAGGTCACTGGAACATCGATGAAGATGAAGTCGGGGTGCTGGGCATCCAAGCCAGCGACACGGCCAACGACCAGGGGACCGTCATCGTCCAGTGGTTCCCTTCGGCCGATGACGATGAAAACTGGACCGTGCAGAGCGTCGGTACCACCGCCCTCTCACCGGTGGCATGGAACACGTCCGGACTTCACCGCATTCTCGTTCAAGCGTTCGACGCCGACGGCGCCACCTCTGAACTTCGTGAGGCCTACATCAACGTGCACAACGTGCCGCCCACCGTCTCACAACTTCCGGTTTCGCTCCCGGTGTTTGAAGACGAAATGCTGAACCTCACCGTGACCGCTGACGACACGGCCTCAGATCTGGCCAACCTCAGAATTTGTTGGGACCTGGACAGCACGGACGACAGCGACAACGACGGTGTCAGGGGCAACGATTGCGACGAGGAAGGGAACGTCTTGTCCACTTCGTGGTCCACACGGGGCGTGCGCTGGGTCACCGTCAACGTGATCGACGACGACGGTGCCGTGGCGAGCGCCTCCACCAACATCAGCGTCATCAACCTCCCCCCCACCCCCGTCATCAGCCTCGAAACCGATGACGTCGAACTGATGGAAGGGGACAACCTGACGTTGTCTGCCTTGGAATCGGTGGAGACCGAAGGCGACAAAGCCAGCCTTGTGTACCGTTGGGACAGCAACCACCTGGATTTCGATGGCGATGGCGATACGATGGGCGACACGGACCACACCGGCCCCACCTGGACGATCCAAAACCTGCCTCCCGGGGACTGGACCGTGACCTTAACCGTCTTGGACGACGACGGTGAAAGCAAGCAAACGGCGTTCAGTTTCTCGGTCGCCGAACGCCCACCCGAAGGCATCTTCGAAAGCGTTTCCGAAACCTTTGGCACGACGATGACGCTGGTCATCTTTGCCTTGGGCTTCATCATCATCGGCCTCGTGGCGTTCTTGCTGTTCACCCGAGGCAGCCGATCGAACGACACCATGGCGGTCCTCGAAGCGCAAGGCTTCCAACCCGCCGTTGCAACCTCTGCCTTTGGCGCTGCACCACCGGCACCCGTGAAGTCCATCCCGGCCGTGCCAACGCCTGCGCCAGCCCAACCGGTCTACGCCTCAGGACCCCCGCTTCCAGCCAGCGGTCTACCGCCGGGCTGGACCATGGAGCAGTGGCAGCATTACGGGCAACAGTGGCTTGATTCGCAGCCTGCACCCGCCCCTGCGGCAGCAGCACCGATGGGTGCGTTTGGTTCGCCGCTCGAACCGGTCCAGCAGCCCGTGGTGGCGTCGCCTCCACCGCAACCTCAACAAACCGCCCCCACGCCTGCCTCAGCCGAACTCCAGTCCCTGTTGGACGACCTTGAGTTCTGAGGTGAAGGGCATGGGCAACTTGTGGCAGTTCTTTGGGCTCCCCGACCCGGAAGCAAAAGGAGGCCAGCGTCGCACGCAAACGCAAGCCAACCCCGCCCCACCGACCGAGCCGTTGACCGATGGTGCGCCCGCCACCCCACCATCGCCGCCGGTGACCATCGACAGCGTGGGGGATGGCACACCCCCCGTTGAACCGTTGCCGGTGCCAGAGAATTGGAACGGTCCCGTCACACCCGACGGGGAACCGTTCCACGACCTTGGTCTTCACGTCACGCGCCCTCCTCAACTGGCAACGACAGCGCTGCGATACGTGGCACCGGACGAGATGAAGCGAATTCACACCGCCGCCATCCTCCAGCGCGTGATGGAAGGGGACACCGTCATCGTTGACCTCCGCCCATTGGTGCACATGGAAAGCCATCAGATGGCATGCCGTCGTGACCTGAAATTCGCATGCGATCAGGCACGCATCAACGCCTTCGCCCTCGACGCTGAGGACAAACTTCTGATGCTGCCCGGCGTGGGCACGGTGGTGGATGCACAGAAGCACCGACTGGGACTTCAGCCGCTCATGTGATCCGTTGCCTCGGTGAGCTCGTCCAGCCATTCGAGGGCCGACGCGGCCAAACCCAACACGGTGCATGCCTCACCGTCCACAAGGGTTGCGTGCTGACCCATCTCACCGTGAAGATCGTAAGCACCTGCCTTGCCACGCCAGGATTCCGTTTGGAGCAGGTGATCCATGACCTCGTCCGAAAATGACGGGAACTTCACCGTGGCCGATTCGCACCAGAAACGCCATTCACCCAAGGCCCGCACGCCGGTGGCGGTCCACACCTGATGGTGCCGTCCTTGGAGGCGGTGAAGCATGGTCGCAGCGTGGGCCATATCCCTCGGTTTCCCCATGCTCAACGACAGATCATCCGGGTCGGCAATCATGGTGTCTGCTACGACAATCGCCGTTGAAGGGTCGGAAGCCAGAACGGCATCCGCTTTGCGTTGGCAAATCGTCAACACTTGGTGGCCAACTGTTCCAGGAGGAGGCGTTTCGTCAACCTCCTCCAATCCATGTTGAACAACCTCGTCGTAACGCTCCGTGAGCACGGCCATTCGTCGAGGCGAGTTGGATGCCAAATGGATGCGCATGTTCCACCGAAACATGGACTGCTCATGGTCGTTCTCATTCTGCCAAGGGGAGAGGTTGAAGAATTGGGACGAACACCGGGGAGCGAGGGAACCCCATGGTGACGATTGAACGCATTCCTACACACATTGAGGGCCTGGATGAAAACATGGAAGGGGGGATTCCGCAAGGTCACATCGCTATCGTGGCCGGTGCCTCCGGAGCCATGAAATCCAGCCTGACCTTCTCCATGCTCTACAACGCAGTGCTCTACGGTGAAACCAGTGGCATCTATGTCACGCTTGAACAAGGGAAGGAGTCGCTCCGCTCCCACATGGCCAACATGGGCATGAACGTCGACGACCCACGCGTCCGCAACCGCATTGCCATCATCGACCTCTCGGACCTTCGCGTCCAGTTGGACGAGCAAGGCATGAACAACCGCGTGGATTGGATGGGCCAACTCATCAAGCAACTGACCTCCTACCGGCAATCCATCGGTTTCGAAATCTTGGTGTTCGATTCGTTGGGAGCGTTCTTCACCTTGACGAAAATGGACAACCCGCGAGACGAGATCTTCCGCCTCTTTGAAGCCGTTCGCCGTTTGGAACTCACGTCGTTTTTCATCTGTGAAATGACGGGCGAAGACCACAAACAGTTTGGCGAATACGGCGTTGAAGACTACCTCTCCGATAGCGTGGTTCATTTGGTGATGGAGCGCTCAAACGACGATGTGCAAAGGAAAATTGGAATCATCAAGATGCGTCACACGCGTCACATGCTCGGTTACAAGCCGTTCAACTGGAAAGAGGAAGAACAGCGTTTCAGCGTCCTCTGACACCGCCCGACAGCGGCGCTTCCACAGGTGCTACCCACTTCTCTGCCAAGTTGGGTTTCATGAACCGCTGATGACGACCGTAGCGTTCACTCAACGGTCACGGATTTCGCAAGGTTTCGGGGTCGGTCAACATCGCGACCCAACTTCACAGCGGCTCGGTACGCCATCAGTTGAAGCGGCACGACCGTCAGCAAGGGCGTCAACAACGGATGAATCGCCGGGACGGCGATGCTCACATCACCTTCTTCCGCAATAACATCGCCTTTTTCATGAATCAAAATGATTCGCGCACCTCGAGCCCGGCATTCGTGGATGGCCGACAACGTCTTTGCTTTCACGTGGTCGTTGGGAGCAATGACCACCACTGGACTCCCCTCTTCCAGCAGGGCAATGGGTCCGTGCTTCATTTCTCCCGCCGGATACGCCAAGCACGGGATGTAAGCAATTTCCATGAGTTTCAATGCACCTTCCTTCGCGACGGGGGCAGAGAGTCCACGGCCCAAAAACAGCACCGATTTTGCGTTGCAGAGCAAGTCGACGGCTTCGTCGATGGGACCCGGGTTGTCGAAGTAGGCTTCCATGAGGTGCGGTGCCTGTTGCAGACCCTCCATGATGGCACGCCCTTCGTTTCGAGACAGGTTGCCGGTTCGCCCCAGTTGGGTGGCAAAAATCGTCAACGCCGCCACCATGTTCGTAAACGCCTTGGTGGAGGCGACGGACTGCTCCGGACCAGAGTGAATGTACACACCTTGCCCGCACAGCCGAGCGATGGTGGACCCCACCACGTTGACCACGCCAAAGGCTTGCCCGCCTTTCAAGTGAATTTCTTTGATGGCAGCGATGGTGTCGGCGGTTTCACCCGATTGCGAAATTGCCAGATGGAGAGCCTTGGGATTGATGACCGGTTCGTTGCTTCGGTACTCGCTTGAAATGTGAGCCACGGAGGGAATTCGCGCCATGTTTTCGATCAACATTTGACCGATTTCGGCGGCGTGAAACGAGGTGCCGCAACCCAGCAACTTGACATGGGGCGTTTGGACGATGGTTTCGTGGGTGAGCTTCATGCCACCGAGGTGTCCTTTGCCCAAGGTGCGTTCCACACGACCAGCGATGCAGTGACGCAGGGCGTCGGGTTGTTCGTGGATTTCCTTGTGCATGAAATGAGGCGAATCGCCCAATTCGGATTCACCCCAATCGTTGTCCAGCACAGTAACATTGGCCTCAACCTCTTGACCACCGAGCCGAGACACCCGCACACCGTCGGAGGTGATCGTGGCCAAGTCGCCGTCCTCAAGGTAAATCACGCGGTTGGTGTGCGAAGCGAGTGGGTGAGGGTCGCTGGACACAAACATCTCCCCGTCGCCCTTTCCGATGATGAGGGGTGAACCGTGACGGGCACACACCAAGGCGTCGTGAGCGTTGAACATGACGCACAGGCCCCACGTCCCACGCGCTTTGTTCAGCACCGCCGCTACGGCTTCCTCAGGGGATCGGCCTTCCTTGAGGCCCAGGGCCACATGGTGAGCGAGCACTTCGGAATCCGTTTCGCTGGTGCATGTGATGCCCGCAGCGCTCAGTTGAGCCTTTAGTTGACGGAAATTTTCGATGATTCCGTTATGGACCAGTTGCACTTCTCCGTCAAAGGAAGCATGCGGGTGGGTGTTGGCCTCGGTCACACCGCCGTGCGTCGCCCACCGGGTGTGAGCGATGCCCTTGGTCGCCGGGTGGTCGGAAGGGAGGACCGTGTGCAGGTTACCGACCTTGCCCACCGTACGAAATCGCACGACTTCGTTGCCGTTGGCAAGGGCGACACCCGTGGAGTCGTACCCGCGGTATTCCAATCGACGCAGACCCTCCACCAGAAGCGGCAGGGCCTGTTGCTGGCCGTGGTATGCAAAAATTCCACACATCTTGACCCCTCAAAGAACGATTTCCGTGCTGCACACCGGACATGGCAACCTGCGTAGCATCAAGTCCTTAACGCCAAAGGTCGCTTTGCATTGAGGGCAGGTGGCTTGACGCTTGAGTTCTGGCAGCGGAGCGATGCCGCCCGGGGTGGGGAGTGGGAGTTGACCCGGCGGCGGCAGGTCAACCGGCAAGGGCAGCACAGGAAGGGGCAGCGCTGCCCCTTCGGCTGGACCGGTCGGCCCTGGAAGGTGACCCATGGCGGCGTCCAAGTGTTCTTTCATCTCACGTTGTTGTTTTCGGCGCATCCGGCGTTCAAGTCGAGCGTTGCCTTCACCCTCCTCGACCTTTTGTTCCAGCGTCTCGGCGAGACTGATCTCTTCGTCCGACTCCTCGTCCACGGTTGCATGAATCACAAGAGCCTCCTCGCCCTCGTCCTCGACGGTGAGCAAGGGTCCTTGATCGACCTCGGGTTGAATCATCAGCTCGACGCCGTCGCCGTCGCCTTGCTCCATCGACGAGAGCAACGCTTCTTCGTCCCGCCGGGACCGCCGAACAAGGACGGACACAAGGACAAGGAACATGAACAGACCAACACCGCTGACACCCAACAGTGTCACCGCTTGGTCTTGCGATGACACCGGCAGGTAGCGAATGATGCTGTCCAACCATCCCTCTGCACCGGTGTCATCCCCGTCCGAGTCGATGGCGGCGAGTTTGGTCAGGGCCTCGGTCCCCGTTGCAGAAAGGGTCAGCACCACCACATCCTGGTCAAGCAAAGCAGCCTTGATGAGGCGCTCTGGGGCGACGAAGTTGGACATGCCGTTGATGGCCATCCCGTCGTGGTCCATCACCATCCCCAACCGAGTTACCGGGCCGTTGGGCGTCATCTCATCGTGGAACAGGTAGGTGCCGTCTTCCGTTGACATGACAGCGAGGCGTTCCACACCCGGGGAGGCCAGTCCGTTGGGAGAATCCGCAGACCAGACGGCGTTGGTGTTGACGGTTTGAACAACAGCCGTTTTACCGGCCCCTTCGATCCATGCGGCGAACAAGCGGTCCTCCCCGTCCACCACGTTCACCGACAACACAGGGTTGGAAGCGTCGTCACCCACCGAGGATTGGAAACTCCATGACGCCTCTGCAAAGGACCCGTGGGTGTACATCAGGCCCACACGCTCGATGCCGGTCACGTCCGAACGGTACTCCTGGTAGAGCACGTGGAGGTGTTCTTCACCAAACGCTACCGCCAATGGCTGCGCATCGTCGGAACGAATGTCAATGTCGCTGAGCACCGTGAGGGCGTTGCCCCAAGAAGAACCGCGATCGGGCGTGGAAGAGGAGAGGACGAAAATGGAGGTGATGTCTTGCCACGATCCGCCGGTGGCTTTGTCCCGATGATACCCCGTCAGCACGACCGTCCCGTCGTGCTCGTCCATGGCGAATCCGAAGTAGGCGCCCTCGGAAAGTTTCAGCGGGGTCATGTGATAGTGCTTGGGCGTGGTCTTGCCGGAGGCCGTGATGGACGCCATGGCGATGTCGGTCAGGTAGTACCCCTCAGGGCTCAGCGCACGGCGAGTCCACGCCATGTGCACCAAACCGTCGTCACGTTGCAACGTGGCGAGTTCTCCACCCCAACCTTCTTCCACCATGGTTTCCCCAAGCACCGCCAGTTGGTTGCTCACGGTTCGGGCGTAGAGGCTTCCATCTCGCGTGGTGAACAGCAGACCGCCACCATCAACGCCAACCCAATCGACCACGGTCTCGCTCGACCCCAGCGGGACGTTGATGTTGGAGCCGACCTGATACTCGGCGACGGTGACGTTGAACCGGGCTTCGCTGTGAGCCAATTCCACGCCTGAGCCGCTCAGAACAGCACGGTAGGACACCGCCCCCGTCTCGTTGCTGACATCAGCAAAACGAATGAATTGGTATCCCGAGGACGTTTGCGACCCTTGGATGCTTGTCACGGTTTTGTCATCGATGCGGTACCAGCCAATGCCCTCGACCCAGCGCTCAAGACCGATGTTGAGGTTGCTTGCTGGGGACTGACCGAGGTTGTCCAACCGCAGCACGATGTTGAACGGGGCACCGGGCTGGGGAATGCTGGGATCGGCTCGCGCAGCCCCGGGCAAAAAGCGGAGCATCGGTTCGACCGGACGCTCATCGACGGTGAACGTGAACGAGTACGTGTTGTCGGTGGTGTCGGGATCGTCGTACTGTCGATTGGGATCCACGGCCAGGGTGACCTCATGCGTGCCTGCCTCCGTGGCCCACCAGTAGAGATTGGCTCGCACCGTTTCACCCTGCTCCAATTCCGACAACTTGCCTTCCGAGGGGAAGGTGGGTGACACATCGCCTGGCCCGCTGACCCGCAGGAAGACTTCACCAGCATCCAGGTCGCCAATGTTGCGCACTTCGAATCGGATTTGAAGCACCGTCCCTGCCACGGCGTTGTTCACACCCACCCCGCCTTCGAGCACCTCGACGTTGCCCGTGAAGGCGAAATTCGGTGCGGCGGGAAGGTTGTCGACTTCGTAGCTGCGTCGAACGATGTCGCTCGCATCACCGCTGAGGTTGACCATGCGCACACTGATGCGGTGGTTGCCGTCGTCCACCGCAGTGGAATCCCAGCTGAACGACCACGCCTGCTCCCCGCTTACGTCCGGGTCAAGCGTGTCACCAGCCATCCATTCGCCGTTGTCAATTTTGTACTCAAGCCGGTCGGGTTCCGAACCGATGGCCGTCCCCTCAAAGGTCACGCTGCCCACCAAAGCGGTGCCCAGCGGTGGCGAAACGATGCTTGCTGAGAGTTGGGAGATGTGAATCACCCGAAGATCGATGCTGGACGTCTCGCCCATCCCGGTGACGCCTCGAACCATGACCAAGGAATATTGCTCGTCAAGCACGGCCCAATCATCGTCCACCGTGATGTCGAGGTACCACTGCTCCACCGACCCACCGCTGTTGGACCAGTCCATGAGGATGTTCGACGTGCCTCCATCGAGCACTTGTTCGATCTTGATCTGAACCTCCTCGTAGTTGTGCTCCGTGATGTCGGTGGTGCCCTGGACAGTCAGTTGATCCCCCGCCAGCACCAGCGTGCCGTTGGTCAGCGAAGAGATGCTCACATCGTAACCGAAATCATCGTCACCGGGAGGGGGGTCAATCACGATGTCGCCGTTGTCCTCCAACGGCGTGCAGACACGGTCGAGGACTCGGTCAAGGGCACAAGAAGCGTCCACGAGACCGAAGCCCCATTGGTCGTTCCAACGGTCGGAGATGCCGGGCTCCGTGGCCGACCCGCGTTGCTCAGAGGAGTTGCGCAGAATGTCTCGAATTTCCAACGGTTCGAGCGAGTCATCAGCCTGCAGGAGAACGGCCACGATGCCCGACACCACCGGTGTCGCCATGCTGGTCCCGTCTTTGTTTTCGTAATCGTTGTCGGCCAGCGGACGCTCGGGTTGGCCAGGCAACGAAGGACCGGTTGCCGCAGAAGCGGACATGATGCCGCTACCAAAAGCGGTCACGTCCGGCTTGAGTTCGTCCCATTCATCGTCGTCGCCGTCGTCCAACCGTGGCCCGTAGTTCGAATAATCCGCCACGACATCGTTGGTCCGGTTCACGGTGTTTCGGTCGTCAGCAGCACCAACGGCGATGGATGAATCAGCGCTGGCCGGGGACGGGACGCGGCGGCTTCCGTCGTTGCCCATCGCCACCACACAGGCAATGCCAGCGGTTGTGGCGTCGTTGACCAAACGGGCTTCAGCTCCCGAGCCGTTGTCCCCTTCGTCACCGGGGTTGAGTGGGCTCGCGAGGGAGCCAAACGACATTGAGGCGACCTGGATGCCTCGACTGGACTCGTTGTTTCCCCAATCGGTGTTGACGTTGTTGATCATCCACTGGATGCCGTTGAGTGAATACTGGGAATTGGTACCCCCGGCATCGGTGAGGACCTTGATGTCGACAAGATAGGCGCCCATGCCCGACCCGGTGTGAACGCGCTGAGCACCGCCCGTCCCAAGGGCCGTGGCCGCCACGTGCGTGCCGTGGCCTTGCCCGTCGTCAGGGTCGGTGGTGCCGTCGGGGTTTGAAGCCGAGGAGGTGGCGTCGTAACCGGCCACCCACTTTTGGTCGTTGTAACTGGTTGCATCGCTGTCCGGGTCGTCGTCGATATCGTCGAAATCGTTGAGGGAACGGTGTTCGTTGTCAACCCCCGTGTCGAGCACAGCAATGACAACGCCCTCACCGTAGTAACCGCGTTCGTAAGTGCTGGCAGCGTACACGTCCGATGGCATGGCACGTGCAGCTTGCGAGGCCACGCCGTTGAACGGCACCATGACGTTTTGTTGTTCCACAACCACCACGCCTTCGAGGTGATAGATGTCCATCAGTGCGCTGACCGGGACTTTGTCGACCACCACGGCGTTGAGGGAATCCATGGTTTGGAACCAGGCGCCGCCGTCCTCACCCACCCATCCGTGGGCAGTGAGAACGTCCACCAAGCCGGCGACGTCATCGGCATTGGGATACCAAGCATAATCGACGACGATGGCAACCGTTGCACGGCCGTCTGGGCCGGTGATGGCGGTGGGGGAGTCCGATTCAGCCCCGGCCAGCACGCGCTGGAGCCGGTCATCCATGCCGTTCCAGTCCAGGTCAGGACCGTAGCTTAGCCACCATTGGAACGGCTCTTCGGTGTGACGGGCGCCAATGTCGATCATTCGAGTGGGCCGTTCGCAGAGTTCCTCGCCGCACATCAACGGCGGCAACCCGTCCACCAGAATCGGTGGTGCATGCGTGGTGGCAACAGGGGAGGCGTCTCGGTCCGCCAACGCCAGCCCGCTGACATCGGCAACAAGGAACACCAGAACGAGCAACCACGCACCGCGGCGGGTTGCTGATTTTGATTCAACATGCATGCGTTCCGCCTCCCACCAAGAAGCAACACCGGCCCACCTTTGAGCCTATCCACTCAAACCGTCGCAGGGAAGGGGTTCAGTTGCGGTCGGAAGAAGGCCATTCCACATGACTGCGGTCCGCAGAACACTGCAGGTGAGGGCCCGAGCGACGTTCAACCACACCCAGTGGCGCTTCGCACTCTGGGCAGGCAGCGACGTTGGCCAAGTGTTCCATCCAGGCGAGGCGTGTATCGGGCTCATCTCCGCCATCGAGCAGGTTGCGCAGTGGCGCCCGGACCGGTTTGGGCACGGCGATGCCTCGAGCGGTCCATGGGTCCTCCTCGGAGTGGAGGTCGGTCATGTTCGATTTGACCTGCTGCAACCGTTGGGCAACGGCGCTTTGTTGCATCGGCCCTCCGTCCACCACGCCAAGCTCGTACGGCCCGCCTTTCGCCACCCAGGGCAGGCAAGCGTAGGCCGCAACGAAGCCGCCAATGTGCGCCATGTGGCCGACGCCGCTGGACACGCCGCTGTCCATGACCGAGAGGGCTCGCACCAGTTCGAGACCAAAATACAGCAGTGCAATGAAGACCACGGGCCACGGTCGAATCAAGATGAGAGGAAACGGAATTTCGTCCTTGGGCCAACCCGAGAGGTAGGCGCCCAAGAGACCAAACGCTGCGCCCGAAGCACCGAGCGCTGGGATGTTTGAGCCGCTGTTGAAGATGGCCCACGTGATGGAACCCCCGAGGAGACCCACGACGTACACGACGGTGAACCGACTTCGGCCCAAGCGCTGTTCGAGCGGCACACCAACCAATGCCAGAATGATGACGTTCCCCAGCACGTGCATCAGATCGTTCTGGGCGTGAAGGAACCCTGCAGTCACCAAGGTGTGGAGAAACGCCGGGTCAAACGCACGGCTTGGCACCAACACGGCGTCGTACCACACCCACACGTCCACCGTGCCCCACTGATACAACATGCCCCAGAACACCTGCACCACGGAACCCAACAGAACGCTGACGGTCACCCCCATCGCCACCGAGGTCGAGGTCCGGTAGGCGTAAACCAGCGGGCCTACGACCGCTGCGGCCCACAACAACGCCACCACCCACTCCGCCGGCGTGAAGACCGTGGCAAAGTAGGTCATGGGTGACGGTGGGCGCCGCCGCATTTGAAGGCGATTGTGAACGGACGAGAGGAGGGTTCATGCGGGCAGCGCTGATGGTGGTGCCATGGCGAACACGATGCTGGAGGTGGACCGCATCACGGTCCGCCGAGGCATGGACATCGTGCTCTCCGAGTGCAACCTCGCCCTCGATGGCGGCCAATCCGCCGTCCTTGTCGGCCCCAACGGCAGTGGGAAATCCACCCTCCTCGAAGCCTGTGCTGGCTTGCTCACCCTCGAACAGGGCGAAATCCGCCATGACAACATCGCGGTCGTTCGACCCGATGGTGCTCGAGCCGTCAGCACCACGCTGCACGGGCTGACGTTGCAACGCAACGGTGCGATGGGTAGCGAGACCATCGAAGAGCACCTTCGCACTGCGATGTCCTCGGTGGGGCGCCAAACCGACCTCCAACCCTGGCTGGAACGGTTCAAGCTGGAGCATCGACGGCACGATCTCATCGCCCACCTCTCCGAGGGTCAAGCCAGAAAAGTCGCCGTGCTCGCTGGACTCCTTCCTGCGTTCGTCGCACCCTCGCCGGGCTTGGTGCTGTTGGACGAGCCGACCACGGGCTTGGATGCCGCCGCTCGTGCACAGACCCTGACGTGGATGAACGAGTTGACCCGGCGCGGCCATGCGTTGCTGGTGTCCAGCCACATCGAGGAGGTGGTGCAGACGTGCACGCACACCTTTGACATGGCCAGCCTCCAACTTCAAGCATCGACCTCTCCCCCCGATAGTGGGGAACCTACGTCTTCGCTGCAACCCGTTGCCACCGAACCGCTCACGACGGAAAGCGGGGGGCGTTTCGGCCGCCGTCAACACCTGAGAACACAGGCCTGGTTGTCCATCAACGGGGTTGCTGCCCTGCTCACGCTTGGCGTCCTGTTGGTTCTGGGGGACATCGAAACCAGCCTGAGCGCTTCCCAGACGCTGGCGCTCATGCTCGCTCCAGCCGCAGCCGCTGGGTTGGTAGGCGAAGCCATGGCAAGTCTGGGCCGCGAAGAGCGGTGCGACGACTGGCGCCTCGCTGTTGGCCTGGGAACCGCCCACGGCACACCGTTGATCGCAGCATTGGGCGCCGCCTTCACCCTGCTCGCCGGCATCGCCCTGACCGGCGGCATCGACCTTCGATACATCGCGGCGGGAGCTGGCCTGAGTGCGGTTGTTGCATGGTCGATGGGTTTCTTGCAGCGTTCGGTGCGACGCCTCGCCCGACCTCAGGCGGTGTTCGTGGGCCTGTTCACGCCGGTGCTGCTGTTGCCCTATGCCCTCCTCGTCGATTGGTTGGCTTGAGGACAACCACCTTCAAGAAGGTCGCATCAGTGCCCTCCGATATGAAGGTCCGAGTGGGAGAAGCCCTCCTTCTCATCGGCTTTCTTGGCATCACAAGCACACTGCTGTTGGCCCTTTTGTGGGCACCCAGTGTCTCCCTTGATGCGTTCGAATCACCTGCCGCTCAACGCATCTTCTACTGGCACGTCCCAGCGGCATGGGCGGCATTCATTGCCTTCGGAGCGTTGTTCTTGGGGTCAGCCGGATGGTTGTTCAAGCGTTCAGAACGGATGTGGCGACTCCATGTGGCGGGCGCTGAAGCCGGCCTGGCTACCGGCCTGATCACCGTTTGGTCCGGCTGTGTGTGGGGTGCAGCAGAGTGGGGAACGCCGTGGGATTGGAGCGATGTTCGCCTCAACACCTTCGGCCTCCTTACCCTGTTGGCGGTCTACCTGGTGCTTGGGCGTGCCAGCCAACCCGATGGCATTGAAACCCGTGACACCTTTGCTGGCTTCGGGCTCTACGGCTTCGTATTGGTGCCGTTCACCTACATTGCCACACGCATCTGGGCCATCCGACACCCCGGACCCGTCGTTGCCACCGGCGAAGAGGGGTCGATCAACGGCGACATGGGGCTCGTCCTGTTGGTCGGCGCCGTGTCCTTCACCGTGCTGATCATCGGCCATATGCTGACGTCGATGCTCATCACGAACAGCGAACAGCGGCTGCTTCAACTGCAGCGACGAATGGACGGAGGTGGCCCGTAATGGAAGGCATGACGTATTTGGCCGTGGGGTACTTCGGCATGGTGGTGGGCATTGGCCTGTGGACCTACACCGTCGTGGTGCGCAGCCGACGACTGGCCGACCGACTCGATGCCATGGAAGCCGCACTTGACCGCCTCGACAGCGGTGAGGCAGAACAGGCATGAGCGGCATGGCCCAACGGACACGTTGAAAGCCCCGCCCATTGACCACACAACGGTCAGGGCATGAGCGGTCGATTGGGCGGTGAGTTTTGTTTGGTCTGCGGCGCAGACCCTCCTCTCTTCGGCGACCGCATGTGTGAATCGTGTGTTCGCGTTCGCACCACCCTCGCCACCGTACCAGAAAACGTGCCATGGGTCCGATGCGCTCGTTGCGGCATCGTGGAGCTCGATGGAAAATGGGAAGCAACGAAGGAAGCGGACATTTGGGACGAGTTGCTTCACCGTCACCTTGGCGTTCACGAGCGGGCCGAAGACATCCAGTTGGCGATGGAGCCCGTGAAGGTGTCAGACCGTCACACCCTGCTCCACATCCAAATCGAGGGGGTCATCGATGAACTCCTGTACCAAGAGGAGCACACCATGCGCGCCAGAATGGCCAACGGCGTGTGCTTGACCTGCACGCGACGCGCAGGGAATTACTTCGAAGCCACCGTCCAACTTCGGTCGAGCGGTCGTCGCCTTTCCGAAGAAGAATTCACCAAATTGCGGACCACGCTTGATGAAGTGCTTGCAAAGTTGTCGGATGATCCGATGTTTTTCATCACGAACGAAGGACCCGTCACCGGTGGGTACGATGTCGTGTTGGGCAGCAAAGGATTGGCACGGGCATGGGGTCGCCATTTGGTGGATGAATACGGCGGCATGACCGTGGAAACCAACACGACGGTGGGCCGCAAGGACGGTGTGGACGTGACGCGATTGACCTTGCTCTACCGCAAACCCGGTTATGAAATCGGCGATTTGGTTCACTGGCGCCATCACCATTGGCGACCCTCAACGTGGACCAAGGAAGGCGCGGTCTTGGAGCGTGTGGACCGGCGTGAGCGGACAGGAGCAACGTGGCGAGACCTCGAGCAAGCCAGCGTGGTTGCTCAACGCTCAGCCATGCTTCGTGTGCCGTTCATCAACGAGGACGCCTCGGTTGGGGAGTTTCTCGACCCGAACACGTGGACGATGGAGTCCGTTCGCCTTCCCTTCGACCACACGCCTGGCCGGCAAGGCTTAATCGCACGTGTGGACGGCGAGTGGATGGCCCTTCCATGGATGGGTTTGGACGAGCAGGAGGATGCAGCATGATCCCAACTGAAAACGAGCCCTCGCTGGTGGACCTTTTTGACGCCCTTGATGGCGAAGGCATGGTTGGGTTCACCCGCCGATTCGTCGAGGATCTTGAACGAGGCTTTGCCGCCGTGGGTCCATCGACCTGCCCTTGGCTGGAGGGAGTGGCCGCTCAATCCTGGCAGGGTGTGCTGTGTTTGGGGATGGGCGGCAGCGCCGCTGGAGGTGATTTCCTCGCCTCCCTCGCCGCACAGCAAGGCCGATGCCCGGTTCACGTTCATCGCGACTACAGCCTCCCGGCTTGGTGGAACCCGAACCACCTGGTCATCGCCACGAGCCACAGCGGGAACACCGAGGAAACCATTGCTGCGACCGAAGCAGCCCTGCGCCAAGGCGCCACCGTTGTGGTGATTGCTACCGGTGGCCACCTCGCCGGTTTGGCTGAATTGAACGAACGGTGCCACCTCATTCCTTCCGTTGGCGGCCAACCCCCTCGCACGGCCTTCGGCCACCTCTTCAGTCGCCAACTGGCCTTGTTGGAGCACCTCGGCCTCATGGAAGGACAAGAACCCGAACAGCGTGCTGCCATGCTCCAGCGGTTGCAAGCACACAACGAGCAGTTCGATGTTGTTCAACAGCCGGAGGGTGACGTGGCGCTCTTGGCCGCTGCGCTTGTTGAGCGCCCGATTGCGGCTCTTGGGCCCACCGAGCTGGCCCCTGTGCTCAACCGACTCAAGAACCAGTTCAACGAGAACGCTTCTCGCTTCGTCCGACCGGGCGTCGTCCCCGAAATGAACCACAACGAAAGCGTGGCGTGGGGCGGGGTTGGTGACGACCAAGACCCTGATGTGCCGAATCAAGCGCTGCTGTTTCTGACGTGGGATGGCATGCACCCACGTGTTCAACAACGCATCGATTGGATGGTGGCCCACACCACCACGGAAACGGCATGGAACCTTGCTGGCGAGGGGCCTTCGTTGCTGGAAGCACTTCTCTACCATTGCCTTGTGATGGATTGGCTGTCCTTGTCGTTGGCCGTGCTTCACGGCAAGGACCCGGCCGCCATCGGCCCCATCAACGCTCTGAAAGCGCACTTGAGCAGCGTTCAGTAAAGCGGCCCGCAGATGAGACGCGGGTCGGGGTAACGGCTCAACGCATCTTGCCGCTCCTCCGGGGACACCACCCCTGGAAGGTCGCACACCGCTGGCTCCTCCAGCGCCATCTGGATGTGCACGTGTGGCGGCCAACCTCCGTTTTCATCTTCGGTACCCAACCGACCGATGATCTCGCCTCGACGAACGGTTTGCCCAACCGACATGGTGGCGAGACTGTCGCCGTGAAGGTGGCCATAGAGAACAAAAAACCGGACGGGGGGACCCGATGGTGGTTCACCGACGGCCGATGGGAGCGGGGCTTCGTGAACCGTGATGAGGGTGGGGCCGTACGAACCCGGTTCATCGTTCACGCCCGTCGACCAGACCTCGCCGTCCCAACAGGCGTGAATCGGTGTCATCGCCGGCGCTCCGAGGTCAAGCCCAACGTGGTGATGGCGTACACCTCCAAACAGATCATCGGTGTACATCCACGGCCTCGGTTCGTCGTACCGGCCCACCGAAAAAGGGTACGGGCAGACCCAACCGTCGGCGGGAGGACGGGTGAAATCGTGCACCCAATACGGTTCATCGAAGATCACAGCCGGATGAAACCCCGCTTCACCGTCCATGAGGCGGGCTGGGGGCCGGGGACCAAGAGGTTTCGCAGAATCATGAAAGCATGCATCGTTGTGGGCGGACACGATGTTCGGCACGCTGGCGTGGGTGATCTTGCCCAGCCTGATGCCAGGTTGGGCGCTCGCCACCGTGCTTGACGGAAGCGGGGACCGTTGGCGCAAGGCGTTGTTGACACCGGCGCTTGGGTTGCTGTTGTTGCTCGGCGTGTCAGGGGGTTGGCTGGCGTTGGGGCATTGGTCACCTTGGGCGCTCGGGTTGAGCCTCGTGGGATTGAACGTGGTGGCCTACCGCTTGATCCACGTTCGACATGTGGAAGTCGCTCAATGGACGAGGTGGCAACGGTTGGAAGCCGCCATGAACGGTGTCGATCTTGAGGAAATCAGCCCCTCGGTGGAGGTCGAGGCCGAACAGCAGCGGCTGATTCGTGAGGCCCGCAACGTTCCCTTGATGGTGTTGGGGACGGCCTTGGCCCTCCTGGCGTTGCTCAGCCCGATGCTTCAATCGATTCCTTTTGGCGTGGACTGGGTCGGTTTCGCCATGTTGGCGCAGCAAACGGCTGTGGTGGGAGATTTTTCACTCGCTGGAACCAACGAAGGGTTCTGGACGTACCCCCCCGCTTTTCCTTCACTCGCCGGATGGGTGGTCGTCACCTCGTCGGCCGATGCCGGTCGAGCGGTGTTTGTGCTGGGGCACTACGCGCTGTTTGCGTTGTTGCTCGGGTTGATGGGAGCGCTCGATCGCTACGGTGCCGGGGGCCAGGCCATGCTGGCCATGGGGTTTGGGCTTGCACTCTTCGCCAAAGTGTTCGATTCGGGCTACCCGAGCGTCACAAGCCAACTCGGTTTGGTGGTCGGGCTGTTGGTGCTGTTGCGGCCCACGCACGACCGTCATCGCCATCATACGATTGGGTTGGTGCTCGCCGTCATCTCCGTGGGGCTCGTTCACCCCACCGGCGCCATCTACCTCGCCCTGTTGATGTTGAGCCACGTGCTCCAGAGCATTCGCATTGAGGACGAAGACACGCTCGCGTTGCTTCGAACCATGGCCTACGTGACGGCCGGCCTGATCACGTTGGGATTCGGCGTGGCCCTGTTGGTCTTCGCTCCTCGGCTGTTCGATGAAGCGGTGTTTTCCGAATACGGGTGGCAGGGCGGCCTGCCGATGCTGGTCTACAACGGACCGCTCATCGTGCTGGCGATGTGGGCCGCCGTGTTCCTTCGAAAATCCCTGGAGGGGCGCATCCTCATCACGTGGTTTGCCATGCTTTGGGTGCTGTCGCTGGTTCACCTCATCGAAGGGCTCCAGCACGTCCCGGTGCTCTCGCTGCTTTCCTATACCCTGTATTCCATGGCGTTGCATGCGTTCCATGTCCCGTTGGCGGCACTGGTGGCCCTGTGGTGGTCACCGTCCAGCCGTCTGTCTGCGCTGGACCCGGACGAACCGCTCGTCACGTTCCGTGTTCCAGACGGTGTCTCGGCGATGATGATCGCAGCAGTGGTCCTCGGTGCAGGGATGGCCGGGAGCGTGGCCTTGATGTTGGATGAACACGAAGAGCTCTGGGCGGTGAGCCCCGGTGACTTGGAGCTCCGTGGCGTGTTGGAGGGTCTCGAGGGCACGGTCTACACCGAAAACATGCATTGGGGCTATGTTTGGAACGCACCCGAAGGCGTCTTGACCACGAGCATCCCCTCGCTGGGACTGGTTCACATCGACCAAAGCGAACACGGCAATGCCTCGTTGGCGATCCATTACGACAACCTGACCTACATGCAGGAACACAACATGATGCACGCCTTGACCTCACCCCTCGGGTCGATGCAGTGGACGCTTGCTTCATCGCCGTACTGGGAAGAACTCGATCATGCCGATGGTGCGGTTCTCTGGCGCCATGTACCGAACGGATCGGGACACGTGGTGGAACAAGTGGCCCTTACGCACGAACATTGCGAGGCGTGCGACGAGCGACCTGACCCGTGGCGTGACCACCGGTTCAGGGATCCGCTTGGCTTGGGCGACACACGTGCCTTCACACAGGAAAGCGAGGATGACACGGTCCAGTTGACTCGACCGGCCACCCCCAGCCGTTTGTGGGCACCTTCCCGGTTGTGCGTTGTCTACGAGGTGGTAGGGGAGGTTGAACCTTGGTCGATCCAACCCGACCAGGGAACGGAGCGTCCTATCTACAGCATGCGAACGGACGCAGGGTTCCACCGAACCTGCATGGACCTCGATGCCTCAAACGCCATTCAACGGTTGACCGTTGATTGGGAAGCCGATGCGCCCCGTTCGTGGCTCAATCCCATGGGATTGTCCGGCCGAGACAACGTGCTTTGGGACTCCACCGGTGTGCGGTGGCACTGGACGGAATGGCGATGAGCGCAGGATTAAACCTCCGCACCCTGAGGGCTCGTTGGGGCTTGTCGTGAACCACCTCGTCGTGTTGTTGCCCGTGCTCAACGAAGCGCTGGGCTTGCGATGGGTGCTGGAACGTCTTCCAACCGACGAGTTGGTCACCCGTAACTACCGCACTTCGGTTCTGGTGGTGGACGGTCACAGCACCGACGGCTCCATGTCGGTCGCAGACGAACACGGCGTGCAGGTACTGGTCCAGACGGAAGCGGGCAAAGGCAGCGCGATTCGCCAAGGATTTGAACGAGCCTTGGCCATGAACGCCGACGTGGTGGTGATGTTGGATGCTGACGGCACGTACGCACCCGGCGACATGATCAGGCTGGTCGACCGTTTGGAGCAATGGGATGTTGTCATCGGCGATCGGTTGGGTGGTCGCATCGATGACGGCGCAATGACGCGGTTGAATTTCGTCGGCAATCACCTGCTCACCTGGACCGCCACCGCGCTTTACGGCCACACCACCCTCGACCTGTGTTCGGGTTATTGGGCCATGACGGCCTCGGCCATCACCCGGATGAAACTTAACAGCGTCTCGTTCGAACTCGAGGCCGAAATGTACGCCAGCATGGTGCATCACAGGGTGTCGTTCGGCTACGTTCCCATTCGTTACAGCGTCCGGCTTGGTGAGGCGAAGTTGGGGTCGACCGCAGACGGATGGGAGATATTGAGAAAACTGATCACACGGAAGGTGTTTCCAACGCCCGCTCGATGAACAACGCCGTTGAATGGAGGACCCGTCATGCCACGCATCAAAGCCGTCGTCCTGGGATCGGGTGGACTGGTGGCGCAACGGCTCTTGCAGCGGCTGGCCCAGCATCCGTGGTTCGAGACACACGCTGTGGCTGGCTCACCGGGTCGCGTCGGGCAGCCGCTGAACGACCTCGTTTGGCGTTTGCCGGAACCTCGCCCGATCCTACCCGACCTGAAGGTCATCGCCCTCGACGATGCAGCGACCATCGAGCGATGCCGTGCAGAAGGTGTGGGCGTCGTCTTCTCCGCTTTGCCCACCGAGGTCGCCCGTCGTGTGGAGCCGATGTGGGCCAGGGCGGGGATGCCTGTGCTGTCCAACGCCGCTGCTTATCGTCGCGTTGAGGGGGTCCCTTTGGTCGTGCCCGAGGTGAACCCAACCGACCTGAAGGGTCTGACCGAAACCAATTCCCCTTTGGCTTGCGCCACGAACTGCACGCTTTTGCCGTTGCTGCTGCCGCTCGCCGCCCTCGATGAAGCCTTTGGGCTCCTCTCGTGGACCATGCGAAGTGAACAAGCCTTGTCAGGCGGAGGATACGGTCTCATCGATGAAGTCGACCGCACCGGGGAGTGCCCCACCGACATCCCTGGTGAGGCAGAAAAAACCGAGGCTGAATTCCGCCACCTGCTCAACTGGGAAGGTGAGGCCACCTTGTCCTGCCGTCGCGTCCGTCGCACCGACGGGCATCACGTGTTCGTTGAAGCATCCTTCGAACGTGAACTCGAGCTCTCGAACGTGACCCATGCGTTGTCTGCATGGTCCGAGCGAGTCACGCCACGGCACCTCCCCTCGGCTCCTGACAACGCCATCATGCTCGTGGACGCTGTTGACCCCATACGCCACGTGAATGCCAACGGGAGCCACGTAACAACCGAGGGCGATCCTTCGGTTGACCTCAATCTGGGCATGGCTGTGGTGGTGGGCAACATGGAGGTCGACCGCCATCGAGTCCGGTTTGAGGCCCTGTCCCACAACACGTTACGAGGTGCCGCCGGCGGGGTCGTGTACCTGGCCGAATTGGCCGTGGACATGGGCCTCCTCCGCCCGACTCGGGCACAGGGCTAAAGGCCGTCACCCGTTCCTTCCGAGCGGTGCGCCCATGGGACTCACAGCGATGATTCCGGACATGACCATCGGTCAACTCACCTTCGAAGCCGCAGAGCGTTGGGGTGAGATTTGGGACCGAATGGCCAGCCGAACCTGTGTCTTGCTGATGTGTCCACGACGGGAACGCAAGTTGATGGAGTTGCACGGTGACATGGTGGAACACGGCCAACCGGTGATGAGCGTCTTTCACCGACCTCGGCACGAGGCCGACCTCCTCGTGGAGCAAGGGTTCAATCCCCGGGACGCTTCCTTCCAATTTGTTGACATCGCTACGGCTGACCTCGGACCCTGGATGCAACACCTGGTGACCGGCGAGGGGTGGTTACGCGGCGCCGTGGAGATCGCCTCGACGCCGTTCTCGGTGGGCCTGCCGACCCAGCGTGCGTTCGAAACCATCCGGACGCTGTGCTTCCGGCATCCCTCGCTGCCACCGCTCGAGCGGTACTACCTGCCGTTCCCTCCCGACGCCTTGCCGGGCAAGTGCTTCGTCAGCCTGCCACGACGCGCCGCTGCGGAAATGGCTCGCCAACAAGCCGAGGTCCTCGGTATCGGCCGACTGGAGAAACCCAAAGCCTCCGAGCCACCTGCAACACCCGCCCCTAAACCGGTGCAGGAGGCTGAACCCGCCACACCCGAACCCGCAAGCGAAGCGCCCACGCCGTCCGATGTCGCCGAGGCCGTGACGGCAGCAAACGAACCTGCTGCGGTCCCGTTGCCTCCTGTTACCAAGGCCCCTGAACCCGTCGTCGAGGAGGTACAGGTCCCGTTGCCACCGAACAGCGCTGCAGCCGAGGCGGCACCGATCTCCGCCGTCTCCGAACCGGAGGAGGCACCAGGAAAACCATCGCCCGATCCTTCTTCTGAGGTTGCCATCCCGCTGCCCGAGGGGGAAGCCGAACCTGAAGGCGAGCCAATGAGCGACGCAGAAGCCGAGTTGCGCGCCTTCTTCGCAGAGTTGATGGAGGCTGGCGTGGAACCCTCTTCGTTCATGGACGACCCCCGTTGGGAGGACATCAACGAACGTGCATTGGCAGCCGGTGTCGAACCGTGGCCGATCCTCATGCAAGTCGCCTCCATGGGCTAAGAACCTTGAAATGTGTTGGACCTGAGCCGCAGGTGGAGGACGTACCATGGGGTTCTGCGTGAATTGCGGCCAACAACATCCCGACGGCACGAAGTTCTGTCGCTACTGCGGCAACCAGCAACCCGGGGAACCGCTGCTCCAACGCCTTCGCATGGAGGCACAACAGATCCATGCATACCGCTTGCAAATGCAGGCTCAACAAGCCAACCCGTATCAGCAGCAACGACGCTGGTGAAGGCATGCGCCCCAAACACTTGGCCATTCAACTGTCCAAGTTGACCCCCCATCCTTGCCTTCGTTTGGAGTTGGAGCAATACGCCACCGAAGGTGACCTGGCAGCATATTGGATGCTGGCGGTGGACGAAACCGACGGTTTGGAGGGAGCCACCGTGCTTGACTTGGGGGCCGGCAACGGTGTGCTTGGCGTGGCGTGTTTGATGCTCGGGGCCAAGCACGTGACCTTTGTTGAGGTTGACGAGGACGCCATCATCGCACTCAACGCCAATTTGACCGGGCTGGGCGAAGGGTTCACCTCGCGATCCACCGTCCTCACCCACCGTCTTGGGGTTGACGAGACCGACTTACCGCAGGTGGACCTCGTGATCACGAACCCACCGTGGGGCACGCAAACGGCGAAAGCGGATCGCCCGCTGCTGGAGGCCGCATTTGCCAAAGCGAAGCGGGCCGTTCACGTGCTCCACCACACCCATGCCACCCACCTCGAACGCATGGGGCGGGATGCGGGCTGGGAACACGAGCGCCTCATACGAACGGACTTTCGCCTACCGGCAGCCTACCTCCATCACACCAAACGCTCCCTCAACACCGACGTGACCTGCTGGCGGTTCCACCGCCTCGGTGACGCCCAATTGCCCGATGCACCGGACAGTTGACCCGTAAGGGGGGTTCAAATGGGAAGAGCCCTCGCCTCAAAACGGCGAACACGGCGTGCGACCCACATCGGGCCATGCCTGCCACAGGAATGAGCAACATGACGGCGAGCCTCGTCACACCCGGAAGCACCATCGGTAGCCCCAACGACCACACCCCCGGTGAGGGTGCCACGGTTCAGGGCGAGCACATCGTCGCCACCGTCATTGGGTACGTGAGCATCACCGACGGCGTCGTGTCCGTCGCTCCTGGTAAACCGGTCGTGACACCGGCCGTTGGTGACACCGCCATCGTGGCCGTCGAAAAACTCAACGAAAAGAACGGTGAAGCCAAACTTCTCGCCATCGAGGGAAAGCAAGGGTCCATTCAACCTCAGCACCTGTACGGCCAATTCTTCGTCACGGGCCTGGTTGACCGCTTCATGCACCAAACCTCGGATGCGCTTCGCCGCCGCGACGTGTGTCGAGCCCTGATTCGTGAGGTGAGCCCCGTGGTGCGCCTCGACTTCCGAGAGCGCAACGACTGCGGTGTGCTCCACGCCCTTTGCCCTCCGTGCGGCGACACCCTCCAACCCCACCTCGACGGGGACTGGAACGTGCAATGCCCCACATGCGGCCACCAATCCTACCGGGCGCTCGCCGATAACTACGGTGCAGGCTGGGCTGAACTGGAAGAAGGTGCCAGTGCCCTCAACAACGCCGGCAAGCGTTGGGGCTCTGCCGCCGAAGCCATGTTCGCCAAAGGCCCCGCCGGCCGGGCCACCTTCATCGCTGCCGACGTTCGCGAAGACGGACGGGAACGCACCTACTTCCGGTTCGAAGGCCAAGGCGGAGGTCGAGGGGGCCGTCCACCTAAGGCAGCCCCCGGCACCCGACTGTTTGTTGGTGGTTTGCCCCGTGATGTGGGCACCGAGGAACTTCGTGCGTTGTTCAAGGCCCATGGCGACATGACCGACTGCATCGTGTTGACCGATGATGCCGGACAGAACCGAGGCTTCGGGTTCGTGACCTATGCGAACAAGGCCATGGCCGATGCAGCCATTCAGGCCCTCAACGGTCACCGCATCAACGGACGTCGGATCGGCGTACGCGACGCAGACGACGACAAGAAGGGCGACAAAAAGGGCGGACGTCGTGCTGAACCGGCCGGCCTCAAGCTGTACATCGGCAACCTCTCGTTCTCGACCAAAGCGGACCAACTCCAAGCGCTCGTGAGCAAGCACGCCACGGTCAACGAAGTGGCCTTGGCCACCGGGCCCGGTGGCAAATCCAAGGGCTTCGGATTTGTGTTCATTGCCGAGAAGGACAAAGGCGACGCCGTGGTGAAAGCCCTGAACGGTCAAGAGGTCGACGGGCGCACCATCAAGGTCGATGTTGCCAAGGCCAAAGGTGGCGGCGGTCGTTCCGGGGGCAAGGACGCCGGTGGAAAATCCGCACGAGAACTCCAAGCCCTCCGCGAGGAAGGCGGGTCGGGCAAGAAGCGCTCCCGTCGCCGTCGCCCGAAGAAGGATTGAAGGGCAGCGATTCGGGCTGACCGGTTATGACCGAGGCCACCGAACCGCGTTGGCTGGTCATCGATGGTTACGAGGACGAGCCCGCTGCGTTTGGCGTGCCGCCCTATGTGGGATTCCACGTGCGCTACGTGTGCGGCGTGCTTGAAACCCACCGCTTGCCCTACCTCTACCTGACGGTCGACCAATGGCGGCGCATGGAACGCCAGCAACCTGACGAGGTGGCGGACGTACTGAAGCACGCCTTGGGCGTGGTCTGCGTCGCGGGCGCCGTGGTGCCGGGCAAGTACCTGCGAGGCACACCCATCTCCCTCAACGAAACCCAACAACTGCTCAGGTCCGTCCCCAAGGGCCTCCCCGTCCTGATGGGAGGATGGGCCATTCGGGGGTGGCGTCAACAAGGATGGCAGCCGCTGCGACCCAACCTGTTTCTTGCGGTTCAGGACACCGACGCCACGCTGGACGGTTTTCTGAACACCGGTGAATGGCATCATCGGCGCCGAACGTCCGAACAATGGACAACTTGGGCGCACGCCGGCGCCGCCAGCTTGGCCGTTCATGCCCATCCGGACCTGCACGGCGTCCACGGGCCTGGACCGCTGACGTTCGAGGTCGAGGTGTACCAGGGCTGCGTACGGTACAAGCGCGGTTGCAAATTCTGCATCGAGCCGAAGAAAGGCGTGCCGCTGTGGCGCACCCCGGAGGACATCATCGAAGAAGTACGTCTCGCTCACGACGCTGGTGTGCAGCACGTCCGTCTTGGCGGCATGACCGACACTTACACCTACATGGCCGACGGCGTTCGGGAGCTTGAGTACCCCGTTCCCAACCCCGAACCCATCGCGCAACTCCTCCACGGCTTGCGCAACGACGAGCGGCTGTCCCTGCTCCACACCGACAACGGCAACCCGTCCATCATCGCCGAGCACCTTGAACCGGCCGAGGCGATCACCAAAACGCTCGTTGAGACCCTGTCGGACGGTGCCGTCCTTTCCTTTGGCCTCGAATCTGCCGACCCCTCCGTCCACGAAGCCAACTGGTTGAATTGCGACCCGGCTCAACTGAAATCAGCGGTGCGGCTGATCAACAAGCACGGTCGTGTGCGCGGTGAACGCGGTTTACCGAAATTGCTGCCCGGCCTCAACTTCATCGCCGGGTTGAACGGCGAAACCGAAGCCACGTACGGCATGAACCTCGCCTTGCTGAACGACCTGCGCGCCGACGGGTTGCTGCTGCGCCGCATCAACATCCGTCAGGTGGAGGGCGAGGGCTTCCAAGCCGTACCCGAAACGGCGTTTGCTTCGTTCAAGGCAACCGTCCGGGACACGATCGACAAGCCGTTGCTGGAGGAACTTTTCCCCTTGGGCCAACGCTTGTCCGAAGTGCACTGGGAAGCCCACGACGGGCGCACGCGACTGCCCGTTCACCTCACCGAGGCCCACACTTCTCCCGAGGTGCACGGTCGAGCGGGCGTCACCTTTGGTCGGCAACTCGGTGCGTACCCCATTCTCATTGGAGCATCCTACACGATTCCGCTTGAAACGGTCTCCGACGTGATCGTGACCGGCCACGGTGCCCGTTCCATCACCGGCATCGAAGTGGACCTCAACCCTTGGACGATGACGGAGAAACAACTTGCCGCCGTTCCCGGTATCGGAACGAAATCCGCGTGGTCGCTGGTCGCTGCCCGGGCCAAAGCAGCACGGAAACGGGGCCCTGCAGCGCCGTTCGAGAGCGTTGAACGGTGGTTTGCTACCGCAAAGGTACCGCTGGCTCCCTTGAGTGAAGTGATCATGAAAAACGGCTGATTTCGGCCAGAACAGCAATCACTATAACCAACCGGATGCATCCTCCCACATGAAACGCGCCCGCATGTGGATTCTCGTGGCCCTCTTGGTTGCCCAATCAATGGCTGCATCACTCAACACGCTGCCAGGGGAAGACCTCCGAACTGCGGAATGGGAGGGCCCGTTGTTTGAAGCCGGTGGTCGCTCCAGCGGCTGCGGCTCCAATGCGAGTCAGGTCAACGTGAGCGTTTGGACCACCCCCTCCTCGCCGGACCACAACGATGACGTGAACGCCACGTTCTACATCCAGTGTCCAATTGCGAACGACTCTCACACCATGGAGTACTGGCTGAACGACAGCAGTGGATACGAATACCAAAGCAGCGACTGGTCATGGACCGCAACCAACTCATGGTCATCAAACAACGTGATTTTCTCGAACCTGTCTGCAGACACCTACACACTTGAATATCACCTCACCAACTACACCGGCGCCGTCAATCTCACCGGTAGCATGAGCTTCACCGTTCAATCGCCGACGTGCACGGTTTCACCGTACGCTGGTCAAAGCATGTTCGACATTGGTGAGAATTTCACCGGTCAAATCGACTCGTACTGCAGCTTTACCACCGAGGCCTTGAACCTCACATGGTCCATCGTCAACGACGACACCAATTCGACCGTCGATTCGGGATCGTTTAGTTGGAACATCTTCACTTCAAGCGAGTATCACACGGTCAACTCGACGGCGTTGAGCACACAAAGCGAAGGCAACTTCAGTTTCCTCGCGACCCTTTCATGGTACAACACCTCATCGTACATGTGGGAGGAGCTTGACAACGGCTCAGACTGGTTCATGGTGTACAACTTCAGCAATTCGGGTGGCAGCAATTGCGGCTCCGAACCCTCCGATGCCTCGGTGTGGGCATATTCAGACACCTATGTGTACGACCTTGGTGAGGATTTCGGCGGCGTGATATACAGCTACTGCGCCTTGTTGAACGAAACCCTCATGCTCGATTGGAGCATCAAGAACACCGACACCAACACCACCGTAGACACGGGTTCGTTCAACTGGACTGCGATGCAAACCTACGATTCCCACAACGTCACCTCCACGGCCCTCGCGAATGAAAGCATCGGCAACTACACCTTCACGGTGGATTGGACCTGGTACAACACCACCTCCAACATGTGGGAGGACCTTGACAGCGATCACGATGACTTCAGCATCCAGAACCTTTCCTCCAGCTCAGGCAACGCTTGCAGCGTTTA
>WTJK01000040.1:2267-7540 GCA_011524855.1 Methanobacteriota archaeon | reverse complement strand
CCACACCGTGAACTCGTCAAGCCTCGCCACCCAAGGCGAAGGCAACTACTCGTTTGCAGTTACCTTGTCGTGGTACAACACGTCGTCCATGATGTGGGAAGTCTTGGATTCGGACTCGGATTCCTTCATGGTTGACAATTCCACCAGCAGCACAATGCCCGTCTGCAGCCTCTACGCTTGGCCCAGCCAGACCACCTACAACGTGGGGGACAACTTCAGCGGTGAACTCTATTCGAGTTGCAACTTCGTCGGCGAGTACGTCAACTTGACCTACTGGATCACCGATGACGCCACCGGTTCGTACGTGGACTGGGGAATCTTCTCTTGGACCAACACCGTGTACAACGAAACCCATACCATCAACTCGTCCAACTTGGCCACCGAGGGTGTCGGAAACTACACCTTCGGGGGAACAATCGCACTGTGGGACAACACAACGGGTTGGAATGTTCTTGATATGGACAACACCTCCTTTGTTGTCGTCTCCAGTTCCACACCCTCCTGGAACCTCAGCGACGGTGAATTGGACATCGACACCTACGGTGAAAACTTCACAAGCGGAACCGCGTTGTACGCTCAATACGAAGCCACCAACCTCATCATCGGCCAAACCTACCGCGTGGAATGGGAAATTCTGGATGTCAACAACACGGTCGTGGTTGAGAATCAAACCGACTGGAGCGCCACCTCCGATTCGTACATCTTCTCTGTGTACGAATCCGGCTTGGCCGATGGGTACTACTGCTTCTACGGCGACCTCTATGCCACGGACACCGTGAACAACACCACCGTGACGGTATCATGGATCGCTGGTGACGACACGTGCGTCACCGTTGGTGAAGACGACGACAACGGGACCAACCAAACCGGATGCGGTTATGACACCGAGGATTTCTACATCACCGGATGGCTGAACACCTGGGACCTTACTGAGGGCGATACGGCCAACATCAGCGTTTACACCAACTGCAACCTGTTGAACGAAACGATGTTTGTCAGTTACGGCGTCACGGATTCCGGCGAAAACACGATCGCAGAAGGCCAATGGAGCTGGACCGCCATGAGCATCATGGAGGAGCATTTCATCGAGGCCATGAACCTCAGCGCCGGGGTTTACAACGTCACGCTGGTGGCCTCGTATTACAACGAAACCACGGTGTTGGACAGCTACTTCTTCCAGTTCAACGTGTCCGAAGTGGCGACAAACAACACCGGTTGCGGTTACGAAGAATACTTGTTTTCCATCTACGGTATGATGAACACGGTGAGCCCCATGGAAGGCGATGACGTCAATCTGAGCGTCATTTCCGATTGCGCTCTCTACGACGCCGAAATGCGCATTGACTACACGGTGCACAAGAACTCGCCATGGATGGGTATCCTCGCAGGCAATTGGTCCTGGACAGCGTTCACCACGTATGACCACCACTACATCGAGCTTTCAGGACTCACCAGCGGCTCCTACAACGTGTCGCTCGAAGCCTCAGCGGACGGCATGACCTTGGACACGTATGTGTTCCAGTTCACCGTCGCCGAGCCAACGGGCTGTGGCTACACCGCCGAAGATGCGATGGTCACCGGTTGGAACAACACGGGCTACGTGACGGCGGGTGGAACGCTGAACGTGACGGCTTACACCGAGTGCGCCGTGCTGGGTCAGTGGATGTACCTTCACTACAATGTGTACGACCCCGCCAACAACCTCGTTGACAGCGGCAACTGGTCATGGATCGCCAACATGTTGGACGAGGAACACCACCTCGAATTGACCAATGCAATGGCGGGCACCTACAACTTCAGTTTCTCACTCGCCACCGCTGGGACGTACAACTACGTGGACCACGAAGACGTCTTGGTCTACGTGGACGAGGCACCTGATACCGGGACCGAGGACAACAACACCTCAACAACAAACGCCCTCCCTGAGTGCCTGGTGTACGCTTACGTCAGCACGGCGCTCGCACCCGATGCAGACCCAACCTCCATTGCGGGGATGACGGCGTTGGAGCTGCCTCTGAGCGGGTCAGAAACCGTTCCTCTGGTGCCCGGCACCTATGTCATCGCCGTGGTTTGCACCGATGCGGATAGCGATGTCTTGAGCATGAGCCTCACCAGTGACGGGCAGACCTTCGGTGGAACGAACTACGACGGCCAATTCTTCGTTCAAGCGTTCTTCCAGGTCAGCAACACCCAGGACTTCACGCACGAAGTGACCGTGGAATGGGACGACGGTGTTGACAGCGGCGTGTTGGAGTTGACCTTCACCACCGACCTTCAATCCGTCATTGACGATCTTGAGGAAGAGGAGGCCGGCGGCCTGCCCGGCTTCGGGGCCGTGAGCAGCATGGTGGCCATCGCCATCGGTGTCGCTGTCTCGGGTCGACGCAAGGACGAGTGAAGCGAAGCAGACCCCGCCGAGGGCCCGCCGTGGAGCGGGGCTACCGGCACGAGGAAGCGATCGTTTCTCGCTGCCAGTCACCGTATGACGTGGTGGAATGTACCACAACAAGGAATTGTTAGATTTGAAGGAACGCATATAAACCACTGGTTTGAGGGGCCAGCATGAAGAGCGCCCGCTTGTGGATTCTCGTTGCCCTGCTGATGGCCCAATCAATGGCAGCATCCTTGAACACGTTGCCCGGTGAAGACCTCCGGTCCGCCGAATGGGAAGGACCGCTGTTCGAAACCGGTGCGCGCTCGAACAACTCCAGTTCAGGCTGTGGTTACGATGCTGCCCACTTCTACATCTCGTTGTGGACGAACCCGATCTCGGTTCACGAGGGCGATGACGTGAACGTGACGATGTACACAAACTGCAACCTCCTCAACCAATCCATGACCATGACCTACACCATCACGGACGGCGCCAACACCACGGTGGACAACGGATCCTGGACCTGGACGCCCACCATGCTCTCCGATACCCATTACGCCGAAGCCACCAACGTCTCGCTGGGCACCTACACCATCGAAATTGATGTTGAAGCCAACGGCTCCCACGTGACCAGTTACAACACGACGTTCACCGTTTCAGCACATACCTGCACGGCATCGCCTTTCAGCTCCCAGAGCATGTACAACGTTGGTGAGAACTTTACTGGAACCATCGACCACTACTGCAGCTTTACCGGCGAAATGATGAGCCTGTACTGGACCATCATGAACGACGACACCAGCACGATGGTTGACGCTGGCTACTACAACTGGACGAGCACGAACTTCGGCGGCTACCACTCGGTGAACTCCACCGCTCTGGCCACGCAAGGCGAAGGCAACTACACGTTCGAGGCCACCATTTCCACCTACAACAACGACACCATGATGTGGGAAACCATGGATTCAGGCAACAGCACGTTCATGATCTTCAACTTCTCCAGCGGCGGCAGCAGTTCCACCCCTGTGTGCGGCGAGGATGCTTCCGAAGCCAGCGTCTATGCCTATGCCGACGCCTACCTCTACGACATCGGCGAGAATTTCACTGGGACCATCTACACCTACTGTGCCCTGACCAACGAGACCGTGATGCTTGACTGGCGAATTGAAAACGCTGACAACAACAACAGCACCGTGGACTCCGGTTCCTTCAACTGGACCGCCATGCAGACCTACGAATTCCACAACGTGACCTCCACCGCACTGGCCATGGAGGCTGAGGGCAACTACGCCTTCAAGGTTGACTGGACCTGGTACAACACCACGTCGATGATGTGGGAAGACTTGGGTTCCGACACGGACACGTTCATGATCACGAACTTCTCGTCCGGTGGCAACCACTCCAGCGGTGGCTCGTCCAACACCTGTTCCGCTTACGCTTGGTCCGCCCAAACCACCTACGACCTCGGTGAGGACTTCAGCGGCTCCGTTTACTCCTTCTGCAACTTCATGAACGAAAGCATGCTCTTGACGTGGTCCATTGTGAGCGACGACGCCAACAGCACGGTGGATTCCGGTTCGTTCAACTGGACCAGCATGACCTACTCCGAGAACCACAACGTGACCTCGTCGGTGCTGGCACTCCAGCCAGAAGGCAACTACACCTTCGAGGCAGAAATTTCCTGGTACAACGGCACCTCGATGATGTGGGAAGTGCTTGACCACGACAGCGCCATGTTCACCATCGACAACCTCTCCACGGGTGGCTCCAACCACAGCACGAGCACGCAATGCTGGGTCTACACCTGGTCCTCCTACTACATGTACTACCTCGGCGAGGACTTCAGCGGTGAAATCGACACCTACTGCAGCCTCGACAACGAGAGTTTGATGCTCACCTGGACCCTTGAGAACACCGGCGACAACACCACGGTGGACTCGGGCTCCTTCAACTGGACCAGCATGACCTACATGGAGACCCACTGGGTCAACTCCACCGCCCTTGCATCCCAGCCTGCTGGTGACTACACTTTCTCGGCTGAGCTCTCGTGGTACAACACCTCCTCGATGATGTGGGAAGTGATGGACAGCGATTCATCCAACTTCATGGTGTACAACAGCAGCGGATCCAGCGGCAACGGCACCAACAACACGGGCTGTGGCTACGAAGCCTCCTTCTTCTACCTCACAGGGTGGATGAACACCGTTTCGCCCCATGCCGGTGACACCGTCAACCTGAGCGTGTACACCAACTGCAACCTCCTCGACGAGATCATGACCGTTGACTACGAAGTCGAAGGCGGCGACGGCTCCTCCATGACCGGCTCGTGGACCTGGACGGCCATGCACCTCATGGACGAACACTTCATCGAAGTGACCAACGCAGTTGCCGGCACCTACAACGTGAGCCTGTCGGCCACCTACGGCACCTCTGCCATGCACCTCGACAACTACAGCTTTGACTTCGTGGTGATGGAAGCCTCCACGAACGGCACGGACAACCAGACCAGTGACGACGACGACATGGACGGGTACAACAACACCTACGAGACCGTTTGCGGTTCGGACCCCATGGACAACGCTTCGGTCCCTGCAGACTTCGACATGGACGGCATGTGTGACGCTGTCGACATGGACGACGACAACGACGGCGTGATGGACGCTGACGACGCCTTCCCGCTCGACGCCACGGAGAGCACCGACGCTGACGGTGACGGCACGGGTGACAACGCCGACATGGACGACGACGGCGACGGCGTGGACGATGTCGACGACAACTGTCCCAACGTGGCCAACCCCGACCAAGCCGACCTTGACATGGACGGCGTTGGGTCGGCATGCGACGAGGCGGAAACCTCGGGCGGTACGGACAACGGCACGGACAACGGTACGGACAACGG
>WTJK01000040.1:0-2167 GCA_011524855.1 Methanobacteriota archaeon | reverse complement strand
ACGGACAACGGTACGGACAACGGCACCGGCGGCACCGACAACGGTACAGACAACGGTACCGGTGGCACCGACAACGGTACCGTCACCAACGTGCTCCCCGAGTGCGACGTGTACGTGTACATCGACACCGAGGTCATGGGTAGCCCCGCTGAAATTGCTGACAAGACGGCCTTTGAAGCACCGCTGAGCGGTGAAGTCACCATTCCACTGATCCCCGGCGATTACAAGATCTCGCTCCTCTGCACCGACGCTGACGGCGACGCCCTGACGCTGACCGTGACCACCAACGGCCAAACCATGACGGCCACGGAGTACGACGGTGAATTCTACGTGGAAGCCACCTTCGAAGTTGAAGACGGTGAGGACTTCACCGAAACCGCCACCGTGGAGTGGAACGACGGCTCCGCTGAAGGCGAACTGGTGGTCACCTTCACCACGGACCTCGCATCGGTGACGGACGGCTCGGAAGGCGAAGACGCCGGCGGCCTGCCTGGCTTCGGTGCTGTGAGCGGCATGGTGGCCATCGCCATCGGTGTGGCCGTCTCGGGACGCCGCAAGGACGAGTGAAGCAAGGCAAACCCCTCATAGGGTCCGTCTTCAAGGCTGGGCCATGAGCACGGTGGAGCGCCTGCTGGACGCTGCGAAGCATCTCTCGGCGCAATGCGATAAAGCGATCCCTGCGCTGGAAACCACGTCGCTGGTGGCCCACGCCACCAACCCGCTGGACTATGCGTGGGTGCACCATGCCCAGTTCATTGAACAGTGGGGCGGTCGCGGTGCAACCACCCTCTTGCTGGGGATGAACCCTGGGCCGTGGGGCATGGCGCAAACCGGCGTTCCGTTCGGAGCGACCGAGGTCGCTCAGCGCTTCTTGAAGATCGACGCAGCCGACCTGAACACCCCTGCCAACGCCCACCCGAAGCGTCCGGTGGTGGGCATGGCGCTGCAGCGTCAAGAGGTGTCGGGAACTCGCTTGTGGAACCTGATGGAGTCCATGTACGGCAGCCCTGAAGCAACCTTCGAACACCTGTTTGTGGTCAACCATTGCCCGCTTCTCCTCTTGGGAGAACGCGGGCAAAACATCACGCCCGACAAGGTGCCCAAAGCCATCATTGAACCCGTGCTCAACGCTTGTGACGAGCACCTGAAAGCCGTGGTGGACATCATGGGCATCGAGCGCATCGTTGGCGTGGGAAAATACGCCGAACAGCGAGCGAAGCTTGCCTTTGATGCAGGCAAGGACGGCCTCGGCACGACCGCCTCGGGACGTCGCATCAGCATCACCACCTGCTGGCACCCCAGCCCGGCCAGCCCCTTGGCCAACCGCAACGAGGGGGCCGACTGGCGAGCGAACGTTCGCAAGGTCCTCATGGGTTGACGGGGAGAGGTTCAAATGCTCAGTGTAGCCAACCACACCCATGCAACCCGACGAAATGGCATGGGAGCGACAACCCAACGACCGCCAATGGGAGAAACCCGAAGGCGATGATCCTCGAACCTTGTACCAGATGCTGATGACCAGCGTCGGCCGATTTGGTGACCGACACGCCTTCGGCTACATCCCCGCTCCGGGGATGCCGCGTACGCACGTGTCCTACCGGGATTTCGGTGAATTGGCGACCTCGGTGGGCCGCCAACTCGCTGCCGTGGGTGTGGAAGCCGGTGACCGTGTCGCCTTGATCCTCAACAACTCCGTCGAATGGGCCGCCCTTTCCTACGGTGCTAACGGCATCGGGGCAGCCTACACCGCCATGTACACGCACCAGCACGGCCAGGAATGGGCGTACATCCTCAACGATGCCACCCCCGCTCTCTTGGCGGTGGCCGATACTTCCGTGCTTGACAAACTGGTGGCCAACATGCCGGCCGATGCCGGTGCTTGGCCCCGATGCGGCGTGCTGCTGTTGGGCGAAGACGAGCCCAACGAGTTGCCACCTGAAGGCGTGACCGTCCACCGCTGGGCGGCTTTCGTTGCGGAAGGGCGGAAGGCCGAAGATTTCGAGGTCGCCGACGACCCGTTCGCTCTGAACACGCTCATCTACACCTCGGGCACCACCGGGAACCCCAAAGGCGTGATGTTGACCAATTGGAACACGTTGTCCAACATTCTCTGCGTTCAGTCCGCCTTCACGATTTACATCGGCGACAAGAACGCTGCGTTCCTGCC
>WTJK01000058.1 GCA_011524855.1 Methanobacteriota archaeon | reverse complement strand
ACCACGGACGTACCAAATTGAGAAGCCTGACCGTTGGACCCGGTGGAGCCGTCTGTCGTGGAACCCCCACCGCCGTGACCGACGATCACCGCCATGGAGGAGGAAGCCGTCACCGAGGTCGCGTTGTAGATGCCAACGCCACCGCCGCCGCCACCGCCGCCGGTGTTGTACCCACCGCCGCCGCCACCGCCGACAACCAAGGCGTCGACCTCGGACACACCGACAGGAACGCGCCAGCCGCCGTCCGCCGTCAACACGGTTCGGTTGAACGTCAACACCGTGTCACCGCCGTCAACGGCGACCGACCACACGCGATGGGCGACCGGTGACCCGATGGCCGACGACAAGCCGGCTTGGGCAGCGCCCGAGGCCGTGGCGAGGTTGGCGGCGGACGTGAACACGTCGTTGTGCCGTTCAACGTTGAAATCGAAAAACGCGTTGAGGTTGGCATTGCTGGTGGAGGGATAGGCGTGCATATCCGCTGCGACGGTGGCTGAACGGTCAGCGGTGTAAATGCGAACGTCGTCCACCCAACCCGTGAATTGCGTGCTCGATTCCCAACTGCCACTTGACGACAAACTGGCGCCAAGGGTGAACCGTTGCGAAGTGGCACCGGGCAAATCCCCCTCGTAGGAAGTCACGCTGTACACGGCCTCGCCGTTGAGGTGGAACGTGGTGCCTGAGCCCGATGCGGGACGGGTGAAGGCGAGGTGCTGCCACACGTCGTCCGTGGCTGGAACGGACGTGGTCAACCATTCCGTGTTGTACCACGCGCTGCCCGAACCGGTCCCAAAGAACCAGTACCCGCTCTTGCAGCCGATGTGGAACGAGAGCTCCTTCTGGAGAATGACCTGGAGGTTGTTGCCGTTGGCGCAGTCGGTGGGTTTGACCCACAGCGCCACCGTGAAGGCTTTCTCAAGGGCGCCGACGTCCTTGCCGCTGCCGCTGGAGGAGGACGCCAGGTAGGACGACGCCGAAGCTCCAAAACCAAAGCCCACGGCGAGGTCCTCACCGATGTGGCCCGGTCGAAGGGTCCCGTCGTTGTCAACGCTGATTTCGTCGCAGACACCGTTGGACGGTGCGGAACAGCTGCCGTCGAAATCAAACCGTGTGAAATCAGGGTCCCACGTTGGTCCGGAGACGGTCCCGTTGTTGCCGTAGGGCGACAGGTCGTACAGGGTGGTGCCGCTGCCAGGGTACACGTCCCCGTCCGAGGGGTCAAGCATCATGCGAACATCGGTGTGATTGATCAGCGTGTCTACGGCAGGGGAAGTGAACATCGGACATCCACCAGGTTCGCAGGTGTCCTCGGCAAGCGCGATGGGTGGTTCCACATCAGCCCATGGTGCTCGGTTGAGGTCCACAATGCCCGCCGACATGGACATGGTCAGCATCAACGCCACCAACACCACGGCTCGTGCCGTTTCGGTCGTGCGATTGATGGGCATTCCAAGACCTCCTCGAGCAATTTTCCGTTGCTGTTCCTTACTAAGAATATCGGCTTAAGGTCAGGGCATTTCAGGGTACATGAACGGGTGTGGTTGGCGATGGGAGAACGGAGGTCATGGCTTGCGGAGGTGAGCGAAGTGAGGCCACCTCAGCGGTTATGCTTCGGGGGGCCAACGGTTGTTCGCCGTGACCGGCCATCCTTGTTTGCCTGTATTAAACCCAAGTTGGGTGAACTTCTTTCGCGATTGGCGCCACACGGGCAGAAGGTAACCGATCTTGGAGCGTTCACCAAACGACCACTGCCAGGGGCATCGGGGGAGACCAGCCACCCAGTGCTCAATCAGAGCCTTGGCGACCGGTTGCTCAGGGCCACCCGGAATCAACCACGAAGCGATGGTGAGGCCACCGGCTGAACCGCGGGTTTCGGACCAACAGGTGAACTCGGTGCCTTTGAGCGGCCCGTCAAGCACTTTCAGACCCAACGTCCGAGCGGACTGGGCCATCGGCATGATGATCGCAAAACGATCGACCAAGCGTGAGCCCTCATGGCGCTCCAGCGACCATCCCGCGCTTTCGCACAGGGTCCGGAACCTTCGGATGGCCTGCACGGAGGAGACGCTGACCTCGAGATCGAGGGTCGCGCGTTTCACCATGACCGTGCCTCGCGATGGTGGGGCATGAAGCCTCCTCTTGGCACCGTTTGCTCACGTCGGCGTGGGTTTGCGGGGTTGCAGCGCTTGCACGGCCCCCGCCCGGTTGGGCGAGGTGCTCCCGTGGACAAGGACCGATGGCAGCCGCACTCACGCATGCGCCGACGTGGGCCGGCGTGTGAATGGGCAGATCGTGCCTTGCTCAGCCAAAGAGCGAGCCGAGACCGTCGAAGCCGCCTTCCTCTTCTTCCTCTTCTTCCTCTTCCTCAGCGGGGGCTTCGGCAGCGGCAGCAGCGGGGGCAGCGGCAGCAGCGGCAGCGGGAGCTGCCACGGCTTGGGCCATGGCTTCAGCGATGTCGACACCGGCGAGGGAGGCCACGAGGGCCTTCACTCGAGCGTCGTCAGCGTCGACGCCAGCGCCCTTCAGGACAGCCTTGACCGACTTCTCATCAATCTCTTTTTCAGCAGCGTGCAACAGCATAGCAGCGTATACGTATTCCATGTTTTTTCACCTCAATGTTTGGTTGTTCAGCCGAACAGGCTCCCGAGGCCGTCAAAGCCGCCCTCTTCTTCCTCTTCTTCCTCTTCTTCAGCCTCGGCTGGGGCTTCAGAAGCGCTCGTGGCGACGGCGGCAGCGGCCGATGCAGCAGCGTCAGCTGCGGCACCGAGCATGGTTGCCAATTCGTCGTCGAGTGCGTCGGGGCTGAGCTGACCGGCCACCGCAAGGGCACCGGTGTGGGCTCGTCCCACCAGATGGGGAAGCGTCTCGGCCGTGGCGACCGCCGCTTCCAGTGCAACAGCCATCGCTTCGCGGCTGGCCTTTGCAAGAATGGTTGGCATCGTCTGGCTGGTGAACCAGGTGATGTTGCAGGCGAGGTTGAACGCACCGGCAGCGTAGCCGATGAGGTCCTGCTCGAACTGCTCGTAGTCGATGTCAAGGGTGCTGGGCTCAAAGAGCGTGCCGCCCTCGAGGGTGCCGCACAAGCGCAGGCCGGTAACGATGGGGTTGATGCCGATCTTCGAGAGCATCATACCGAGGTCGCCTTCGAACACATCGCCCTCTTCGAGCACAACGGTGCGCTTCTGAATCTGGACGCTGCCGCCCATGATCTTGGCGGGAATGCCGACCGAGTTCAGCTCACCGACGATGGGGCCGGGTGGCATGCCGGTGTCCATCTTCTCCACCACGATTTGATGGGGAGCGACGTCGCCGGGCTTGGCAGCTCGACCGGCCTCGGTCTTCTTGAGTTCGGAGAACATCTCGAAAGAGTTGAGTTGGGAGGACGAGACCAAAGCGGGTTGGACGGCCGAAGCGTAGAGTGTTTCAAGGTCCCCTTCGTCGAATCCAGCACGCTCCCAGGCGATTTTCATCAAGCGCTTCTTGGCAACTTGGATGTTCATCTGGCTGCGGAGTTCTGCGCGCATGCCAAACATGGCAGCGGCGGGAACGCCGTGGATGTCGATGACAGCGATGGTTTCGCCGCCGGTCAACAGCTCGTGAAGGTCGTTCACGGTGTCCTTCTTCCAGGACATGACCTTGGGAATCAATTGATCACCTCGATGCGTTGTGCGGGACCCATTGTGGTCTTGATGAACATCGAACGGATGTTGCCGATGCCACGCTCCAACTTGGTCGTGACACGGTTGAACACTTCCATGGCGTTGGCGAGCAATTCCTCATGGGACTGCGACACGGTACCGAAGGAGGTGTGGAAGGTCATCTTGTCGCCGGACTTGATGACGACGGTGCCTCGCAGACCGTTGGCCAGAACAGCGGGGTCGAGGGTGGGGGGCACGGGTCGTGGCATCTTGCCTCGTGGACCGAGCACGGTACCCAGATGGCGACCGATGAGACCCATGTGGGGCACTTCGGAGAGGAAGAAGTCGAACTGGTTGGCCATTTTCTTGGCACGGCCCTTCTTGCCACCGAAGTCTTCGATCTCTTGAGGTGAGAACACGGTCAAACCACCGGCCTTGGCCTTCGTGGCGGCTTCGCCTGCGGCAAACATGGCCACTTTCAGTTCACGACCACGGCCGGAAGGAAGACGGATTTCTTCCTTGATACGGTTGGTCGGGTTCTTGAGGTCAACGTCCTTGATGGTGAACGAGATGTCCACCGATTCGACAAACTTACGCTCAGGCGCCGATTCGATGGCGGCCTTGATGGCTTCACTGATTTTTTCTTCCATGTTGTATCACCCCTGCGGTCTGCGAAGCGCAAGCGCCTCTCCCGCGGTCCGTGAGTTTCAATTAAAGCGCTCGTCCCATTCTCCTTTTGCAATGATGTCGAGGGCTTCATTGGCCCAATGACCGTCGATCTTCACACGCATGGCCACGCAAGTTCCGATGATCTCACGGGTTTGCGCCTTCAGGTCGGCACCGGTCAAATGACCCAGGCCAGCCTTCTCGCGGGCCACATCCATGGCCTTTTCGAGGGGCAGGTCCTCGGTCGCGGAGTCCATGCCGCCGTTGCACTTCTGGACACCAAGGGCTTTCTTGATGAGTTCGGAAGTCCAAGGTTTGGGCATGTTGTTCAACTCCATCCACAGACGTGGGCACCTCGCCGACTTAACGCCCCTATTTAATCGCGCCGCGGCCGATGTTGGGCCGGACTGAACCCGCCGAGTGGTGCCATTCAACCCTGCAAACCGGAAACCAAGCCTCTTATATCGGCCACGGAGGTCGTTGTTGGTATGTCCCGACGCCTGCAGACCCTCGCCGTGCTCTTGGTGTTCGTCATGATGACGGCCGTCCCCGCCATTCATGCCAACTCGCAAGGAAAGCACAGCCAAGCTGGCGCAGGTTGCACCTGCCACAGCACCACGGCCAGCACAGCCATCACGCCTCAACACAACTTCCCGGCACAATGGCAGCCCGGCTTCATTTACAGCATCAACATCTCCTACACCGGTGGATCCCAGCAAAACGGGGCCGGCTTCAACGTGGAGGTCAGCGCCGGCGCCCTGCAAAACGCCGGAAACGGTGTGTCGCTCAGCGGCAACCCCGCCACCAGCGCCACCCACACCTCCCCCGGGCAGTTTGTTTGGTCCTTCGAGTGGATGGCACCCAACCCTAACTCGGGCAACGCTGTCATCGATATCGCTGTCTTGGACACCGACGGAAGCGGAAATCAAAATTCGGGTGATGCATGGAACAACCTCCAGGTGACCATCCCTGAGCAACTTCCACCCAACACCCCACCCACGGCGAGCAATGCCGCCATCACCCCTTCGCCCGAGGCCGGTGTCAACCAGTCGTTGACACTCACCTACACCTTTTCCGACCCCGAAAACGACGCCGAATCCGGCAGCCAAATCCACTGGTTCGTTGACGGCACCCACGTGACGACGCACAACAACCAGAAGGTCATCGACGCCGTACACACCCAAGTGGGCCAGTCCTGGATGGCGGAGATCACGCCCTCTGACGGTCAGGCTCAAGGGGCCATGATCGAGACCGGCAACGTGACGATCATCGACATCGATTCGGACGGTGACGGTGTTCTCGACGCTCAAGACCGCTTCCCCAACGACGGCACCCAAACCACCGACGGCGACGGCGACGGGTACGGCGACAACCCCGATGGCAACAACGCCGACGCCTTCCCCAACGATTCCTCCGAGTGGGCGGACAGCGACGACGACGGTGTGGGCGACAACGCCGATGCCTTCCCCAACGACCCGAGCGAAACCAACGACAGCGACAACGATGGCGTGGGCGACAACGCCGACGCTTTTCCCAACAACGGCTCTGAAACCGCTGACAGCGACGATGATGGCGTGGGTGACAACGCCGACGCCTTCCCCAACGACCCGACCGAAACCACCGACAGCGACGGGGACAACGTGGGCGACAACACCGATGCTTTCCCCAACAACGCTGCTGAATCGGCGGACACCGACATGGACGGTGTGGGAGACAATGCCGACGACTTCCCACAGGACGCCAACGAAACCACGGACAGCGACGACGACGGCGTGGGCGACAACGCAGACGTCTTCCCCAACGACCCGTTTGAATCGGCCGACAACGACATGGACGGCGTGGGCAACAACGCCGACGCCTTCCCTGACGACGCTTCAGAAACCGCCGACCGCGACAACGATGGCGTGGGTGACAACGCCGATGCCTTCCCAGAGGACGCCAGCGAGACGACCGACACCGACATGGACGGCGTGGGCGACAACGCCGACGCCTTCGACAACGACGCCTCTCAAACCAGTGACCGGGACGGTGACGGATACGGTGACAACATCCAGGGCACCAACCCCGACCTGTTCCCCGATGTTCGCACCCAATGGGCCGACGCCGACGGCGATGGGTACGGCGACAACCCCAACGGCACCAACGCCGATGCCTTCCCCGCCGACCCCTTCGAGTGGCTGGACAGCGACATGGACGGCGTGGGTGACAACTCGGATGCCTTCCCTGACGACGCTTCGGAGACCGCCGACACCGACGGCGATGGCATGGGCGACAACGAGCAACGTGTGCTTGAGGATCGCTTGGCCGCGGAAGCCGCAGATGAAGAAGCTGCTCAGCAGCGCACGGTGACCATCATCGTGGCCCTCGTGATCTTGCTGGGCGGCGGCGTGGCCTTCTTCGTGATTCGTGGTCGCAGCGGCCAGGAAGAAGAAGAGAAGACATTCGATGCCGTGACCACCGCCGTTCAACCTCCAGCGGGCTTCAACCCCAACGCCGGCGCCTCTTCGGCGTCTGCTGGTTACCCCACCACCGCTTCAACGGTCGCCGCCCAGCCTGCAGCGACGCAAGCGGTGGATGACAGCGTCCTCAGCGCCCAGCCCGAGCCCGCAGTTGCAGCCGCTCCTGAACCCAGCGTGGTGAACCAGTGGACCGATGAAACCGGCCATACCTGGCGGGTCATGAGCGACGGTACCAACCGCTGGTGGAACGGCACGGACTGGCAGAAGGTCTGAACCGCGCAGAGCGACCTCACGGCACCCAACGCCTCCAGGAGAGAACAGTCTCCTCTCTTCTCCGAGGGCTACAGGACTGTGACAAAAGGATTTTTTGAAGCGGTTATCTTCTATGACCCATGCGCGCGTGGTTTTTGGCCGTGGTGTTCCTGTGCGCCGCGCTCTCACCCGTGCTCATCTCAACGAGCGAATTGGAGGACGTAGTCCCCTCGGCCTCATCGAGCCCGCTTCAAGTGACGCTCTCCTCATCGACCGGTTGGACTTCCGGAGGTGAAACCTTGACCATCACGGGAACCGGCTTCGCAGACCTGGCCCACCACAACACCAGCTACGACGGTCTCACCCACCATTGGACGACATCAACCGCTGACTATGCCGACCAAGCAGGACTCGAGAACGCCATCGTCATGGACTCAAGCGGCAACCTCCACATCGTCCACATCAACGGCGGAAATTACGAGATTCGCCACAGCGTGTACGACGGTTCGTCGTGGTTGTCGAACAAGATTGGGGACTGCGAAGGCACCTCTTGCTGGGACGCTCACATGGTCATTGATGACAACGACGAACTTCACGTGGCCTATGCTGCTTACAGCAACGCTGTCATCTACCGTCATTACGACGGCAGCACCTGGACCTCGTCGGTGGTATCAACCAGCGCAAAATTTGGTCCCGTTGGTATCGCCGTTGATTCAAACAACCTGCCACACATTTCCTACGCTGCCTCTGGCCAGCACTGCGGCGGTGGACTTCGACTGGCCTCGTTTAACGGAACGAGTTGGGGCAGCCAAAGCATTGACTACGGGTCGAACAAGGGTTGCGATTCGTCCATCGTCATCGACGACAACGACCACGTCTACATCGCCTACCAAGACCGAGACAATTCAAA
>WTJK01000017.1:121242-147025 GCA_011524855.1 Methanobacteriota archaeon | reverse complement strand
TGATGGTCACCGTGTCCGTGTCGCTTCCTCCGGTGTTGGTGGCCGTGATGGTGTACGTGGTGGACGTGCTGAGTTCTGTGGGCGTACCCGAGATGGTGCCGTCTGATGTATCGAACGACAGACCGCCCGGCAACGCAGGCGAAATGGACCATGTGACGACCGTACCCCCGCTCACGGTTGGGGTGACGGAGGTCATGGCGGTCCCGTTCGTGAGGGTGAAGCTGTCCGGGTCGTAATCGAGTGAGGAGGGGATGATGGCGTTGACCGTGATCGTGACCGTCGCAGTGTCGCTACCACCGGTGTTAGTGGCCGTGATGGTGTAGGTGGTCGAGGTGCTCAACTCGGTGGGCGTCCCGGAGATGGTGCCGTCCGACGTATCGAACGACAGGCCACCTGGCAAGGTCGGTGAAATGGACCAGGTGACCACGTCATCACCGCTGACGGTGGGTGTCACCGAGGTCATGGCGGTGCCGTTGGTCAGCGTGAAAGCGTCGGGGTCGTAGTCAAGGGATGAGGGGATGATGGCGTTGACCGTGATGCTCACCGTTGCCGTGTCGCTGCCGCCCGTGTTCGTAGCGGTGATGGTGTAGGTCGTGGCCGTACTGAGCGCCGTGGGGGTGCCGGAAATGGTCCCGTCCGAGGTGTCGAAGGAAAGGCCAGCGGGTAGCGAGGGGGAAATGGACCACGTGACCACCGTTCCACCGCTCACCGTAGGGGTGACGGAGGTCATGGCGGTGCCGTTGGTCAGGGTGAAGGAGTCGGGGTCGTAGTCAAGCGACGAGGGGATGATCGCATTGACCGTGATGGTGACGGTGGCGGTGTCGCTTCCACCGGTGTTGGTGGCGGTGATCGTGTAGGTCGTGCTGGTGCTCAGCTCCGTGGGTGTTCCAGAGATGGTCCCGTCCGAGGTGTCAAACGACAAACCGCCCGGAAGGGTGGGCGAAATGGACCACGTCACCACGGTATCACCGCTCACGGTGGGGGTGACAGACGTCATGGCCGTACCGTTGGTGAGGGTGAACGAATCGGGGTCATAGTCAAGCGATGAGGGGATGATGGCGTTGACCGTGATGCTGACGGTGGCGGTGTCGCTTCCACCGGTGTTCGTGGCCGTGATGGTGTAGGTGGTTGACGTGCTCACCTCGGTGGGGGTCCCAGAGATGGTCCCGTCCGAGGTGTCAAACGACAAGCCAGCAGGCAGCGTCGGCGAAATGGACCAGGAGGTCACCGCACCGCCACTCACCGAGGGCGTGACCGAGGTCATGGCCGTGCCGTTGGTCAGCGTGAATGCGTCGGGGTCGTAATCAAGCGAGGACGGGATGATAGCGTTGACTTCGATGGTGACGGTTGCAGTGTCGCTACCACCGGTGTTCGTGGCCGTGATCGTGTAGGTCGTGTTGGTGCTGAGGGCGGTGGGCGTACCGGAAATGGACCCGTCGGAGGTGTCGAACGACAATCCACTCGGCAGGGAGGGTGAGATGGACCAGGTGACCACGTCCCCACCGCTCACGGTCGGTGTCACCGAGGTCATGGCGGTCCCGTTCGTCAGCTCAAAACTGTCAGGATCGTAATCGAGGGAGGACGGAACGACGGCATTGACCGTGATGGTCACGGTCGCTGTATCGCTGCCACCGGTGTTGGAGGCGGTAACGGTGTAGGTGGTGGAGGTGCTGAGTTCCGTCGGGGTTCCTGAAATTGAACCGTCGGTGGTGCTGAACGTCAATCCTGCCGGCAGGGTGGCCGAAATGGACCACGTGGTCACCGCACCACCGCTGGAAGTGGGCGTCACCGAGGTCATCGCCGTGCCGTTGGTCAGGGTGAACGAGTCGGGGTCGTAATCCAACGACGAGGGAGCGATGTCGTTGACCGTGATGGACACCGTGGCCGTGTCGCTACCACCCGAATTTGTGGCGGTGACGGTGTACGTTGCTGTGGAACTCACGACCGTGGGTGTCCCCGAAATCGTTCCATCCGTGGTGCTGAAGACCAAACCACCGGGCAAGGTCGGCGAGATGGACCATGATGTGACGGCGCCACCGCTGGTTGAAGGTGTGACCGAAGTCATGGCCGTTCCTTTGGTGAGCGTGAAGGTGGCAGGGTTGTAGGTGATGGATGAGGGAACCACATCGTTGACGGTGATGGTCACGGTCGCCGTGTCGCTGCCGCCGGTGTTGGAAGCGGTGATCGTATACGTGGTGGACGTGCTGAGTTCGGTGGGTGTACCCGAGATGCTTCCATCGGTGGTGCTGAACGTCAAACCGGCCGGGAGTGTGGCCGAAATCGACCAGGTGGTGACAGCACCGCCACTTGAGGTCGGTGTGACAGAGCTCATGGCCGTGCCGTTGGTCAATGTGAAACTGTTGGGGCTGTAAGCGAGCGAGGACGGGGCGACATCGTTGACGGTGATCGAGACCGTGGCCGTGTCGCTGCCGCCGGTGTTGGTGGCCGTGACGGTGTAGGTGGTTGAGGAGCTGAGCTCGGTGGGTGTGCCAGAAATGGTTCCGTCCGATGTATCGAAGGACAAACCACCGGGGAGCGACGGCGAAATGGACCAGGTCACCACGTCATCACCGCTCACGGTGGGGGTCACCGAGGTCATGGCCGTCCCGTTGGTGAGGGTGAAGGAGTCGGGGTCGTAATCCAAGGAAGACGGGATAATGGCGTTGACCGTGATGTAGACCGTGGCCGTGTCGCTGCCACCGGTGTTCGTGGCGGTGATGGTGTAGGTTGTGTTCGTGCTGAGTTCGGTCGGGGTGCCGGAAATGGTGCCGTCCGAGGTGTCAAACGACAAGCCAGCGGGCAAGGTTGGCGAAATCGACCAGGTGACCACGTCATCACCGCTCACGGTGGGGGTCACCGACGTCATGGCCGTGCCGTTGGTGAGGGTGAACGAATCCGGATCGTAGTCCAACGAGGATGGAATGATGGCGTTGACCGTGATGGTCACGGTCGCCGTGGTACTCCCACCGGTGTTGGTGGCGGTGACGGTGTACGTCGTCGAGGTGCTCAATTCGGTGGGGGTTCCTGAAATGCTCCCGTCGGTCGTGCTGAACGTCAAACCCGCCGGCAGGGTGGCGGAGATGGACCAGGTCGTGACGGGGCCGCCGCTGGCAGTCGGTGTGACCGAGGTCATCGCTGTGCCGTTGGTGAGGGTGAAGGTGTTCGGGCTGTAGGCCAGCGAAGAGGGAGCAACGTCGTTGACTTCGATTGTCACGGTGGCCGTCGTGCTTCCACCGGTGTTGGTGGCGGTGATGGTGTAGGTGGTGGACGTGCTCAACACGCTGGGGTTGCCGGAAATGGAGCCGTCCGTCGTGCTGAACGTCAACCCGGTCGGAAGGGTGGCCGAGATCGACCATGTCGTGATGTCCCCACCGCTGGCGGTGGGCGTAACCGTCGTCATGGCCGTGCCTTTGGTCAGACTGAACGTGTTCGGGGAATAGGTCAACGAGGAAGGCGCGATGGCGTTGACGGTGATGGAGACGGTCGCCGTGTCGCTTCCACCGGTGTTGGTGGCCGTCACCGTGTAAGTGGTCGTGCTGCTGACTTCGGTGGGTGTGCCGGAAATGGTACCGTCCGAAGTATCGAACGACAACCCACCGGGTAAGGTAGGGGATATGGACCACGTGACCACTGGACCACCGCTCACTGAGGGCGTCGTGGACGACATGGCGGTGCCGTTGGTCAGCGTGAACGTGGACGGGCTGTAGGCCAACGACGAAGGAATGATGTCGTTGACCACAATGGTGACGGTCGCGGTGTCGCTCCCCCCTGAATTGGTGGCGGTGATGGTGTAGGTCGCCGATGAAGTAACGGTATCGGGTGTGCCTGAGATGGCACCTGTGTCTGCGTCCAAGGACAAGCCCGAGGGCAGGGAAGGTGAAACGGACCAGCTGTCAACCGCACCCCCGCTGGCCGTTGGCGTGACGGTGGTCATGGCCGTGTTCTTGGTCAGCGTGAAGGTGTTGGGCGAGTAGGCCAGCGAGGACGGGATGACGTCGTTGATGACGATGTTCACCGTGATGTCGTCGTTACCACCGTCGTTGGTGGCCGTGATGATGTAGCGCGTGTCGGGGAAAGTATGGTCGGTTGGGGTCCCGGTGATTTGGCCGGTGGTGGTGTTGAAGGACAGACCGTCAGGCAGTTGGGTGAAATCGTTGCCCGATGCCAGGGCAGCAATTTCCGTGCTGTTGAGGGTGCGCTGCCACACGGCCAACTCGTCGATCTTTCCGTCCCAAAAGCCCATGTCGACCGAGGAATAGGATTGCCCGCCGTCCTCGGAGCCGATTGACCGCTTTTCGTCGTTGGGCGTGAACGTGAAGGCGCACTGATAGCGAACATCCAACTCTCCGTTGATGTAGAATTCGAGGTATTCCGATCCGCTCGTTGTAGAGTTGTACACGACGGCGACGTGGTTCCATTGACCTTTGGTCACGTTGCTGCGTCCAACAACCGTACCCGACGACCCCTCTTGGAAGGAAGCACAGGAGTTGCCATCGGCGGCTTGTTGCTCCGACAGCATGGACAACCTTGACCAGCCGCTGTTGGAGTTGGCGGTCGGAACGGCGGCTTCGATACCGAACATGTAACCGTCCCATCCGTCGCCTTCGGCGTCCAAAATGACCCAGCCCTGGTACATGTTGCCACCTGACCGGGTGGGGTTGGTCGTGCCGCTGTCCAGCCACACCCAGGTCTCGATGGAGAAGTTCTCGGTGAGGTTGAGCGATTCATCGTTGTCGACCGTCACGGTATCATCGCTCCCGTCAAACGAGAGGGCGCCACCGAACCTTCCGGTGGTCCACGAGGCCCCGTCGATGGTGCCGTCGTTGTCGTTGTCCGATTCGTCGTAAATGGACGTGCCTGAATTTTCATTCATCTTCCATCGTGCGGTGTAGGCGTCCAATTCCGCCCGGTACGACCATTCAGCAGCCATGCCGCCGGTGTTGGTAGCGGTCCAGTCCACGGAGGTGCCGTTGGTGAAGGTGACCGTGGTGGCGGTGGTCGACAGGTCTGGCACCGGCTCAGCGATGGTGACGCTGATGGTCACGGTGTCGCTCCCGCCGCTGTTGTTGGCGTACACGGTGTGGCTGACAGCGTTGGTTTGGTTCGCCGACGGTGTTCCGGAAATCACCCCATTGACGAGGTTGATGCCGTTGGGCAGGGCGGGGTCCACCTCCCACGTGGCGGCGTTGCCACCGCTGTTGGTGATGGTCACCGAGGTGATGGCCGTACCGCGCTCGCCGGTGATGGTGGTGGAGGATGCGGTGATGGACGGCGCCGGGTCTTGGATCGTCAACTGGTAGGTCGTCGTGGCGTCGCCACCCGAATTGTTGGCATAAATCGTGTAGGTGGTTTCGGTCAGGTTTCCTGTCGGTGTCCCCGACAGGACCCCGTCGCTGAACGACAACCCGTCGGGTACAGCAGGGCTGATGCCCCACGTGGCAACGGCCCCACCCGAATTGGTTGCCACGGCATCGGTCATGGCCGTGCCTTTCGTGATGGTGACGTCACCCATGCTGATGTCGGCAATGGGTTCGTTGACGGTCAACGTGATTGTGGTCGTGGCCGAACCGGCGGAGTTGTTGGCCCAAATTTGGAACGTGGTCGCCGTCGTGAGGTTGGCGTCCAACGACCCCGAGATGGTGCCGCCCGACAGCGACAACCCGTTGGGCAACGTCGGGGATATCTCCCACGACAGGTTGGCTGCATCGTTGCCCACCGAGGCCACCCAATCGGTGAACGTGTCCCCTCGCTCCACCACACGGCTGGTGGGTGAGAAACTGATGGAGTTCGGGGTTGAGAGCACTTCGACGGTGATGGTGGTGGTGGTTGAACCGCCCGGTCCGGTGTGGGTCACCGTGTGGGTCGTCGAGGGGTAATCTTGCGTGGAGGGTGTTCCGCTGATGCTGCAATCGTTGGCCATGGTCAGACCGTCTGGCAAATCAGGGCTGATGGTGCACGTGTTACCCACCCCGTCGTGCGTCGGCGCCGCCACCGAGAAGGATGACCCGTTGGTCATGATGTAGCCGTTGGCATCGTACGTGAGGTTGCCGACGGATTGAACGTAGCCGAACGTGAAGTAGTACTCGTCGAGCGTGAGGTTGTTGGTGACGGACAGGACGTTGCCCGATTTGCTCCAACCCGAGGTGTAAACGCTCCAATCATCGCTCAGGTCGGCTTTGTAGAGCATTCGCCATTCGTGCGTGTGGAAACTGGTGGTGCTCAGCGCTTCGGTACCGTCGACCTCGAACGTGACAGTGGTGGAGGACGAGATGGGCTTCTGCAGGTCCACCCACCACACGCGGTTGAGGGCTTTGGTGAACGGCGGCGTGCTGGGCAATCCGGTGGAGGTCGTGCCGGTTTCCCCGTTGTGGGCGATGATGAGGTCGTTGTTGTCGAGGGGCCCCGAGGTGATGCTCACCCCGCCGGAGGACACGCTGGTGTAGCCGGTGGCCGTCGGCGAATCCCAGACCGCCACGGCGTCTTCGTAGGCTTGAATCCTTGAATCACCGATCGGCACACCGCCCGCAATGCGGTCACCGCTCCCGGTGAGTGAGGACGTGAAATCCCCGTGCAACCCGTTGGGGCCAACGTCGATGAGTTGCTCGCTATAATCCAACACGGGGTAGTGAGCGACAAGGCCGTATTCGTTGCCGAGCAATTCCTTGTGCATGCGTTCCTGGATGGTCTGCTGCGAGAGGGGCGTGTTGTAGATGGTCAGGCCGCCAAACCGGCCGTCAAAGTCCTGCGGGGTTGAGCCGAAATCCTTGCCGATGAGAATGGTCTTGGTGTTGGCGGCCGGGCTGTATCCACCGGTGCGTTGACCGCACAACTTGCCGTTGATGTACATCTTTTGCCACGTTGAGGTGCCCGTGACCGTGATGTGAATCCAGCTGCCGAGGACACCGTCGTTTTCGCACATGTTGTTGGAGAGCGTGGTATCACTGCTGTCACCGGAATTGCGCCACGAGTAGTCGATTTCGTAGTCGTTGCTTGAGTTCCGAGTGATGTCAATTTGCATTTGCCCTGCGGTGTCGGACTTGCTGATCAGGGTGTTCGTCCCGGACATGGACGTGTGGGTTTGGAACCACATGCTGTAGGTGTGGTCGCCGGTGATGTCCAACAGATCGTTGTCCGGAATCTGGATGTTCTCGTTCGACTCCCCGCTCGATTCCAGCATCCCAATGGCCGTTTGGTATTGCGGACGACTCCAGAGGTCGGCCGTCGAGTCCACAAACGAATCGTCGTCGTCACCGTTTTCCAGGCTTGCATGGCGGTTGGATGGCGTGTGGTCAAAGATGATGTCCCCGTCGCCTTCGTCGAAGTTGAAGTACATCACGAGGTTCTCGGATTCATCGCCGTAGAACAGTTCGTTCGAATCCTGTTCGATGTACCATCCTCCACTTCCTGTCCGCTGGCTGTTCCATATGCGCACCTCGTCGATTTGCCCTTCAAAGTAGGTGGAGAGGGCCCGCCCGATGTAGGCGCCGTCTGAGCTTCCTGCAGCGCTGAGGCTGTCGGTGGTGTCCTCGCTGGCTCCCAGAGCCCCGTCGATGTAGAGCTTGGTGTCACCCGAACCGTGGGCTACGGCCACGTGATGCCAGGTGTCGGTGGACATGACCGAGGTGGTCGTCACGGTTTGTTCGGTCGTCCCGTCTTCCCAGACAAACTCCAATTTTCGGTCGGTGGTGAGGTACAGGCTCCATCCGGTGGACGAGGTGCTGTGGGAAGCGATGCCTCGCCGGGCGGACGGAGTGTTCGCAAACCGAATCCAAGCCGTGAGGGTGATGGCCGAGGTTGGCATGGCAGAGGAACTCAGCGTGACGTACTGGTCCACGCCGTCGAGGTCGACGGCGTTGCCGGCCGACGAGTGGTTCTCCAACGGCACGGTGCTCACGAGGGTTGAGGTGTTGATGTTGACACCGCTGATGGTCCCGTGGTAGTGGTTCTGACTCATGTCGAGTGCTCGAACGTGACGGACGTTGTCGAGCGGGTAATACAACACGAGGTTGTCTTCCTGCCCAAGCAGCGGACGGAACATGTTTTCCTCAATTTCGTGCTGTGTTCTCGCGTCGCTCCAAACACGAATCTCCTCGAGGTCGCCGGCAAAGTGTTTGTTGTCGTCGCGAGCATCGTATCCCACGGCGAAATCCAAAGCAGCCAGGCTTTGTGTGGAGCTCACTGTGCATGTTTTGACCCACAGGCCGTTGATGAACCAGCGTCCCTCGTGGTCGGCATTGAGTCCTCGATTGAATGAGGCATGCCTCCATTGCCCATCGTTGTATGCCAAATCGGTGGTGCAATCCAACACCACTGCACTCCCATAATCCCAGTACCGAAGCTTGCCATCCGCTTTGATCTGGATGTTCCACTGGCCCACGATGGTTGAATCGTCTCGCTGTGCGACGATGGTGGACTCGGTGGAGGTCTCTGTTTTGAACCAGAATTCCACCGAGAAATCAGACGAGCCAATGGTGGGTGGGTCGGTGAGGAGGATCTCGTCGTCGGTGCCGTCAAACCGCATCGCTTTGGTCGGCCCTTCACGGGCAGAGAGCGGTGCCTGGCTGGTGCGAAGGGTCACACCGCTGGCCGTGGCGTCGTTCGAACCCGACGCCCCGTCGCTGACAACGTTGGAGGCGAGGCTGTTCATGCTGTAGTAGGTTAGCAACCCGCCGTCGGAAGAACGTGCGGTGTGCCGCATGTCCTGGTTCAATTGCGCCACGGACCGGGAGTGGTTGTAGAGTTTGAATTCGTCAAGCACGCCGTCAAAGTAGCCGCCGGTGCAGGAGCTGCCGTCGTTGGCGCACCCCAAGTGCAACACGTCGTTGGCATCGTAACTTGTGGCCGAACTTCTTGATACGCTGGCGACCTGTTCTCCATCGATGAAGAGTTTGAGGTTGGTTTGGTCGTATGTCATGGCAAAGTGGTGCCACGCATAGTCGGTCAGGTCCGGCGTGTTCTTGTTGGCGATGGTGGAGCCGATCTGCGCCCGGATGCGGTTGCTGGTGGTTTCGTAATGCAAACGATAGCCGTTGGTGCTGCCTCCTCCGATATCAAACAGCGTGAAGGCGCTGTCGGGCGTCCAATCCTCCCGGTACGCCCACACCATGGCCGTGAAATGCCCGGTGGGTTCGAGGTCCGTGTCGTCGGGTGCTTCGATGTAATCGTCGGTGCCGTCGAACCCTGCCCCGCCGTCAGCGACCGTGGGTCCGGCGAATTCGCTGTCGGTGTCGTTGAAGTCGTCAATGCCGTCGCCATCTGAATCCGTGTCGAGGAAACCAGGCAGGCCGTCCCCGTCCCAATCCACCTGCGATTCGTTTGCGTCGTCGATGCCGTCGTTGTCCGAATCGAGGTCGATGTTGTTGTTGATGCCGTCGCCATCGGTGTCCAAGGTGCACACGGGGCGGAACAGGATGCTATCCACCAGGTTGCCTGAACCTGTTCCGCTGGCCGCTTTGAAGGCAAATCGGGTGGAAGTTTGGCCTTCAGGGACGAGGTAGGACCCGGTGTTGGCGTTCCACACGCTGTTCGTGACGTTGGAATAATCGATGATATCGTACGCATCGATTTTCTGGGTATCGGTGCCGGTTGCGTCGGCATCACCAATTCGGAGTTCCATCTTATCTTCCGATGCATGGCGTCGTGCATGCCAGTAGGACCACACCATGATGTCGCCACCCGTTGAATCCATGTCTTGGAAGAGGGAAGCCAACTCGTTGGCGTTGATTTCAGCGTATTGATCGCCGGATTGCGCCGCCCCAGGGCCGTGGTTTGTCACACCGTATCCCTTCCAAATCTCGATTTTCGGGTCGTCACCTGATTCGGTGGTGTCCCATCCGGGTACGTTGTCCTTGTCTTCTTGTGAGGTTCCGTCGTTCACCGAGAGTGCCGGTTCCTCGAACCCGCCGTTCAGAAGGTTGTACGCGTCGGGGTTGGTGGGGTTGCACTCGAGGGTGCCCGGAATGCCGTCGCCGTCCTCGTCGGTGTCCCACCAGTCCGCAGTGCCGTCCCCGTCTTCGTCTTCAACGGTGTTGGGGTCGGAACCGACCGACACTTCGTGCCCGTCAAACAGGCCGTCGCCGTCTGAATCGGGATCGTTGATGTCCGTACCGTTCAGGATTTCGTCGTAATCCTCGAGGTCGTCGTTGTCCGTGTCGTTGCTGTTCGGGTTTGAATTGTACACGTTTTCCTCAAGGAAATCTTGGAGGCCGTCCCCGTCCGTGTCCGTGTAGGGGGTGGTGCAGGTTGCCATGTCTCCTGAAGCAGTTGTACCGGTATGCAACACCGTCTCGACACCGCTTGAGTCGTTTTCCCAATCGCCGGTGTACATGTACAACGATGTTCCATCATTCGCCAGGAGGGTGCTGTTCGAAAGAATGGTTGCCCCGACATATTTACGATTGCTGTACATCGCATCGAGCGTATTTTCTACGGTTCTCGATGCGGTGGTGAAATCAGAATCTGCAGTGTAAAGCCGACCTGAGGTTGCATCGATGAAATACCAGGTGCCGTTGTCAGGGTGGGCCATCATGTCGCCACCGGAACCCGTATCGCCGAAACTGCTGCGCTTTGTGGTTTGATGGCCATCGCTCACTCTGATTTGGTAGATGTTGTCACTCGCCTCTGTGTAAAGGTCGCCATCTTCATCAAATGCTGACCTCGAATTGGTCGTTGAGGAATTCGTATCTCCCAATGTGGTCGGGGTTGTGCCATCGCTCGGATCCCAGGTGTAAACATATTGATCTCCGTCACCGTTTTGTCTGGTGCTGTCGACCCACCATAATTTTCCATCTTCTGCCGATCGTGCAACGCCCGATGAATATCCGTCGATATCGTCCTGAAGCAACACCATGGAATCGTTCGTCCAGAAGTATGCATAGACATCCATTTTGTTGCTTGCTGCTGCAACCTGGAGCAGAGGTTGGTCGCAATTGAACAAGGCGTCGTGAAGGTAGTCGTAGGTTTGGCCCACGCCGACGCAGTGGTTGTCCGTGCTGTTGCGCCCGTCCGGGCATTCGAACCACGTGGGCCATCCGTCGCCATCGTCGTCGCTGTCCTGATAGTCGGCCGTCCCGTCCCCGTCGGTGTCGTCATCGGTCCAATCGCCATCGCCGTCGATGTCCTCGGCAACGTTGGCGATGTTGTCGGAATCGCAATCGCCGTTGTCGCTGGTGCAATCACCGCGGGTGAGCGTCACAAGCGTGTCGGCCCTGGCGACCGGTGGTGTGTCCTCGAGCACTTGGGGCGGGTTGGCCAAGGCATCGATGAGCATGGGGGCCTGCGTGGAGAGGAAAAAGATGCATGCAAGGGCCACGGCGCGCGCCGCTTGCCCAAGCATGGCGTCGCCCCCCCGACTCATGCAATTTCCTCGCACTTTGTTTTATATAATGGTATTCGCTATGCCACACTTTTGCCTCTTTGCAGATTGACACAAAAACCGGGTGATTTTTCCATGCTTCCAACGGAAACCCACCCCTGAAATACCACCCCCAAAATCCACGTCCGATGACGGAAGACGTGGTTCTCGTGGTGGTGAACTGCGCCGATGTGGCCAGCATCAACCAGGGCGAGGCGCTCAAACAACGGACGTCGTGGTCCCCCATGGACCCTGTCGAAGGCCATGAGGCGTGGTCAAAAGAACACGTCCGAATGTGGTACCTCCCCGACGGATTGCTGTTCGAGGACCACCTTGACCGTCGCTGGCGGGAAGCGACGGGCGAGCATGTCAGCGAGGTGATCTTCCCGTCGCGCCACGCTGCCGCCAGCGGTCAGGCCTCGCTTACGCTTCACCCGATCGGTGTTCCCCATCTCGCCGACGGCGAGCAAGGTCGATTCGGCGGGTTCGGAGGCCAAACACCACCACCGAACCCCCGTCTTGCTGCTTGGTGGCGGATGCTGCTCGAGCGCGCTCCCGAGGAAGCATCCGTGGAAGCGTTCGACCTCTCGCTCGAGGTGACGCACCACGGCCCAACGCTCGAAGCACCAGCGCTGTTCATCGAGGTGGGCAGCACCGAAGCGACGTGGGATCATCAGGGGGCTGCGAACCTGCTGGCCACCATCATCCACGACGGTTTGTTCGATGAACGCTTCAACGCCAGCTGGTCGGAATCCGATCACGCTGGCCAGCCCGTGGTCATCACCCTCGGTGGTGGTCATTACGCCCCACGGGCCAATCAACTCGCCGCCAAAAAGGGCGTGTGGCTGGGTCACATGCTGGCCTCGTATGCGCTGCCGTTCGAGCAAGGCGAAACACCACCGAAGGGCGCTTGGTCCGCCTCAATCGATGAGGCCATTCGAGCGACGAAGGCCGCATTTCCTGGCGGCCACATCGTGGCCTCCATGGACAAGAAATCGTTTCGTGGGTGGCAGCGTCAAGCGGTTCGCGATCATCTCGAGCAACGCGGCATCCCTCTGTTGACCACCAAGGGCATCGAAGCCTTGCTTGAGGATGCATGACCGCTCGCACAAAGGGTCAAAGGTGGGCTTCGGTTCCACGAATTCATGGTCGGTTGGTTTTCCAAGACGATCGTCGCCATGACGGTGCGGATGCCGAAATGGTTCGTCCGCTGGGTCAGCCGTCGCTACGTCGCCGGACCAAGCCTGGACGATGCGGTCCGCATCATGAAGCGTCTGTCTTCGGAAGGGGCCTGTTTCACCATCGACGTGTTGGGTGAAGAAATTTCCAACATGGACGAAGCGCAGTACTTCTTTGACGAATACATGCGGGTGCTTGACGCCATCCATCAACACGGTTTTGACGCCAACCTGAGCATCAAGCCAACCGCCTTTGGTCTGCTTATCGATCCGACGAGAGGGATGGACAACATTCGTACCTTGGTGGCCAAAGCCAACGAGCATGACATGTTTGTCCGACTTGACATGGAGGACCACCGGGTCACCACCGATACGATCGATGTCGTGAAGGCTTTGCACGGCGAGGGACTGACCAACGTTGGAACGGTGCTGCAAGGCCGTTTGCACCGGACGTTGGCCGATATTGACGCCCTAGAAACCGACTTGGGCCCGCATGCCGACTACCGCATTTGCAAGGGGATTTACCTCGAGCCCGAAGCCATCGCTTACACCGGTCGACAGGACATTATTGACGGTACGAACGCCTGCGTGGACCGGATGCTGGCCGCCGGGGCTTATGTCGCCGTGGCTTCGCACGACCTCCCCGTCATCAACCATGCCAAATCGGCGTTGACGTCGCACGGTATGGGCCCCAACATCGAGGACCCTCGCCCCAACGCTGGACCGCCACGCCATCAGAAAGGTCCCGGCTACGAATTCCAGATGCTGCTGGGTGTTCGCGGCCCGCTGCGTCGAAAACTGCTCGCTGAAGGCCACCGTACTCGTGTCTACATTCCCTATGGCGAAAAGTGGTACGAGTACAGCATTCGACGGTTGAAGGAAAACCCAACCATCGGCAGCCACGTGGCAAAGGCCTTCTTGATGCCGTGGACCAACCGGCCGTGATCACTTTCTCGGCTTCTTTTTCTTCCTCTTCGACGATTTGTTGGGGTTGACGCCGCTCTTCACGTGTTCTTTGGGGCGAATGGGGTTGGGGTTGAAGCCCAACTTGCCCTCTTTCCAGGCTTGGCGGCGCTCCCTCGGCGTTCGGGGTGCAAAGTGCTCCGGGTTGGGGGGCTCATGGAGGTACATTCGCTTGATGTCGGGTGCTCGGACCGTGCCTCGCAAGGTCCGCCCTGCACCGGTGTGAATGGCACGAATACGCCACGTTTCACCTTCGTGTTCCATCAGGTGGGACGCCGTGAAGGTGGTCTCTTGGGGGACGATCAGCACGTCGGCAAAGGAATCCTCGCCTCGGGTCAGGGTCATTTTCACCCGGACCATGTCGGTGCGGAGTGCGTTGATGCTGGCGATGTCACCGGCGACAGCGTTGGGCACGCGAGGCCCTGATTTCAATTCAATCTGGTTCACCGTCCAGAGTTTTTCCTGCTCCTCAAACACATCGTTGACGTAGAACTCCTCGTCGGCGTCGACCACCAGCACCACCCGTTCGGAATGGGGCCCATCGCTGAGGATGAACGGGAGGTTCACGGCGGGCGGGGGCCGAAACTGGACGGTGTGAACGTGCCCGCAGTCGTCGCAACGCACTTTGAAATCGGCGCCGTCGCCCACCTTGCGTTCTTTGAGGATGGCGTGGCCCGTCATGTCGTCGCAAACGGGGCAATGCGTGGCGTTGTCCATGACCTCTTCTTCGTCATCGAACACGTCTTCGCCCTCCGACATCGGTTCACCGCCTGATTCAAGGCCCCTGCCCTCAGGGTTTGAACCCATCGTTGGTCGGGGTGCGAGGATTCAAGAGAATGCGGTGCAACAATTGACCATGGAGCAGGGTGCGACCAGCGATCGAGCCGAGGTGCTCGCCCATCTGCTGTCCAAAGACGAAAAGCAACCTCGAGATGAACCCGTGATCGCCGCCAACATCGGCGAACAGCTGTCGCACATGGGGTTGGACGGCTGGTCCATTTCCGTCATCCGTCGGGTCCGCGATGCCATCGGTCGCATCCAACCGGCGAGGTTGCTCGAGGTGGGGGCCTCCATCGGTCACCGGTCGGCGTGGTTCTACGATGCCGCTGAGCGGTTTGAAACCCCGATGACCGCCTACACGCTGGTGGAGCCGGGGAACAAATTCGCCGTTATTTTGCACCGGCTTCGAACCCGATACGCTGCCGAATCTTGGTCCAGCATTGTCGTGGGCGACCCAAAGCAGTTGGCGGCGGAGCACCGTGCCTGGACCGTTGCGGCCGCTACGGGCATGGAAATTGCAGAAACGCCGTTCGAAACAGCTTACGAAGCCGTTGTGGTGGACGGCCCGCAGCAAAGCCGTGCTTCAACGGTGCGTCAGTACCTGCCGTTGCTCTCATCGGGTGGCGTGCTGTTGACCACCGAACCGAACCACCCCACCGGGGAAGTGGATGAAGAGGATGCGGAGGCCATGAAGGTCGTCCATGGATTCAACGATTGGATCGAACTGGTGAAGGAAACCCAGCCGACCCACCATGTTGCGTTCATGCCGGTGTTTGGGGGGACGGTGGTGGCGTGGATGCCTCGGCTCACGTCTGGTCCGACCGCTCAATGAGCGCCGTCATGTGCAGCCGACCGTACCCGTATTGGTCGTCGTGACCGGTTTGTCCTTCCAGCGGTATGGCAGCGTCCATCAGCCATTGCTTGACGGTTTGAACGGTATCGGCGTTGCTGGTGGGGTCGCTCGCCTTGAGTTCGGGGTGGTGTTGAACCAGCAACGCCAACGCCCCTGTCACGTACACCGTGGCAGCACTGGTCCCATCTGCCAACCCCCACGCTCCGTTCGTCGTGAGCACCGGTACGCCCTCGGCAGGGGCTACCACTTCGGGTTTTTTGTCCGGGTCACCTCGTGGGAGGATGATCGGGAGTGGAAACAAACTCCCGTCGTTCTCGCCTTTTGATGACCCAGGCCAGTGGGCGCCGGTGTGGGTCACGCCGCCGACGGCGATGACTTCTCGTTCACTCGCAGGAAACGAGACATCTCGGTCGTCGGGGTCTTCGCCATCGTTGCCGGCAGCAGCCACCACCAAGACGCCCTGGTCGATGGCATCACTGGCCGCTTCACCCGAATCGCGACCACCTCCGAACGAGAACGGCAACACGCCGGGAGCACCGCCAAGGGACAGGGACACGATGTCGGCCCCTTCGTCCACGCACCAATCAATGGCTTCCGCAACGACCTCGTCACTGCCGCTGCCGTCGTTGCCCAGGGCTTTCGCCACCAGCAAATCGACGTCGGGCGCCATGCCCTTCATCCAGCCGTTTGCCACCAAGATCCCGGCCATGGCCGTCCCGTGCCCCTCATCGTCGTAGGGTTCGCTCCGCCCGTTGACGAAATCACGCCATCCCGTGAGCTCGAGTTCAGCCAAATCCTCGTGGTCCATGTGAATGCCCGAATCGACGATGCACACGGTGACACCCGTGCCGGTCAAGCCGTCGGGGATGGCCACCATGTCGGTGTACAATTCCTGTCGTTCAAGGGCAAGTTCGCTCGGTCGAAGGAGGATGGCCCCGTCCGACATGACCACGGCGACGAGGTAACCGGTCGCCAGCAGCATCGTGATGCCGAGCGTCACCGTGACGATGCGGCGCACAAGGGCAATGTCGTCCTGAACGGGTTCTGGCAACATGGGAGCACCAACAGGTTCGAGCGGTAAAGGCCAAACCAACGGTTCCGGGTCCTGCGGGAAGGGCGCTGTGGGCTTGTCCAAGTGAACCGCCTCATCCCATGGTGTGTACGATTTCGTCCAACGTGTCGGCGAACAACTTCACTTCCTCTTCAGTGTTGTAGAAGTAGGCCGAGGCTCGCAATGAGCCTTCGGTGTAGCCTTTGTTCTCAAACCACGAATGAACGCAGTGCTGGCCGCTTCGAACCATGACGCCGGCCGCCTCATCGAGCAACAACGCAGCGTCATGGGCCGGAACCGAGTGCATGAGGAGGGAGCAGATGCCACCGCGTCCGGCGGGGTCTTTGGGCCCGATGATTTCCACGCCCGGTAAATCCTTGACACCCGCCGTCATGATGCGGTTTAACTTCACCTCGTGCTCGTGAACGGCGTCCATGTCGAGTTGTGCAAGGTACTCGATGGCAGCACCCGTGGCAATCATGCCCGAAAAGTTCCCCAATCCGCCCTCAAAACGACCGGGGGGAGGAGCCCACATGGCGTCGGTGTAGGTGGAGCTCGAAACGGTCTGCCCGCCTGACTGAATTGTCCTGAGTTGGTCAAGCAACTCGTAACGGCCCCAAAGACCGCCCATGCCGGACGGGCCGCACATCTTGTGAATGGAGAACGAGAGAAAGTCGATGCCAAGGTCTTGAACATCCACGTTCATGTGCGGAGTGGACTGCGCACCGTCCACGGCCACCAGTGCACCGTGATCATGCGCCACTTTGGCGATGTCTTTGATGGGCAGGGTGACCCCGTCAAGGTTGCCAACGTGGCTCATGGCCACCATTTTCAACCGGCCATTGGCTTCTGCACATGCCGCTTCAAAGGCTTCCATGTCGAACGTGTTGTTCTCATGGCTGGGGACCACCCGGTGGTCAATGCCCTGTTCTTGCTCGAGTTGTAACCACGGCACAAGGTTGGAATTGTGTTCTCGGTCCGTGGTCAGGACGACATCGCCCGGCGACCAGGACATGCCATGCGCAATTTGATTGATGGAATGGGTGGCGTTGCGGGTAAACACCACTTCCTTGGGGTCATGAGCACCAATGAACGTGCTCAGCGTTTGACGAGCCGAGGCCACCATTCGGGACACCTTGGTGCCGTAGCGGTGGACGGAGCGGCCGCCACAGCCGGGGTGCTGGGTGTAGTACTCCGTGATGGCGTCAATGACGGTTTGCGGTTTGAGGGTGACGCACGCATTGTCCAGGTAGGCAGGCGCATGTTCCTGCAGGAGCGTCGGGAAGTCATCGCGTCGTTGTTTCATGGTTTCACCACGCCTCCTGATCGGGCAAGTAATCGAGCGCCGGGGCGTTGATACCGCAGGCCGGGCACGAGATCCTGGGTGGGACGGGTTCGTTGCAAGCGCTGCAACTCGAGCCCACGACGGCTCGTTCCTTGCACCCGGGGCTGGTGCAGGGGTGCGTCAATTCACCTGCATCGTTTCGTCGAACCGCTGAGGCTGCGCCGCAATCGGGGCACGAGGCGTTGCGACTCGCGGGAGCCGAGGTGTCGTTCATTTCCATGTCGGCGTACCGGGCGGCCCTGGTTTGAATTCGCCCCTGATTCCCCAACATCCGCTGTGGGTACCAGAGCATCAACAGCAAGACGGGAATCGAGGCCAACCCCGACAAGAGGTGCACCGCCAGCAACGACATGGGTTGCTCACCGTAGGTACTGACATGGTGGACACCCGCCCAGGCTGAAACGGTGATCAAAACCAACCACGTCAGAAATGAAGCGGTCCAGGCCATGAGGGAGTGTTCCGCCATTTCCGCCTCCATGACGCGCACGTCTTCGTGGAGATGGTGAACTTCCACGTGAAGATCGCGTGTTTCAAGGACGGCTTTCCAGAAGAAATACAGGAAAAACCCGGCGATCAACAGCATCAATGTCCCACCCATCATGTCTGCGAGGGCAAGCCCAACGGGGAACGTCGGGTTGTTTTGGTGGAAGAACACCTGGGCGAGCATCACCAAGTTCCACATGATGACCAACGACACGGTGTGGACCCGCATGATGGGGAAAGCACGCACCGTTTGGTACAGAAACCAGCACCACAGCAAAATCGATACGAGGATTTGGAAGAAGTGGAAGCCGTTGATGGCGAGGATGCCGTCCATCCCCGTCACGGTGGCGTCGCCGCCGTTGGCAAGTTCCGGGGACACGGAACCCAACACGAAGGCCAGCATCCCGTATGCGATGAGGAGGTAATGGCGCTGTTCCCATTCGCTGCGCAACAAGCGGATTTGAAACGTGAATTCCGTTACCATCCGCTGAAGCCGGTCCGCCATGGGCAGGCGTTCAGGGACGGTGAACACCGGTACGGTGTCCGCCATGCGAAACGGCAGACTTCGTTGGCGAGCGGTGCTGTCCACACCCACTTCGTCCACCATGTTCAGCCGTTGTCGTGACGCCTTTGAGTCCTTTCGTTGCCCTGCTCTCGTTTTGCCATCATCATGGGTGATGATTAAACGGAGGGGGCGTGTCGCCGGGGCTGAGCCGAGATCGCATAGCCTGGTAGTGCGCGCGACTGGAAATCGCGTGGGCCCGTTCCCTCGGGAGTTCAAATCTCTCTCTCGGCGCCAAACAGCAACCCGTCTCAAGACGAGGCGAGGTTGAACAACGAACGGAAACACGGCTCGAAAGTCCAAACCTCACTCTTTGCGCCATCCCCGCCGCCACTCATGCAGGGGCTGAAACACGACACCCGACACCTTTGGATGGAAAACCATCAAGCCCACGCTGCAGAGGGGGGTTTGTGAAGCGGTGGTGGACCAGCACGGAGCGGCCCGTTGCCGTGGTGCTTTTGATGGGATGCTGTCTTCACGCCTTGGCGGTGTTCACCAACGATTTGGGCCTTGATGCACATGTCCGGATCAATGCAACCATCACAGAGGCGGGTGCCTACGTTCTGCCGTGGGGTGGGTTGCGCCACCCCAACGGGACGTCATGGGGGGCTGCGCCGTTCGCCTTTTCTGCTCGGTTGCCGTGGCTCCACTCTCCGTTCCATCTGAAGGTCATGTCATCCGTGGCCACGGTGGCATTGGTGGGTGGACTGGTGCAGTTGATCCGACAATCGGGAGCGCACAGGCCATGGTACCCACTGTTGGCGATCAGCATCGTGCTGTCCCCTGTCTGGATGTTTTCAACCGGTCGAGGTTACGACGAGGCGTTGCTGGCGTTGCTCATGCTGGTGAGTCTGTGGTGGGTGCCTTCCAACGCACGGGCAGCAGGCAACATCGGCCTGAGGGGTTTGTCGCTTGGGGTGGCGCTGGGTCTGGTGCTTGCGCTCAAAGGCCTTGATGCATCCATGTCGGTGGGTGCTGTTGCTGCTGCCGTGTTGTGTTCCCTGGTGTGGGGTGCGTGGTGGGTGCGGGTTGCGGGTCAAGGCGGTCGGCCCGAACCGACACCAGCTCGCCTCATGGCCGCATGTGCTGGCATGGCGATGGCGGCGATCTCCGTGGCGGCGTTTTTCGTTGGGCCGGGTTCGTTTTCATCGGTGGCTGAGCAACCGTTGGTTTACGTTGGCTCCCTGGCCGCAGCACTGCTCATCGGTGGCGGACTTTACTTGGGTGTAGGCTGCATGTTGTGGCCGCTGGTTCTCCGATCCAACCGTGAACACATTGCCATGACCGATCGTTCCGCCTACCTTTGGAGTGCCGTGGGTGCGCTTGGCGGTGCCATCGTTTGCTACACGGCCGTTCTCTGGACGTACGAAAGCGCCCTTTGGGGGGCGCCGTGGGCGTCGACGGTCATCCGTTTGGGCAACAACGGTCGTTACATGACGCTCTTGGTCCCGCTGATCTGGGCTGCATTGGCTGCTGACGGCCGCCTGCAATCGACCAGTGACCTTCCCTCCCGTCGCACCATGTTGGTGGCCTTGTTGCTGGTGCTGCCGTTCACCGCCGTGACCGCTGTGTGGGGTCATCAAGTGTGGTCGGCGGATGCGGGACGTGCATTGCATGATGAATTGGATGAAAACGGGACGTTCCTGATGGTCGCTGAACCCACGCTCGCCATGCATCACCTCTACGTGATGCGTACCCATGTGGATGGTTCCGGCGTGCTCAACATCACAGGTGCATGGGCCACTCCCGAGGCCATCGCTGCTTCCTCAATGGACCTCCTCGAGAACGATGCCATCATCGTCGGTCCCAACACTGAATTTTCCCCCGGCACGTCTTGGGTAGAACGTACCGAACAGAAGGTTCCGCTCTCCGTGCCAACCATCCAAACCGGGGCTTGGCGACTCTACACCAAGGCATGAGACGAATCAGGCGCGAAGCGATTATATTCGTTTGGCCGGTGGGTCGCCTCACTGCCACCGTGGCTTAGGGGTATAGCACCTCATTGGTAATGAGGAGGTCGCGAGTTCAAATCTCGCCGGTGGCTCCATTCGACCCGTGCACAAGCCATGTGAAACGGGCTGCAGGCGTTCGGTTGCACCTCAATGTATAAGTGGTGAATGACATGTTTTCGGTGCGAGAAGGAAACTTCTCAGATGGGATGCACATGGAGCGTGAGCAGGAAACAAAACGAGATGTCAACCGAAAGGTCAGAGAACTGCAGGACCAGGTCAACGAGCTCAAAGAGCTCGTCAACACCTTGTTGAGCGTTATCGTCGAGGAACCCGACGGCGTTCACACCGGTGCTGCACCAACCCCTTCGGGCGGCATGGCAAACATTTGCATGTGATCAACCCTTGATGACGGCCACCGGTGAAAGCCGGGTCACGGGCCGTGTCAAGCCAGCCTGAGCTGTGACACCGATCACCTCGTCCACGTCCTTGTAGGCCGCTGGTGCCTCCTCGGCCAAGACGTTCGGGGTTGAGGCGTGGATGCGAATACCCCGCTCCTCAAGGGAACGCTTCAACGCTTGCCCGTCCACCTGTCGTTTTGCTGCGGACCGTGACATGGCACGTCCCGCTCCGTGGCATGAGGAGCCAAACGCGATGTTCATGTCGATGGGGTCGGCTGCCATGAGCCATGAGCCGGTGCCCATGTCCCCTGGCACCACCACCGGTTGCCCCGTTTGCTTGAAATCACCCATCACGTCATGATGCTGTCCAGGAAACGCCCTCGTCGCCCCTTTCCGGTGAACACAGCAGGTGCAGGATGCTCCGTTGACGGTGTGGTGTTCCACTTTGGCGATGTTGTGAGCCACATCGTACAGGGTTCGAGCCTCGCCGTCAACGCCCAGTTCAAGACGGAGGACTTCACGCAGCCGGTGGGTGAGGGCGGCTCGATTGGCAAAGGCGTAGTTCGCTGCTGCGTTCATGGCATCCAAGTAGGCTTGGCCTTCTTTGGAGTGGAACGGTGCTGCTGCCAGCTGACGGTCTGGCAACTTGTAGTCGTACCCTTCGTGATACCAACCGTCTCCGTGACGCTTGTACTTCGCTTCAAGCGCACGGACATGGTCGGTGCAGACCTGGTGACCCAACCCGCGACTTCCTGAATGGATCATGACCATGAGTTGACCCTCATAGAGGCCCCAAGAACGAGCCGTTTCCCCATCCACGACGCCCTCAACGGTCTGAATTTCGAGGAAATGGTTGCCACTTCCCAAGGTTCCAAGAGCTCGCAGACCTCGCTCACGAGCCCGCTGTGACACCTCGGCTTCAACGGTTTGGAGCTGGCCGTTGGACTCGAGGTGGTCAAGGTCCTCATGCAGCCCCCAGCCGAGGTCGGCTGCTGCTTCTGCCCCGCCCTCAAGCAAGCGCTGGAGGTCCTTTGCGGACAACTCCACGCCTCCTTTGCCCGAACCACCTGCGGGAATGCGTCCGCCAAGGCGTCCAGCCAGCCGCTTCAAATTTGGAACATCATCGAGGGTGGCGTCCAGTGCCAAACAGCGAACGCCGCAGTTGATGTCAAATCCGACACCGCCGGGTGAAACGGCTCCACCCTGCTCACCTGCGTTGATGTCCGTGGCCACCACCCCGCCAATGGGAAAGCCGTAACCGTAGTGCCAATCGGCCATGGCCCACGCCTCGCCCACGATGCCGGGAAGGGCAGCGGTGTTGACCAGCTGCTCTGGCCCACGATCGTCGGCGTGTTGGTTCAAATGGTCTGGCGTTGTGACCATCATGGCGTCCACGAGCATGTTGTCGTGTGCCTTGATGCGCAACAGCCCTGGGCTGTCCTCGACGAGATGGTCACGCCATCGGCCTCCCATGGGTTGAGTTCCGGTGTTTGCGTTAAGAGGCTTTTTCCAAGGTCGGACAGTTTCTTCCACGGGAGGCTTCAAACATGGGTGCTCGGGTGGATTTCATGTCCCTCGGAGGCGATGACCCATGACACTCCCCGCCATTGACCTCAAGGTGTTCCATTCAGCAGGCTATCAGCGGAAGCAATGCACGGTAACATCGCTGTGGTTTTGGACGGCCGATGAGAACCGCACCACGTGCGGCGATTCGACCGAAGACGAATACACGTTCATCGGCTCACCGCTCATCGAAGGCTACCCTCAGCGGGGAAAGGCGTTGAAAGATGCGATGCGAGAAACTTTTCTGTCTTTCTTCGAGGGGAGTGGCCACCACCGCATCGACCCATATCCCGTGTTGGCCCGCTGGCGGGACGACATTCACCTGACGATTGCCTCCATCGCCGACTTTCAGCCGCACGTGACATCGGGAATGGTTGAGCCACCTGCCAATCCGCTCACCATCTCCCAACCCTGCATTCGCCTCACCGATGTCGACGCCGTGGGTCGTTCTGGTCGTCACCTCACCACGTTTGAAATGATGGCGCACCACGTGTTCAACCGACCGGAGGACGGCGTTGAAATCTATTGGATGGAATCTTGTGTTGCGCAGTGCCATGCGTTGATGACCGAAACCTTGGGTATTGATCCCAACGAGATCACCTACGTTGAGAACCCTTGGTGCGGGGGTGGGAATGCGGGTGCTGCCGTGGAGGTCATCGTCGGTGGGCTGGAGCTTGCGACGCTGGTGTTCATGGACATGGAGGAACACCCTGACGGTGACGTCGAATTGAAGGGCGATCGATACCGGACCATGCCGCTGCAAATCATCGACACCGGCTACGGTCTGGAGCGCTTTTGTTGGGCTGCTGCAGGCACGCCCACCATCTACGAGGCCATTTACCCCGAGTCGGTGGCGTGGCTGAAGTCACTGTCCGGTTTTGAGAACGCCATGGCAGCGTATCCCGAGGTTGATGTGCCTGCACTGCTAGCGGAAATGAGTCGGCTCAACGGCATCATGAACATCGAAGCAGGGGTGGACGGCGATGAATTGGTGGCTTTGTTCCTCCGCAAGTTGGCGGAGCGTGACGTGCACGTGACGGCCGAGCAATTTCAAGGGATTACGGACCCTTTGGCCCGAATTTACGCCATTCCCGATCATCTTCATGCCTTGTGCAACATGTTGGGCGACGGCCTTGTTCCCTCAAATGCAAAAGCTGGGTACCTTGCTCGCATGCTGGCGCGTCGCGTCCTGCGCATGCGGGATGAGCTCGGTCTCGATGTGAGTCTTGTGGAGCTGGCCGAGCACCACCTCGATATCAACCTCGGGGGGCTGTTGAACAAGCAGCATCGGGACGGTTTGATGACCATCCTCGGTCTCGAAGAGGAGCGTTATGCTGAGATGCTGCGCAAGGGCGAGCACGTGATCACCACGCACCTCAAAGGCGTCGCGAAGGACGCTGAAACGTTGCCCGATGAGGTGCTGTTCACCCTCAACGATTCTCACGGCCTTGCACCGGACATGTCGGTCGTTCTCGCTCGTCGCCAGGGATGGATGAATGCCACGTTGCGAACGGGCTTCATGGCGGAAATGGCAGAGCGACATGCACAACTGGCCAAGGCAAACGCACAATCATCGACAGGTGGCGCCGTCGCGTGGCCCGTCGATGGCCTCGATGCCACCCGGGCGATGTACTACGATGATGTTTACCGGACCGACTTTTCAGCCACTGTTCTGGCGTGCTTCCCCCTTGAGGGGGCCGAGAACGATGCATCGCACGGTGTGGTGCTCGATGCGACGTGCTTCTACCCCGAGGGCGGAGGTCAAGAAGCCGACCACGGCTCGATGATGGTCGGCGGGGCCATGCTCGCCGTGAAGGACGTGCAGAAACACAACGATGTGGTGATTCACATGACCAACGGACCCGTGAGCGTCGGCACCACGGTTGAAGGCAGGTTGGATGGCCATCGTCGCAAGCAGTTGATGGACCATCACACCGCCGTGCATATCGTCGGTGGTGCTGCCCGAGAACTGTTGGGCCCGCACATTTTCCAGGCAGGTTCGCATTTGAGCGTCCAGAGCGGTCGATTGGACATCACGCATTACGAACGATTGACAAGGGCACAACTCGATGCCATTGAACAGCGTGCCAACGAAGTGCTGGTCGAGGTAGACACCACGGAGAAACTGGAACTGAACCGGAAGGATGCCGATCTCGAGTACGGGTTTGATTTGTACCAGGGCGGTGCGCCCAAAGGCGATACCATTCGCGTGTTGCACATCGGTGACCACGACACCCAAGCCTGCGGCGGTACGCATCATGACCACCCCGGTCGCATCGGTACCATTCGCGTGGTGCGCTCCACAGCGGTTCAGGACGGTGTTGAGCGGCTTCACATCGTCGCCGGTCAAGCAGCCCTGGAGCACGCACGCCATCAAGACGAACTCGTCCGCCAGACCAGCGAAGTGTTTGGTGTCAACCCGGTCGACCTCCCGCGCACGGCAGAACGGTTTTTCCGTGAATGGAACGACCAACGAAAACAGATCGAGCGCTTGGAACAAGAGTTGGTGAAAGCAAGGACCTCGGGTGGGGGCGACGGCAACCATGAGGTCGACGGGGTTCGCATGGTGGTGATGGAGGTCGATGGCGACCTGAAGGCCATGACCAAGATGTTGAAGGCGCTGACCAAAGACCCCAACCAGCCCACCGTGGCGGTGCTTGGCTCACGGGAAGGTGGTGGGAAACTGATGGTGGCCTTGACCGAGGGGACCGTTGCCGAAGAACGGTACAACGCCGTCGATGTTTTGCGAGCTATTTCGGGTCACATCAAGGGCGGTGGCGGTGGTCGACCCACCATGGCACAAGGCGGCGGATCGCATGCTGACGGGTTGCCCGAGGCGTTGGAGGCAGCAAAACAGCGTTTGCTCAACGCTGACTGAACGCTACCAGGGCTTCTCGGTCGAACATGGACACAGACCTCTTGATGGCATCGTCAAGGTTGACCATCTCCACGTCCGATATTTCTCCTTCGAGGGGTGTTAACGCACTGACATCACCGTTCCAAGGTGCGGTGTAGGTGAAGGAGACGAAGGAAATGCCTTCGTTGTTGAAAATACGCTGGGTGACCACCGGTGCGTCTTCGCTGGGGTGAACTTCCAAGCCCACCTCTTCGAGCGCTTCTCGAATGCACGCTTCCCTGGGGTGTTCCTCGGTGTCCATGTAACCTCCCGGCAACGTCCATTCCCCCTTGAAATGTCCTCGTTCGACTTTCGCCATCAGGACTTGACCCTCATCGTTGTGAACAATCACCTTGGACACCAACCGGTGAAGGGACCGGTAGATGCATTCTCGGGCAAGCGGATC
>WTJK01000017.1:93118-121142 GCA_011524855.1 Methanobacteriota archaeon | reverse complement strand
TAGCGTCTCCGAGAGCTTCAGTTCATCCAGCCTTCGTGCTTGTGGAAGCACCCTGCGGTTGTACGATGCATTTGTGGCGTTGAATGCCTTCACGGCACCACCGAGGTGCTGGCCAACGTCATTGAAATGCTCCATCATGGTGGACATGCGCTTGTACATCTCGCGGGAAACGGTGTAAATGTCACGTGCACCTTCGGCCAAATCGTGCTGTTGCCAGTACAAGGCCACGGTTCGCAACAAGCCCAACAGCGTGACCGGTGTTGCCACAAGCACCCGCTTGGACAATGCGTGCTCCATGAGGTCCGGATCTTCCGCAAAGGCAGCCGCAGCCATGGCCTCGCTGGGAATGAACATGACGACGTGGTCGAAATCACCGTCCACCTGCTCCTGGTAGGCCTTGGAACTGAGCGACGTGATGCGCTGTCGTGCTGCACGAGCGTGCTCCTTCAAGCTCGCCGTCCGAGCGGGTCCTTCTTCCATCTGCATGGCTTGCATGAAATGGGCGCCGATGGCTTTGGCATCGATGGGAAGAATGCCCATCTGCGGCAGTCGGACCACGGCGTCTGGCCGGGTGCCATCCGAGAGACTGACCTGCTCATCGTAGTCGATGTGCTCGCTGAGACCGGCCAGTTCAAACAAACGACGAAGCGTGACCTCACCCCAGTTGCCCCGTGCTTGGGACGACCCTGTCAGTGCCGTTGACAAGGCTGTGGTCTGGCTTGAAAGCGCAGCAGCAGATGCTTCCAATTGTTTGAGGTGACGTTTGATGCCTTCGTAAGCACCTGAACGATGGCGCTCGAGGTCGTTGTTCAGGGTTACCAATTTCTCCATCTCGGCGCGGAGAGGTTGGATCATGTGGCCCATTTCGGCGGTCTTGGATGCCAGCGTTTGATCCATCCGTTGTTGTTCGTTGAGCCAACGCTCTTGGGCACGACGCAGGACATGCTCGGTGTTGTCGGTGGCGATACGTGAAGCCAGGGCTTCCAACTCAACCCGCAATCGTTCTTCAAATCGAGCAGCGTTGGCTTCTGTAGCACGCAATCGCTCCTGTGTTACGACCAGGTCGGTGCCGATCGCGTTGCGTGTCATGCGGCTGCCGGTCAGGTGGCCCAAGACCAACCCCAGCACCAGCAACCCTGCTTCAAGCAACGTCACCATGACTTCCCATCGGCGTCAAGGGTTTTTGATGAATACGGTGGAGTCAACCTTCAAATGAGAAGACCTGCAGGTGGTGCCATGCGTTTCGAGCAACTGAACGAGGGCGTTTGGGCCATGACCTACCTGATTGTGGACGAGGCGACGAACCAAGCAGCCATCGTCGACCCGGTGTACGATGACTTGGATCGGTACGTTGCCCTCATCGAGGAGCAAGAACTTGAGTTGGTCTACGCCATCGCAACCCACACGCATGCCGATCACATCACCGCCTGCTTCTCCCTGCGTGACCAGCTTGGTTGCGCTTACGTGATGTCCGATCAGACGGCCAGTTTGGGCGTCACCATGTACGTGGACGACGAGGAAAAAATCATGTTGGGCTCCATTCCCATCCAATTTCACTTCGCTCCCGGTCACACCAACGATTCCATGATTGTCCATGTGCCGGGTTACATGATGACCGGGGATTTTCTTTTCAACGGCGAAGGCGGGGTAGGCCGAGATGACTTGCCCAGCGGTCGCTTGCAGGTCCACTGGGAGGCTCTCGATGTGCTCGACCGGTTTGAAGGGCACACGGTGGTGTGCTCCGGTCACGACCCCCCGGGAACCGTCATGCAGTCCTTGGATTGGAACCGTGAACACAACCCGGTGTTGAAGATGAAATCGTTTGACGAGTTTGTGGCATGGCAGACCGCTGTGAGCGAACGATTGGGTGCCGTGTCAAAAATCAAGACGGCCGTGCCTGCGAACATCTTTGGCGAGGTTCCTGACCACATCCCCTGGTTGAGTTGATCACGCTTCATCCAACGGGTTTTTTGGAGCCTTCTGTCGGGTTCCTGCGGCAGGCAGACTTTGCAAATCGTCAAACGAGAGTTGCTGTGGGTTGACCTTGTCAAACGCCACCAATCGCTCGTCCATGGCCATTCGAACGTTGAAGTCAATGCGGCCTTTGGTACGGGTTAAGTCGTAGGACAGCGGGCTCAATTCATCGATGGCTTGGCTTTCAAACGTGCTTCGAACACGGGCTCCACGCCAACTGGAGTACCCCCACCGAAACGAGATGCCAACCACGGCTGCACCGTACAACAGCATGAGCACGAAGGTGGCGAAGAGCACGGGATTGCCATCCACCGCTCGGGCTTCCTCGAGGAGGTTACGGCCGAGCAGGAACACCAGGCCCAACCCGACAATGGGGTTCAGCACACCCTCAAGCCACTGATTGACGGGAACCAGCCGTCCCTTGGCGGGGTCAACAAACACCAAGTCCGATTCAAACGCCGTGTTCAGCACCGACAAGACGGACAGGAGCACCATGTACAACAGGGAGGAGTAGATCAATTCAATGGACCACGAGTCCAAATCGAGCACCCAGTGGACGATCAACCAGGCAAACAACCCAAGGAAGGCCGCTTGTGGGACGTAATTGAAGTGTTCAATGTGCTGAGCAAATTCAGTCAGGGAACGTTTTCGCTCTTCTTTGCCGCGATGGGGTTTGGGAATGTGAATGACCTGCCAGTGCATGACATGCTCGACCGATTTCAGCGACCACACCAGGACCTTCCGACGAATGATCACGTACTCCATGAACAGCAACATGGGGAAGCCCAGGAGCACGATGGGGAGCGCCATCACAGCGGACAAGGGTAGAATCAACAAGGAGGGCAAGAGCAGGAAATGGGACAACGTCAACGGATGAAGCAGTTCAGCTTCAATCAAGCGCTGCTTGGCTGGACTGAGGCGAAGGTTGCGTGCGATGTCGTCCAACGTTTGCCGAAAGGATGCAACCTGATTGCCGGAATCCACGATTTGACGAACAACGGTTCGGTACTCTGCGGCTTCGTGGCCCACACCCACCCAAAGTTGCCATGCCAAACGCAACGGAACGGCGAGGAGCAAAGGAATGGCGAGGATTCCTGCTCCCCAAAACAAGCCTTCGAGGTTCGTTCCCGACATCTGTCCCAACCCGTCCACCCCCTTCGGGTTGTTCAACGCAACGGTGGTGAGGACCCCTGACGCCAATCTTCTAACGCTTCGTCCCCCTGCCCGCCGCATGGCCAACATCGCAGTCACCGACGGGATGGATGAGAGCGCTGTTCGTTGGCTGGAATCGAAAGGTCACAACGTGGTGGTGGAGGCCATCGATCCCGATGCACTGCTCAACGGTGCGCTCAACGGCATGGACGCCATCGTGGTGCGAAGCGCAACAAAACTCACTGCGGACGTGCTCAGGGCTTCTTCCGGGCTCAAGGTCATCGGCCGTGCCGGGGTGGGCGTTGACAACATCGACGTGGACACGGCGGGTGACTTGGGTATCGCCGTGGTCAACGCCCCCCGAGCCAGCACGCAATCCGTGGTTGAGTTGACGCTGGGGCATCTTCTTGCATGCGTTCGTCACGTGGCACGAGCTGACCGAACCTTGCGTGGCGGAGAATGGGCGAAAAAAGCACTCAAGGGAACCGAATTGGCTGGAAAACGGCTGGGTTTGATCGGGTACGGGCGCATTGCGCAGTCGGTTGGTCAGGTGGCGAAAGCCCTCGGCATGGAAGTGCATGCGTACGATCCCTACCTCCCCCCGCACGTCGCCAAAACTCACGGTACCGTGTTGCACGCCCAGGTGGACGACCTGTTTCGGCGATGCACGCACATTTCCATCCACTGCAATTTGTCCGACGAAACCTACCATTTGGTCAATGCAGACCGAATCGGCTCCATGCCTCAGTTGGGTGCGGACGGTACGGTGTGCGGGCGGCACCTCGTGAATTGTGCACGTGGGGGCATTGTGGACGAGGCAGCGGTCGTTGAAGCGCTTGAGAACGGGGTCCTGACCTCGGTGGCGTTGGACGTGTTTGAAGAAGAACCCGTGAACCCCGACCACCCGCTGCTGCAGATGGATGGGTTTCACGGCACACCCCACATCGGGGCCTCGACGATGGAAGCACAGGCCCGTGTCGGGATGGACATCGCTGCCAACGTGCACGCCGTGTTGAACGGCGATGAATGCGATTTCATTCTCAACCGGCCAAGCCGCTGATGCCGGCGTTTCCGGCCCCTGTTGCACGTTCAGTTTCAGCCGGGGGGTCACCCCAAGCCTTCCTGTGCGTCTTGATGGATGCTTCGTTATGGGTCGAAGCGTGCCGACATGGCGTACACGGGCGGAGGGTGAATTGCAGGCGCTGGCACCGTTTCGACGGGCGCTGTCCAAAGATGAGCGGCCGCATTTTGACGCGTTGATGGATGCGATTCGTCAACGTCGCACGGCGGGTGGCATGCTTCCCGCACACGACGTTTGGCCACCGTTCACCCTCAGCATGTGTGTTGGTCTGATGCGCCGCTGCCACGATTTGCAGCAACGCATCGAGGCACTGGAAGGTGTGGTGGGTGATCGTTGAAGGGTGGCTGCTCGATGTCCATGAGCACGTGGACGGTTCGTCCATGACCGCTTGGGTGGTGGACGATTTCGGGCAGGCGCACGCTTGCACATCACCATGGCCGGTTGCCCTTCACGTGGCCGGTGATGTTGACCACCTTCACGCGCTTGAACATTGGCTGTCACAGCCGGAACTTGTCCAGCGGTTTTCCATTCAGTGCACTCGGTTCATGCAAGCACGCCTTCATCTCGAACAACATGACCGTCAGCGCGTGCTGGAGGTCATGATCGGCAACCACCGTGCGTTACGCTCCCTCGCAGAACACGTGGAAGCCCGTGGCAATTACCACCGTTTCACGCTCCATTCCGTGGATGCGCACCTCGCTCAACGTTTCCTCACCGACATCGGATGTCCTCCGTTCACTCGCGTTGTTTGGGACGGTGAACGCTTGCGACCGGTTGCGTCTTGGAGCGATGACGAGCCTGGGTTTCCACCGTTTCACGTCGTTGACCTGCGATGGACCTACGCCGATCCGAACGGTTTTGCTTCGGTGTCGGACGGTTTGGTTGGCGTGACCTTGACGACCCGCCGGACGCCGGGGTTTGCCCCTTCGGCGCATCGGGGGTCGTGCGAAGTGCAGCGTGTCGACCACCCGTCCGTTTCTGCTTTCTTGGACGCCGTCCAAGCGGCCGTGGTCCAACTTGATCCCGACGTGATCGTCACGGTGGGAGGCGATCATCGCTTCTTTCCGTCGTTGATGCATTGGTCAGAACTGGCAGGGGCCACGTTGCGACTGGGGCGAACCCAGCAGCGTTTGGCCCAGTCAACGGGTGAACGAACGGTGCATTCCTACGGTCAAACGTTGCACAAGCACGGGTCGTTTTTCTTCGAAGGTCGCCTTCACATCGACTTGAACAACAGCTTCATCGTTCGAGAGGGTGGTTTGGCAGGGCTGTTCGAACTGGCCCAGCATTCGTACCAGTCCGCTCAAACAATCTCCCGATTGTCCCCCGGTTCGGTGATCAGCGCCATCCAGATGCGCGTGGCCATGGACGATGGGGTGCTGGTTCCATGGAAGAAAAACCGTTCAGAAGACACCAAATCGGCGTGGGAACTGCTGCACGCTGACCGCGGTGGTTTGTACCTTGACAGTCAGGCCGGTGTGCACGGTGATGTGACGGAACTTGATTTTGCCAGCCTCTTCCCGAGCATCATCGCCACGCGCAACATCTCTCCGGAAACCCTCAACTGTTCTTGCTGCCAGCCTCCGTCCGAGACATCGCACCCCGTGTTCGTTCCCCTTCACCCTGAACGGGCCCGGCGAGAGTTTCAGCAGCGTCACATGGAGGAGCGCTTTGGTCACGGCTTGTTCCCGCTTCCTCACCGCAAGGCGCTGGCCGTGCCCGGGCTTCACATGCACACCTGCGCCCGGCAACAGGGGTTTCTGGGACGGGTGGTTGCGCCGCTGATCGAGCGTCGTCGCGAACTCAAAGCCTTGCGATGCCGGGCAGGGGATGCGTATGACCAACGTCAGAACGCCTTGAAATGGCTCCTCGTCACCTGTTTCGGTTACACGGGTTACCGCAATGCTCGTTTTGGTCGCATTGAGGCACACGAAGCGATTTGCGCATGGGCCCGTGACATCTTGCTCACCACCATTGAGATGGCCAACGATGACGGATGGGAGGTGTTGCATGCCATCGTGGATTGCGTTTGGATTCAGGACCGGCAACGCCGAAGCCCCGCTGAACGTCAAGCGGACGCCTTGGCGCTGGCAGAGCGCGTGAGCGAGCGCATCGGCATTCCGTTGGAATTTGAGCACCACTATCCGTACATTGCCTTCCTCCCCAGTCGCCTCCACGGGGGTGGTTCATTGACCAAGTATTGGGGGTTCACCGGCGAGGGCTACAAGGTTCGCGGCATCGAAATGCGCCAGCACTCGACGTCGCGCTGGGTGGCTGAACTCCAGCAACAAGCGCTCGATGTGTTGGCCACCTTCCCCTGTGAGGACGGCGTGCCTTCCTACGATGCCCAACACGCCGTGTTGCGGCTTTACCGTTCGGAACTCCAACGTCTTCAATCCGGCGATGTGCCGCTGGAAGCGGCCGTCATTGCTCGACGCGTGACCAAAGAACTCCATCAGTACCGAAGTCGCAGTCTGACATGGTCGGCCCTTCTTCGCGCTCAGCGGACGGGACACCGTGTTCCACCGGGCGGAAAAATCCGTTTCGTGGTCGTTGACCTTGCGCATCCCGAACACCACGAGCGTGTTCGGCTCAAAGAGGAACTGCCTTTGGAGGATGTAACGCCATGCACCGTTCACTATGCCGTTGAGGCGGAGCGCGCTGTTTGGGCCGTTCTGGGTCCGTTCGGTTGGACCGAATCGTCCATGCGCACATCGGGGCTTCAACGGCGTTTGTCGGAGTTCGCTGCTTCATCGGCCAGCACCGGGTATTGAATCCGCTGACGCCCTGTATTCCGGTCTCGTGGGAGGACCCGAAACATCGTCTGAGCGCTGCGAGGCGGGTTCCAAGGTCCTGAGCGTCCACTTCTCGGGTGATGCAGCACAAGCGTCGACCGCCGCGTGCGTCCTGTGCGTCGTCCGATGAGGTGGTTGTGCGATGCTCGGTGAACATCGGCCAGGCGTTCGTGCAGGTGCCGGTCGTCATGGTACGACGAAGTGATCATGACAACGGCGACATGCCGTTCATGCGCAAGTTGCGTCAGAAGTCCCAGGTGGCGACGGAGCAGCACGCGCGATTCCCGACGTCGCACGGCGTCGTCCTGATGCATCGCCAGCAGACCGTCCACGACGATCAAGCGGGATTGCGTGATGGCCAACTCACCGGCCAACCGCTCGATTTGGTGGTCAAGCTGATGCAGCGTGAAACCTCGGCTCAAAAACAGCCGCGACAAGGCGGGTTCAATCGGTGCACCTTGGTGTCGAAGCAGCGGAATGAAACGACCAGGATCGATGCGACAAGCGCCGTCAATCCAATGCACCGTTTGGCCGTTGGACAAGGCTTGCACCACCCAATGCTCCACCACCGGTCGCATGGAAGCGCCGCTTCGACCGGGCCCTGCAAGATGGTACAACTGCCCTTGTTGGGGTCCGATGTCGTGTGGATTCAAGCCCGTGTCAACGCTGCGAAGCGTGGGGTGCAAGTCAGCATCTGGTGGTGTCTTCATGTGAATCATTGGCATCGGTTCAAGGACCACTGCTATCGTTGCGGACACCCCGGAGTTGAAGTGAACCAGCATGTTGAAGCGCCGTTGCCGCACATGAGCAGCATGGCTCCAGCGACTGCGCCGTCGGACGGACGCACTCGCATTTTGATGCACTGCGATCTTGATGCGTTTTTCGCTGCGGTGGAAACCCTCCACCACGGGTTTGACCCAACGGTCCCGCTGATCATTGGTTCGGACCCGCAACAAGGTCGAGGTCGAGGCATCGTCTCCACGTGCAATTACGCAGCCCGTGTCTTTGGTGTTCGTTCGGCCATGCCCATCTCGGAGGCTTGGCGTCGCTGTCCGGCGGCCCCCTTTGGACCCGCACGGTACATCTCAGGGACGCGAGGACTGTACCGGAGGGCAAGTCGGAAGGTCATGGACATCCTCAAGCCGCACGCCCAGGCCTTTGAGGTCGCCAGCATCGATGAAGCCTACATGGACATCACCGAGGGGGTGGCGGGCGATTGGGACGCAGCGCTGGCCTTGGCCAAGCAACTGCAGCGTCAAATCATGGACGAACTGCAGTTGTCAGCGTCGTTTGGCATTGGACCGACGAGAATTTTGGCGAAGATGGCGAGCGAAGAGGACAAACCGAACGGTATCCACCGTGTGATGCCCGATGAAATCAGCGAATTCTTCCATGCCCGCTCGCTCCGTGACATTCCGGGGATCGGTCCCAAACGGGCCACGCAACTTGCAGAATGGGGCTACCAAACCGCTGACGAGGTTCAGGGGCTTGGCGATTTGGGGCTTGAGCGGTTGACCGGGCCTCGGTTTGCGGCATGGTTCATGCGGGTGGTTGAAGGCGAGAGCAGCACGGAGGTGAGTCCGTTGAGAAGTCGTAAATCCATCGGAAAAGAGCACACGTTTTCCACCGACCAAACCGACCATGAAGTCGTGCTTGACCGTTTGAGCGCCTTGGTGGGTACGGTGATGGACAAAGCAAGAAGTCTCGGTCTCTCGGGCCGGTTGGGAGAAGTGAAAATACGTTACACGGGGTTTGAAACCCACACCACCGGTCGAAGCATTCCCGTCGCTATGGATGACACGGACGTGTTCTGGCGGTTGGCCAAACGGCTGTTTGCGCAATCGGTGGACGCTGAGGCACCGGTGCGCCTCATCGGGTTCCGTCTTGGTCATTTGGAGATGCACGATTTGCGTCAAGCGACCCTGTTTGGCGATGAGATCACTGAAGCTGATGCATCCGAGTCAATGTCGTCGTGAATTCTTGGAGTGCCTCGGGAACGGGCCGCCCTTCGATGGGTTGGTTGAGGGAGCGCCCGAGTTCCTTCTTCATGGCCCATGTTTGGCTGTTGAATTCTTGAAGCTCATGCGTGAGGGACCTGAGCTCATCGCCACGTGCCTGGCTGGGGCAAAGTGCTGCCAGCGGGGACAGAGGGAACGCATCTGCATCAACGGCAGAAGCACCGTACACCGTTTCGGTGATGTGGTGTGTGAAGAAGGGACAAACCGGACTTAGCGCCGTCAACAGGTCGCGAACCACCCTGTGCAGCGTCCATGCTGCCGCTGCGTCATCGTCGTAGAGTCGCGATTTGACCATTTCGAGGTAATGGCTTGGAAGCACGCCCGTACCGAAGGTTTTGAGGGCCTGCGTGGCGGTGTAGATGTCAACGTTGTTCCAGGCTTGTTCGACTTCAGCCATGACACTGGCGAATTCAGCCAAGATCCATTCGTCTTCCACCGCAAGGTTGTCCGGGACGGCATCGAGGTCGGAGGGCACCTCGAACTGCGAGGCAAACCTGGCCACGTTGAACAGTTTCGTGAGCACCCCGAAATATTTCTTCTCAATGGCTTCTGGGTTGATGTGAAAATCATCGCCCACTTGGGCATCGCAGGCTTTCCAAAGGCGGAAACACTCGCTCCCGATTTTGTTGGCCTTGAGTTTCACCGAACCGTCCGGTCCCTTCACGGTCCAGGATCCGGTGCGGCCTCCTGCACCGCACTCAAGCACGGAATCAGCATCAATGCCGTTGCCCAACGATTTTGACATCTTTCGGCCCCAAGGGTCCATGCCAAGTCCATCGATCCACACATGCTGGAACCCGGGCTGGTCAAGCAGCAAGGTGGATTTCAGAAGCGTGTAGTACAACCAAGTACGTACGATTTCCTTGCCCTGGGGCCGCAAAGCGGTGGGGAACGCTCGCTCAAAGGTTGCAGGTTCGTTGAGGTAACCGCTTACAAACAGGTTGGAATTGGACGAATCCATCCAGGTGTCAAACACCTTTTCCTCACCCGTGAGCTGGCCGAGTTCGTTTTTGAGGGCGTCAAAATCACCAAGATCTTCCCGCGTCGTTCGGTCCAGCACCCTGCTCCCATGGGGAGGAGCGTCCTTCCAAGGCTGGACATAAGTTCCGGAGGGTGGGACCACGATTCGGGTCTCGTCTTCGCTGTACCAGATGGGGATTTCCGTGTGATACCAGCGACGGCGGCTGATGGGCCAATCGATGCTGATGTTGTCCATCCAATCGAGGAGAAATTGCCGGTTTCGCTTGGGGTGGAATTCGATGGTTTCGATGTGTTCCCGCATGCGGTCCTGAATGTGGGTCTGACGGACGTACCATTCCTTCAACAGAATGATCTCAACGGGGTTTTTCCCTCGTTCGGAGACCGGGACTTCCTGCTCACGCTCGACCGCTTGGACCAGGCAACCCGACTGCTCAAGGGCGTCGATGGCGGCCGCACGGGCTTCAAGCACGGTCATCCCTGACAGGGGCCCAGCGACCTCGGTCATGCAACCGTCCAACCCGATCGCTTGGAAGGGGGTGAGCCCCAGTTCGCGGAACACAGCCACGTCGTTCTGATCGCCAAAGGAACACACCATCAGGACACCCGAGCCAAATTCCGATTTCACCGATGGATGGGTTTGGACGTTGACGGTCGTGGCCCGACCGTTGGTGGGCAACGGCAACGTCACCTGCTTGCCGACAAGGTGCTGGTAGCGCTCATCCTCAGGGTGAACGACCACGACGCCGCATGCGCAAATCAATTCAGGTCGAGTTGTCGAAATCACGAGCTCGGTCCCGTCTTCGCACGTCCATTTCACGTCGACCAATTTGGTACGACGGGTCAACCGCTCAACTTCAGCATCGGCGATGGTGGTGCCTTCGACCGGGTCGTAGATGTTGGGTCGAAGGTCCTCAACGATGGTTCCCTGTTTGAACAGTTCCACAAAAATGGCCTGAGTAACGCTCCGATAATCGGGTGCATCCGTGAGGTATTCGCGTTCGAAATCACAGGACAAGCCCACGCGCTTGGCCGTGACACGCATGGCTTGCGTAAAGGTTTCAATTGTGCTTTGGCAGAGGTTGAGAAATTCTTCACGGTCGTAAGTTTTCATTTTCCGCTTGGTGTTTTTTTCCACCGTGAATTCAATGTTGATGCCGTTCCGATCCACGCCCCAGGGGAAATACACCTCTTTGCCCAACAACCGTTGACTTCGTGCGATCACATCGATCATGGAGTACTGTGCGACTGCCCCAATGTGCCAGGTGCCGGAGGGGTAGGGGGGTGGCGTGTCGATGACGAAGATTTCCTTGTTCGAATTCGGGTTGAAGCCGTAGCGCCGCTGGTACGCCTCCGGGTCGGCGTAGTGGGCGGCTTGGATGTTTTTTTCAAGGTCAATGGACCATCGCTTTTCTGGAAGTTTCGGGGCTGGCATCGGCCTCACCTGGCCCGACCCCGGTCACTGGGGTGGTCCAAACCGTCCCAGATGGTGCGGCCTTTCAACCCGTCGCCATCTCTGCTTGACCGATGCGTTTCCCGGTCCATGATTGGGTAAGTCTTTCAAGACCGGTCCAAGTCGTTGGTACGGAGGTCCCCCCGTGTCGTTAAGCGATGACGCTGCAAAACCAGCCTCCAAGCGGGTGGACGGGGGCAAAGACAGGCTCAAAACGCTGACCAACGCCACCAAATCCGCTCGCAACCAAATGGCGAACCAAATCAAGACCTTGAACTCCAAAAAAGCCATCGATGCTGTGTTGGATGCGCCGACCCGTCTCAAGCGAGAATGGCAAAAATCAGGTGCGACCGGCGCCATCACCAAATTCCCGCTTCCCACCGTGTTGGTGTTTTTGCTGCTGACGGTGTACTTTGTCACTCAGTCGGGCTTCCTCGACGACACCGCCTTCGACGATGACCCAAACAACCCGGCGCTCAACGTGAACGGTGATCTCGAGGTTTACCTCCCCGATGGCAGTCAGGTGGCGGGCTTGATCAGCAAGGTCGAAGAGGACTGGTCCACGAACGTGATGGTGGTCTACATTGAATCGGAGAACGAAAACATCACAAATGTTCGGATTCTCCAAGAGATCAGCTACGTTGAGAACTTGCTGAACCCCTACCTTTCCGATGACTCGGACGACGTGATTTACATTTTGTCGCTTTCGACCGTCCTCAAAGAAGTCAATTCAAGCGCACCTCGTATCCGTGAAGCCATTGTGACGGAACTTGGTGAGCTCGGTTGTGTTTCGGACGACCCCACGGAAGACTGCTTGACCCGAACCCTTGCTGAACAAACCAACGATGCCTTGGCGGTCTCGGATGAAGAGCTGGGTGGAACCTACGAAATTCCCTCGCAGACCACCATTGACTTGGTCGTCGGGGAGATGTACGAAAGCGACGGTTCTCCTTCAGCAGGTCTGAACAAACTGGCACGTGACATCAGCGGTGCCGAAGACGGCGGTCCGGACGGTTTGCTCGACCGGGCCATCATGGCCGTGGCGGTGACAGAAAATCGGCCTGCCAAGGACATCATCGCTGAAACGCAAGAAGTTCTTGACAACATCGCGCAAACGAAGCGTCCGTGTGAATTCAACCAAGACGGCGGTCCTGCAGACAACCGATTGTGCGATTGGGATGACCTGGGTCTCTCGATGACCTTGACAGGTCCGGTGCCCATCACCAACGCCGTGACCGAATTTTCCTTCCGCTTGTTCTGGGATATTTTCCCCAACGCCGTGGTCCTGGTGGCCATCGGTTTGTTCGTGTTCCACTCGGATTTGATGCAAGCCGGTTTGACGGGTATCCGTCCGATTCAAGGTATCAAAGTGGTGATCATCGCCGGTTTGCCAACCCTCTGTGCGGTCTTTTGGACACTCGGGCTCATCGGGGCGACGAACTACGAAGTCACCATGACGGTGATCATCGTCGGGCCGATTTTGCTCGCGTTGGGGGTCTCCTACGGATTGCACATCACCAACCGTTATGCAGAGGAAACCGGTTCAAAAAGCGAGAAAATGAAAGCTTCGCTGTCAAGCACGGGACGCGCCGTCTTCCTCTCTGCGGTGACCACCGTCATCGGTTTCATTTCCTTGGTGCTCACACCCATGGCACCGATACAAACCGTCGGTATTGCGCTCTCCGTTGGCATTGTGATCGTGTACATCTTGACAATGTTCATGGTGCCCAACTTAACCCTCTTGCTCGACCTCAAAAAGCCGAAACATCCGCCGCTAAAGGCGTTCGATACCATGGTGGATTTGCCAGTCAAGCGGAATCGGATGGTGATTGGTGGGTTCATTTTGTTGATTCTTCTCTCCGGAACCATCGGTCGTGTCAACGTCGAGGAAAACATCGACCTCTTGGGCATGGCGCCTGAAGGTGAGTCACCGGTCATCAAGATGAAGCAGTACAGCAGTGAATTCGAGGCAGGACAGGTCGGCATGGTGCTGGTCAACGCCAACGTGAGCGGGGATCTTAACGACAACAACCGGAAAAACGACGATCCGGCCTTGATTCTCAACATGATTGAAGACATGGAGGACGGTCTCAACCAAATTGAGAACACCACGGCTGTCTCGGTGGTGTTTCTCATGAAGGCATCGGGCATTCAAGTGACAGCATCCGGAGAACAAATCAACGAATTGATGCAACAGATTCCGTGCGGAGGTTCGGATGCCTGTGAGGACAGCAAAGCCACAGCAGAGGTGCTGTTGAACCGCAGCGCTTCGGTGGACGGCTCCTTTTGGGATGCCCTCAACGACCCGGATTCCTTCGGTTTGCCCGGGTCGCAACAAAGTCAAATTTTCCTCTTGGATGTGTTCTACGCCTCGCTGACGAAAGAAACGCGTGAAATTTTCGTCAACGAGGATTTCGACCGCACCCTCATCTACGTTGACATGCCCTTCATCCCGGTCGCTGACACGTCCAAGAGCGTGGACGCTGTGAACGAACGAGCAGCGCTCTTCCAAGGGCCGTTTGGCGAATCGGCAGAGGATTTGACGGGCGTTGCAGCCACCGCCATTGAAGTCAACAAACTGATCGTAAGTTCACAGTGGACATCACTCGGGTTTGCCATCATCTTCACGCTGATCGTCCTCGCCGTGGTGTTTGGCGACATACGCTACTCCATCTGGACCACCTCGCCGGTGATTGCGACGGTTGCCCTGCAATGGTTGGTGATGTGGCGCATGGACGTGCCGCTATCGCTTGTGACCGTCATGATCGGTTCAATTTTGGTGGGTGTTGGTGTTGACTTTTCAATCCACATCGCGAACCGCATCAAAGAACTCGGTGGTGGGATACCCGCCATCCGGAGTGCTGCGGTTGGTACCGGCATGTCGTTGTTTGAAGCAGCGACCGTCACGTCTCTTGGCATGTTCACGGCCTACAGCATCCCCATTCCCGAGATCAAACCGTTCGTCACGGTCATCCTCATTCTTCTGTGGGTTGCGGCTGCCAGTGCGCTGATTTTACTCCCTGCTATTTTCATCACGCTGGAAAAGATGGGCATCGGGGCCGTGTCGGGTGGAAGCGGCATGGCCAAACAGCTTGGTTTGGTGGGTTCAAAGGAGTACAGCGCTGATGTCATGGACGCTGTCCTGGACGATGTCGTGGACGCGTGGTGAGCGAGCATTCAATAGACTGCTTCGATGCGTAAGCCACCATGAACTTCTGGCTGATGAAGTCCGAACTCGATGTGTACCCCTACGACCGCCTGGTCGAAGACGGCGGCACGCATTGGGACGGTGTGCGCAATTACCAAGCTCGAAACATGATGCGGGACGACATGAAAATTGGCGATTTGGTTCTGTTTTACCATTCCAACTGCAAGCCTCCGCACGTTGGTGGCATCGCTCGCATCAAGCGTGAGGGCTACCCCGATCACACCTCGTGGGATGCGTCCAGCAACTACCATGACCCGAAATCCACGCCAGAGAATCCCCGATGGTTCATGGTGGATTTGGACCCCGTTACCGAGGTCCCTCCCGTCTCGCTTCCTGACATGCGGGTCAACCCTTCGCTTGAAGGCATGCTCCTGCTGCGAAAGGGTCAACGCTTGTCGGTGCAACCGGTCGAACAGACGCACTTCGAGGCGGTCCTCGCCATGGCAGGTACGACGCTTGATGACGTGCTCAAGTCGTGAGGTGAGGAGATGCAATCGATTCCTGCATCCAAACGCGCTTCCAGCATTGAGTACGCGATTCGCGACGTGGTGGTGCCGGCCACCCAATTGGAAGCAGAAGGCCATGAAATCATCAAGCTGAACATCGGTGACCCGCTGGCCTACCCTGGGCTGCCAACACCTGCCCACATGGTGCAAGCCTACATCGGGGCCTTGGAGAGCGGTCGAAACGGCTACTCTCCATCGTACGGCCTTCCCGAACTCCGTGAAGCCATTGCAGAGGACGAACGTCACAAAGGGTGGCCAGCACAGGCAGAGACCGTTTACGTCTGCCACGGTGTCACCGAGGCCCTGCAAATCCTGTTTGCAGCCGTTCTTGAAGAGGGTAGTTCCATCCTTGCACCAGGCCCGCATTATCCTCCGTACATGGCCTATCCGCAAATGTACGGTGCGACCACCGTGGAGTACCGGCTGAAGGGTGACGACGGTTGGCGTTTGGATTTTGACGACATCGAACAAAAGATGAGCGATGACGTACGGCTGTTTGTTCTGATCAACCCCAACAATCCTTGTGGTTCCGTTGCCGGTCGACAAGACGTGGAACGTCTCCTGAGCATTCTCGAACGCTACCCCAATTGCATCCTGATCGCCGACGAGATCTACGATGGCCTTGACTACACCGGGACCCACGTCTCTGCCGCAAGCTGCTCGTCAACCGTGCCAGTGATCACACTGAACGGCGTGTCCAAGGTGTACTACGCACCGGGGTGGCGACTGGGCTACATGGCGTTGCACGACCCCACCGCCCGTTTGAGCCACGTGCAAGACGCGTTGGAGCGGCTTCTGCGTTCGCGCCTTTGCCCGTCCACCCCCGCCCAATGGGGTTACCTGGCCGGACTGACCGGTGACCGCTCATGGATGGCGACGTACGCACAGCGGGTACAGGATCAACGCGATTACTGTCTTCAACGCATTGCCGAAACGGACGGCCTTGAGCTTCAAGCACCGGGTGGAGCGTTCTACATGTTTGTCCAACTTACGGATGAACAATGGAAGAACGACGACAAGGCCTTCGTCCTTCAACTGCTCGAGGAAGAACACGTGTTGCTGGTCCACGGAAGTGGGTTTTCTCCTGAATTTGGTGCTGGCCACGTACGTTTGGTCTTCCTTGCGGACGTTGCGGTGTTGAAGGAGGCCTTCGATCGGATTGACCGATTCCTTTCTCGCCACCGAAGTGCCGCATGAAGGGAAAGGCTCTATACGATGTTTTCAGAAACACGCGTCAATGGGCGTTGGCGTCTTCCTCACCGTGGCGGCGTTGGCTTCGCTCTTGGTGCCGACGGCCGCCGCCAGCGAGGTTCAGGCCACCACCGAGATCACCACCACCCTGTTGGCACCGCTCGGCATCTCGTTGGTGATCGCCTATTTCGTCCGTCGGTGGTTTGTTCCTCAACAACTCAAAAACCTTCAGGTGGCGTTTGAAATCGACGACAACCTCTACGAGGTTCACCGCATTACTCGAACGCTGAGGGACTCTCGGAAATTGATGAAAACCGGGGTCGTTCGGTACGGTGTTTTCCTCTACATGATGGGTCTCACGGGGGTGCTGATGCTCATCACCGAATTGCTCTTTGATGCCAGCAATTACGCGTTGCTCAACATCTACATCATCTCGGTTCTCATTCTTGTCCCGGTGTTTGTGTCTCCTTGGGAGACGCTCAACGGACAGTTGCTTCGGAACAAGAAGCCAGGTGTGTCCAAGTCGCGTTCTCTGAGTGTTCTTCGACGGCTCCTTACGCTTACGGTGTTGGTGGGTCTTACCGTGCTCATCTTGTTGTACGGCGTTCAACGAAACAACGGCGAATTGACACCCAGCTGGCTGGCCTATGCCATGTTAACGTTCATGGCGCCCACGATCCTCGCTTACGGACGCATCATGGGTGCATCATGGAACATGCTGATGATCAACAAGTGGCGCACCGCCCGAGGTCGACCCAACCCGATCGACCCGGAGCGCAACGGCTTCGTTGGTCGGTTGTTTTCTTTCCTCCTTGTCTTGTTCTTGTTCACGATGCCCATCACGGCCGTGAACGGGATTTTAACGGTCTTGCAGGTGATGTCAATGCCTCCCGAACAGGCTGAACTTGCCGAAAACATCCTGAATTTTGGCGGGATCATCGGTTACAGCATTTACGTGAACATCGACGCTATTTCCGAGTTTTTGTTCCATTGGGAATTCATCAAATCCCTTCCAATTTTTCTGTCGTTTTACCTCTCGTTAAACATCGCCATCGTTGGTCTGGCGTTCATCTTCGAATTGACCCGTAACCTGGTGCTCGGGGGGCAAACATTCGGTGGCATCTTTGGTGTCACCCTTGATTCACCGCGAGAAATTCGAACGGAAAAGACCGCACAGGCCCGCCAACTGACCTTTGCTTTTGCAGGCTTTTCCGGTTACACGGTGTTGTTGCTTATTCTGGTTTGCTACAAGGAATTCGGGGATTTGATGCCGTTCACCGCCACCCTCGAAGCGAACGGTTTCGACGAAGGCATGCGTTTGCTGACGGTGTGGTTGTTCATCGGGGCGGGGCAGGTGGTGTTTTTGTTCACTTGGTTGCTCTCGATCAGCAAATTCGGTTCGCTTGTGTCCCTTTCGTTTGACCTGAACCCGGACGAGCGGCGTCAAGGTGCGGTGAAGCTGGAGGGGGGTGACCGTTTGCAAACCTTGGTCGAAAATTCTGCTTTTGCTGACGATGTTGACCTCTTGATTCGTATTCAAGAGCACGAGTTTGAAGGCGACCAAGCCATCATCCGGTTGGAAAAAGCACGTGCCTCGATGTGGGAAAAAGCATTGCGTGGCTTGTGGCCTGAGGCCGTCGAAGAGGCTCGCAAATTGTTGGCCCAGTCGGGCGGAGACAACGATGAAGCGAGGATGCTCATCGCCGCGGGTTTCATTGCGATGCGTCGTCTTGACGCCGCTCGTGAAGCCTTGCACGGCCTTCAACAACCCGAAGGGTACGACGAGCCCGAAATTCTCTCGTTTATTTGTGAGTGGCTGGACCCTTGGCACGGTCGAGTGTCGGAAGATGATTTGTGGGATTGGGAAAACAACTCCGCCATCGATCATCTCCAAACCCTGCAAAAGACCCTCAAATCATGGGACCCTTCTCCTGAGACAATGCATGCACACAACGACCGCTTGATGCAAGTGGCTGAATTGTCCAAAATCGCTCTCCTCAGGGCGCAGCGACAGTACGACCGTGCACTCGATGTTGCTTACGCCCTCGTCAAGAAGGACCCCAACGGCTGCCGACCACGAATTGCTGTGGCGCTGTGCCTCATCGATTTGGGTCAGTGGCACGACGCTCGGTCCGTGCTCGATGAATTGCTGGCCAGCGATCCGAACGACCCGAGAGTCCTGGCGTTGAGCGCCATCATGGGGTACGGTTCCAAAGGCATTGAACACCCCGAGGTAGCGATCGCAGTGCAAGGGTCCGACGCTCCCAAAGAGTTGCTGGACCGCATGCCGGTGAACGCCGTCGCCGCCCTGTCCCAAAAAGGTGGGATGGACGAAGCGGTCACCGCCAATGTCCTCGTGGTTGCGCATGAAGCGGCCCTGAACACCATCCCGCCGAGGTACTCCCGCAGCGTCCTCTCAACGGTGATTCGCTATTTCGTCCTCATCCCCTTGTGGTTTGTTGCTGGCATCCTGGTGTACCAGGAGATCGGTCATCAAGAGGGAGCGTTGCTGACGATCATGCTCCTGTTTTTCCATGGAAGTTATGTCCGGATGGCTCACCAACAAGAACAGCTTATCCGGCACCGTGACCAGCGGGGAATGATCAACTACGCCAAACGTTTGCGCCGCTTCAAAGCCACTTCGGACCTCCGAAACCTGCCCATGGGCACGCACCTCCTTCTCTCTGGAATTTTGGTGACCGTCAACGGCGTGGTGTTGGATGTCGGTCTTCCTGCTTGGATGTCTGAACGGCTGGATCCTGAATCGGACAAACAGGTTCGTCAACGTCTCGCAAAACGGGCTGTCAGCATCCGCAAGGGCAAGAAACCACGTTCGGACCGCTTGGGCAAGGCGTGGTGGTTGAAGCGGCCAAAGGAGCATAACGAATCCGGTCCGGTTCTCGAGCGAGTCATTGGCCCGGTTGCCTACCGAGGGCGAAACAACCACATGAACAAGAAGGAGGCGAGGCAACTCGATGCCATCGCACGTGGCGACGGCTTGCAACCTGTGAGCAAATTCATACCACGGAACACCATACGCAGCGAGCGGCAATCGGCAGGAAGAGGCGGTCCGGCACGACCGTCTTGAACGGCGTTTCCGGCTATGTTCAATTACCGCCGAGTTGTCATTCGTCGTATGGACAAACAGGGTGGGGCTCACCGGGCTTCAGCGGAACGGGTGCTCAACGCTGTCAACGACAGTCGCCTCCTGTACCAACAGGGTTTGGGCATGATCGCCAGTGAGAACATCATTTCTCCCATGGTTCGCAGGGCGGTCAACAGCGATTTGCACGGCCGTTACGCCGAGGGATTGCCGGGCAAACGCTACTACCAAGGGTGCTTGGAATTCGATACCATCGAAGCCGAAGGTATTGCGCTGGCCCAGGACGTGTTCAATGCCCCCTTTGTGAACATCCAGTCCACCTCTGGGACGGTCAGCAACATGGCGGCGTTGAAGGCCTTGGCGAAACCCGGTGATCAAATCACAGCGGTGTCGACGGCAGACGGCGGTCACATCTCCCACGCCCGCATGGGTGCGGTTGGCGTGCGGGACCTCAACCTCGCCACCTACCCTTGGGACGAGAACCGCATGGAGCCCGACGTTGACGCATCGGTCAAGTTGATTCGCGAGGTGAAGCCCAAGGTGGCCCTGATCGGCCAGTCGGTGTTCTTGTTCCCGACACCGCTGCAAGAAATGGCCGATGCAGCACACGAAGTGGGTGCAACGGTGATGTACGACGGCGCTCACGTGCTGGGCTTGATCGCCGGGGGGGTGTTCCAAGACCCGCTGAGAGAAGGGGCTGATGTCATGACCGGTTCAAGCCACAAAACATTCCCAGGGCCGCAAGGGGGCTTTGTCATTGCATCATCCGAGGACCCCGCCGTTCACCGACGCCTGAACAACGCTGTGTTCCCAGGCGTTTGTTCTTCGTACCACTTGCACCATGTCGCAGGTAAGGCCGTTGCGTTGGCTGAGTTCAAGGCCTTTGGGCAAGCTTACGCACGGGATACCGTTCGCAACGCACAGGCGTTTGCATCCGCCTTGGCAGCAGAAGGCTTTGACGTGCTGGCTGAGGAACGAGGCTACACGGCTTCTCACCAGGTGTTGACACGCCACGGCCCATTGGACTCCGGCGCAGGGGCGAAAGCAGCGCAGACCCTTGAACACGCCGGCATCATCACGAACATGAACATGCTTCCGGGGGACACCAAGGCGCTTTCGCCCTCTGGGCTCCGGTTGGGGGTGCAAGAATTGACTCGGGTCGGGTTTACGCCCGATGAGATGACCGATGTCGCTCGGCTGTACGCCCGAGCCCTTCTACATGGAGAGGATACGGCAGTCGTCAAGCGCGATGTTGCGGCCCTCAAGATGGAGCACCAACAGGTGCACTACTGTTTTGACGACGGTGACAACGACGCCTATCCCGGTCAACCGAGGTGAGGTGAGGTCGTGGCCAATGACCCGATGACTGCGGGGGTTGGCCGTTGGCAATGTGACCAAGGTCACGGTCTGATGTTGTGGGGCGTGGACGATTTTCAGCGGTTTCGAGACGCGCTTGAGCGTGCGGTTGACGCTCCGTTGGGCCGAAAATGGCTGTATGCCATGGCCGACGCAGAAGAACGCATCCACTCGGCTTCCCCATCGGTTGGTTGGTTTCGAAAGCGCCATCGACGACAAGAGGCATTGCGGCTTCGTCGCCAACACATGGGTTGGGGCGTGTTGGATGTTGCGACAAAAACCATTACGCACGGCGTTGCCTCGTTCATTGAAATTGGTGCTGCTTTGGGTCACGAGGAGCACATGTCAGGTCAGCGTTTCAACGTGGAGTGGGACCAACCTGCAAACAGCACCCTTCGCTACGCGCTGAAGCCAAGGCATGTCGAAATGTCTGCTGCACCAACGCCCCCGTTGTTTCAGTGGTCCTCATCTGCACGACCAACGAACGATACGTGGGACCATGGTGTCGTCCTCGACCGCCGGTCGGTCGGGTGGTTCATCAACGATCAGCGCTGTTTCTTCATCCCTTCAACGGTGATATCGTATCTTGCAGCGTCGTTGCAAGCCGTGAAGTTTGCAGCGCCGTCCATCGCTGATGTCGGCTTGTCGGTCCAAGGGATCGTTCCCGAAGAAGAAGGCGTGTTCGCAGCGATGTGTTGGTCAGCATACCAAGCCTGCTCTTCCTCACAAAGGATGGTGTTTTTCCACACAAGGGGTGAATTGGCCAGCGTGATTGACGCTCATCACCACCGACTGGGGTTGGGCCGAGTGATGGTTTCTGAATTCCACAATGCTGCGACGTTTGTGTTGCGAGGGAGCGGTGAGCACACGCCCCTGACGGTCGGCTGGTTGCTGGCGTTGGTGACCCTCGGGTCCGGTCACCGTTTGCAAGCACATTTGGTGATGGAGACCGAGGGTTGGCGGTTGCAAATTGAGTCAGAAAAGATATCATACGTTGACAGCAAAAACGGACCACCTCAGCCATGATTCACACGCAAGTGAGGTCAAGGTTCATAACCGAATCAACGACTCGTCGGAGTCGCACAGATGTGCGGGGTATGCCTCATGAGTCTCAGTCACAATCAAATGGCCTATGTCGCCATCGTCTCGACGTTGATTTTTGGTTCCCTTTTCGTGGGCGTGGCCGGTGTGTTTCAGACCAGCGAAAACATTGGGAGTTTCGACAGTGCCGTGGAAGAAGACTTGCTTGGCACGTCAGAGGCTACCGACCCAGCAACCGACACGGACGGTGACGGTCTGTCCGATCGTCTTGAAGAGACCCAGTACGGGACCGACATCAACGATGCCGACACCGATAACGACGGCATGAGCGATGGTTGGGAAGTTGCTCACGGTCTCAACCCGCTCGACAACGGTGAATCAGAGGACGGTATCGTGGACCCAAGCTCCAACGAAGACCCACAAGACGCTGCTATCGAGAACGAGACCGATTCATGGCCCGACCCCAACCAAGGCCCGACCGGTGATCCCGACAACGACGGGTTGACCAACCAAGCTGAGCAAGAACTTGGCACGGATCCCCAGCGTTCCGACACCGACAACGACGGTCTCAACGACCGGTGGGAATCCCTGTTCACGATGCAGGTGCAGACTCCCGGTGGCGAGGTGACGCTGTTCAACCCGTTGGATGGTAACTGGGACTGCTTGTTGCTCGACCAGGCCATGGTGGACGCGCTTGAAACCCGCTTCAACGGTCAAGACGGCGTTGCCGATTGGGATGATTTGGCCGTGAACGGTCGCCACTCGTGCGACAATGTCCTTGATTCCGACGATGATGGCCTCGCCAACTTCGAAGAGGAAGCCTTCGGTACCAACCCAACGGCCCGTGACTCGGACATGGACCTCATTGACGACATTGTCGAGGTGGCCAACGGTTCGTTCCCCCTGTTCAAGGGCACAGGCGAAGAGTGCAACATTGACCTGCTCGATCCCGTGACCCAAACCGGGCCGTTTGCTTCGAAAGAGCGCTCGTGGTTCCTTCAAGACATGGACAACGACGGTTTGCTCAACGGTCCTTCGGATTGGGACACCGACGGCGACGGCATGCCCGACGGCTTCGAGTACTGCTATTCCACGGCAGGAAATCCATCGAACCCGGCTTGGGCGCTCAACCCTGCCAACGCTTCGGACGGCTACGGCGACTGGGATGAGGACGGACTCAACAACCTGGAAGAATATCAAGTGGCACAGGTCTTCGGGGAAGGAAACTTCACCTCGCCATGGCTGAGTGACACGGACCAAGATGAAATGCCTGACCAGTGGGAAGCCAGCAACGGCCTCCATCCACGGTCCGCCTCCAACCGGGACCTCGACCCAGACCGAGACGGCTGGGATTTGGACGGCGACGGTGCAGTGATGTACGCAACGTTGGAAAACACCGCCGTGGTCCATGCGATTGACGTACAGCTCGATCAACAGGTGGAAGCCAACCAGACGGTCGCTCGGGCACGCGTCACGCTCGCAGGTGGCAACCAACAGATCATTCCACTGCTTGCCCCGGTTGCCGGTTATGTTTACAACATCGACGTGACGGTGGGTCAAACCATTGAATCTCGTCTTTTCTCTTGGATCACCATCGTCGAAGTCGAGGAACGCTTCACCAACGTCATGGAGTACCAAGCCAACGACCGCAACCAAGACGGCGTGTTGGACGGCCGCAGCACCAACCCTCTCAACCCGGACACCGACGGCGACGGTCTGCTGGACGGCATTGAGGTCATGGGATGGGAAATCTTGGTGGTCAACCGTGGCGTGCAAGCCACGTGGGTGACCTCTGACCCGGGTCTTTACGACACCGATGCAGACGGTCTGTCAGACTTCCAGGAGTTCTCCTCCGTGTGCAGCAGCGGTGGCTCCAACGCCTCCAACCCTGACACGGATTCCGACGGCCTGAGTGACTTGCAGGAAGCGGGTGCAAGCTTCACCTGGGAAGGTGAAGCCTATTCCACAAGCCCCTGCATGTTTGACACGGACAACGACGGGCTTGAAGACGGTGAAGAAGTCATTCCCGGAGAAGACAACTTCCTCACCCACGCCAACAACTCCGACACGGACGGGGACGGTCTGATCGACGGCCATGAAGTTCTCTTTGTCCCTCGTCCGTTCCAACATGCCACCAACCCGTTGCTCAACGACACGGATTCGGATGGCATGCTCGATGGTTGGGAGATGCAGGTGAAATCTGCTGAGGACAACACGCGCTCCCACAGCCTTTGGGTGGCCACCTCCACTTGGATCCGTCCCGGGTGCGAGGAATCGCAATCCAATTCCTGCACCATGCAACCCGGCGGATACGAATGGCAGAACTGGCTCGGTGGCTTTGCCATCGAACCCAAATTCCAGGTGAGCGAGATGAACTTGACCGGTTTCCAGATGCCAGGTAACGACATGTGCGGTGGGTGCAACGGGCGTTGGGCCCTCGACCCGTCGCTCGAATCGCTCAAGGACGACACCTACGACATTGACAACGACACGCTTGCCAACGGCCTCGAGGCACCTGACCGATGGGACACCAACCCCGTTGACGATGACTCGGACGGGGACATGCTCCCTGACGGCTGGGAAGTGTATTACTCGCAACTCGCCTTTGAATACGGTTTGGTCGACAACGCAACGCTCGGCGTTTACGGTGCCCGTGGCGTGATGGACCCGGCCATGCCCGACAGCGATTTGGACGGCATTGATGACGGCCTGGAAGACCCGGACAACGACGGCTTGAACCGCACGGGTTTGATCAAGCGCTACTGTCCTGGCTACAACGACACATCCAATTCGGAATGCAACATCGACCCGGATTCGCCGGATGGACAGCGGTTCTATGACAACCTCGAAAACTACACGAACTTTGAGGAAATGCAAAACATGACCAACCCCATCACCAACGACACCGATGGCGACGAATGGAACGATGGCCCAGAAGTGTACTACCAGGACCACGACGACGACGGCATGGCAACCGGTTGGGAGTATCACTTCCAATTCGATCCCTACGACAGCGCTGACCGCATGGTGGACACCGACGGTGATGGACACGTCAACTTCTGTGAATACAAGTGGGACACCAACCCTCGAAACCCTGTGTCGTACCCCGGCCAAGGTGAATTGTGCGATCCGTTCAGTGATTGAAGTCGGTTGAATGCGATGCAATCCCTACGTCAGATGGCCGGTTCCGGGACGCTGGTCCTGCTGCTGTTGGTGACGATGTATCCTCTCCATGTCGGTGCCACGACGATGGATTCTGAGCCGGTGCTCACCTTCCATCAGCCACACGGTTCCTCGTTCGAAGGTACAATGACCCTGAACGGAACATCATCGTTCAGTCTTCGCACGGCTTCGTGGTCCATCGTTGACATCGGCAGCATCACCGGCGTTGAAGTCTTGAGCGGTCCCTACCTAACATCGGCTACCCCGGACAGCGACGGACTGTTTGCGTGGTCACTCGACATCGATGTCGCCGAACTCAACTGTGTTTGTTACATCGAGATTCACCCAGGTGACAGTGTGGAAATTGATCGTCCGTTTCGTCTGGTGACGTACCTTGGTGAAACGCCAAACCGCCAACCTGTGCTGTACAGCGATGCCCCGGGGGCGCCGCTTGCTTCGAGCGATGAAAGCCCTCCCATCACCAACCGATGGGTCAACCTTACCTACCGTTTGGTGACCCACGGCACCGCTTGGAACGGTTCCTACATCACCGCCAATGTTTGCGAGGCCCCGGACCAAGTCTGTTTGGCCGAACCGCAAGGCGTGTCGGTCAGTTCCAGTGCCAATGCCTCAGAAGTCTCGGTCAAGTTTGACACGGTCGGAGCTGGCCTTCACGACGGTGTATGGAGGATGTCGGTTCGTGCAGTGGATGCCTTGCTTCGCTCATCCAATGCCATGGAGGTGACTTTTGTGCTTGACTCCACCCGCCCCGTGGTTGACCTCGCAGGTCCAACGGTCATCAACGAGCGTCAAACGGTTCACGTTGAAGCCACGGTAAATGACGGATACATGGGCTCGGACACGACCTCGACGTGGACCCTTCGTCAACCCGACACAACCGTGCGAGGGTTGACGGCCGATGAACGGTTGACCGAACACCATGTGGCGCTCACCCTGAACACCTCTGGTACGTACGTGCTCCACACGACCGTGGTGGACCGGGCCGGATTGGTGACCAACGCCACCCATGTGTTTGTGGTGGAGAACATTCGACCAGAACCGATGCTCACGGCGGACGGTTTGGTCTTGGAGCATGGACAACAAATTCGTGTCGGGCCTGAGCCAACGTGGAACATCACTGCGGACGAAATCGCCGACAACGAACCGGTCGATTTCCTCTGGGTGATTGACAACACCACCTCCGTACGCAGCGTGTCGGTTCTGAACGCCACCTCCTTTGAGCGGTCGGGCTTGCACCAAGTTGAATTGATCGTGTTTGACGACGACGGTTCCACCAACAGCATTGTTGTTGATTTGATCATTCTCGAGCCCGTCTCTGATGCGACATCCACCAGCAGCGTGGCGCTTTGGGGGGGTGTTGCTGTCATCGTTCTGTTGATCAGCGGATTCCTCGTGTTGGTTCAGCGTGAACAAGCACCCAGTGACCTGCCGAAATGGACACCTTCACCAACGCAATCCTCGAAGGACGTGGACGATTCAACCAACGGTTGAAGAAGAGGTGAACACCAGCGCGTAGCATGTTCGCTGAAGCACTGAAGCGATTGCCCCCGGCGCCACAACCCGTTGCGGTGAACGAGTATCGTGAACGGCAGATGCGCTTGGCGCAACAATTCCGGTCGGATGATGTGTTCATCCTTGCAGCACCTGCCGAAGCGGTGCATTCCAACGACGTCCATTACCGCTACCGTACATCAAGCGACGTCCTCTACCTCACGGGTTGGCATGACCCCGAGGCCACCTATGTGTTGCGACACGACGGACGTTCGTGGAAGTCGATTTTGTTCGTCCAGCCAAAAGACACGCTGATGGAGATTTGGGAAGGGCGACGTCTTGGATGCGAAGGGGCGCTCGAGCACCATCCCGTTGACGAGGCCTACCCGACTCACGAGCGAGACCAGATGCTGAGTGATTGGCTGGCGGGTGCAAAGCGTGTGTTTCATCGAAGCGGTGTGCATGCAGACCTTGACCGCCTGATTTTGGATGCCATTGAACGCCGCGATCGAAAACGTCAGCACTTCGGCCACGGTCCAGTCACGCTGGAAGACCCTTCACCCATGCTGGCCGAACTTCGTCTACGTAAGTCGAATGCAGAGATTGAGCACATGCTTTGGTCAAGCAAGGTTGCCAGCATCGCTCACGAATTGGCCATGCGCCACAGCCACCCTGGTGTCCGTGAAAACCATCTGCAATCCATCATCGAGGGCTTCTTTTCATACGCCGGAGGTGAGGGCTGGTCCTATCCCTCCATCGTCGGGTGCGGTGAGAACGCCACCATCCTCCATTACACGGTCAACAACGATGTTTGCGGCGAGGATGAGGTCGTGCTCATCGATGCGGGTTCGGAATTTCGAGGTTACGCCAGCGACATCACGCGCTCTTGGCCCATCAGCGGCACGTTTAGCGATGCACAGCGTGAACTCTACGACCTCGTGCTGAAAGCTCAAGAAGCCGCCATCGCCCGTTGCCGTGTTGGGGAAGCGTACACCGCACCCCATGAAGCAGCACGACGTGTCCTTGCTGAGGGGTTGATCCAACTGGGTGTCATTGAACAAACGGTGGACGAGGCCTTGGACTTGGAAACAGGTGATCTTCGTAAGTGGTACATGCACAACACCTCCCACTGGATTGGGCTGGACGTTCATGATGTGGGCGTGTACAAACCCAACGGCGAGCCGAGAACCTTGGAGTCCGGCATGTGCTTGACCGTCGAGCCCGGCCTTTACTTTGGGGCTTGGCGCCCTGATGTCACGTGCCCCGAACGCTATGCGAACATCGGCATCCGAATCGAAGACGACGTCTTGGTCACCGACGATGGACCCGTGGTGCTCACAGCGGATTGCCCGAAGACAATTGCTGAAATAGAATCCATTGTTGGTTCGGAATGGAAGTGAGGCTTGTTCATGTCATGGGATGACGTGCTGCTGACCCACACGTCGGGAAAACAGGATGGAACACGTCCTCGAATGACCGTTGAAGAAGCGGTGA
>WTJK01000017.1:0-93018 GCA_011524855.1 Methanobacteriota archaeon | reverse complement strand
GCGACCAACGTGATTGGCTTCGGTGAGACGAACGAGCAACGGGTGCTTCACATGAAGGCCATTCGTGACTTGCAGGACACGAGCTTGAGCGAACATGGCCACGGATTTACCTCCTTTATTGCATGGCCCGTCCAACTTGAGCACAATTCGTTCGGCCGGCGAAACCGTGGTCAAAACAAGCATGTCCTTGGAGCGGGTGCCTCGGAGTACCTCCGGCATGTTGCGGTTTCTCGGCTGTTTTTGGACAACGTTCCTCACGTCCAAGCCTCATGGCCCACCATGGGCATGGGTGTTGCGCAAATGGCCCTACTGGCGGGCGCAGATGATGCAGGATCCACCATGATGGAAGAAAACGTTGTGTCGGCCTCCGGGACCACCAAGGTCGAAGCCACGGAACGAGAGCTTCAGGATGCGATTGTCCGGGCTGGCTTCACGCCCGTCCGTCGCAACAGCGATTACGATTGGCTCCCCACCGAGATGCTGGTTGGTGAACGGTCTGATTTGGCGGCCCCTCCACCCGGTCATCAAGCCGTCGTAGGACCGTAGAACACGATCCAAATCGCCGCACGGATGTTCCGACCACCGTTCCCTATCCCGTCGGATGGTACGTACTCTTGGCCGTTGTAGTACCCTCTGTACACCAAATGGTTGGTGTTGTTGGCACCGTGGTCCACCCAATCGGTGATGTTGTAGGTCCACTGCTTGACGTCCTGTCCAGCGCACCAACCCGCTCGTCCGAACGGCCATGACCCGAACTGGTTCGCAACGACACCGTTGTCGACTTCTTCTTCGCACCCCTCGTTGCTGTACACGATAGGATGCCATTCGTAGGCTTGGTTGGCACCCATGGTGTAGTAATGCTGATGGTCACAGAACTCCGCACAATTGGCGGTGTCTTTGTTGAACCCGTGCCCGGTGATGGTGGCGACGATTTCGACCGAAGTTGCCCAGGAAGGTACGGTGAAGTTCAGTTGGCGGTCGTACCTCGATTCGTTGTTGTACGTCCCGTCAAATTGCCCGCCGCTGAACGCATAGGTGGCGTCTTGGGCCTGTTCTCCCGAACCCCAGTTGCTGAACAAGAACGTCACCGTGAGGTCGCCTCTGTTTGCACCGCTGTACTTGAAAAATCGCTGCTCATCGTTGTTGAGCATGAACATGTACGGAGAAATGTCCGTCAACCACATGCCCTCACGGCCGTACGTCGTGATCCATCGCATGATCTCAGTCCCACAGGAAGAGGTGTTGGTGGCATCGCAGATGTAGAGGTGGGCGAGGTAATCCCATTCATGGCATCCCCCGTAGGTCCCGTCGCTCTTTTGGTAGCGGTTGGTTCGCTCGTAGCAGGCATGCTCGTGGTACACTTCGAGGGTGTCGTAGGTGGACAAATCGTTTGGCAAGTCAAACGTCGCATTGCTTTGCGAGTTGTAACCGCCCCCCCATCCACCGGTGTGCCGTTGGAACGTCATGACGTCGACAGCGTGGACTTGTGGATCCAAGGCTCGCACCTTGGTCGGATGTTCGGCAACCCATTGGTTGGGCTCATGGGACAAATGAAACGGGTCGTTGGATTGCGACGTCCATGCATAGAGGGAACCCGTTTCCCTGGACAGTTGAAACCGGTCGATGCCCATGAAAAACGGATTGTTGAACGAACCAATCATGGCCCCCAAGCCACCGCCGATGTTGCTGGCGTCCATGTCAATGTAGTGGATGCGTTCGTTCCAATGCGCTTCCTCTTGAGCGGTCAAACCCGCCAAGACCGCAGATTGACGTTGCGTGACATCCGTGTGGTAAGTGCTGTCAAACGAGCCGTAGAACAATTGCGTGTTCAGCGGCAAGTTGCGTATGAAACGACCTGGATTTTGGCCCCAGGTCGCTGTGTTGGAGTTGCCTCCCGAATCCGTGTACTTGAACATGAAGAAATACACATCCTCTCCGGTCCACCTCGACTTGAAGTTGTAGGTGCCATCCAACGTCGGGACGTTGAACGTTGGAACGGCCTGCATGGGCCCTGTTAGCGTACTCGTTTCCGTCCAGTCCACAGGTTGTTGCACGACAGCGCACCCGGTTGCATTGACACTCCACCTGGCGGGTGAATCGGAGCAAGCATCCACGTTGGCGAACACACCATCGTTATCCAAATCTGCGCATCCTGCGGCGTTCACGGAGAGGCCGGTTGGTGTTCCCTCACACAGATCCTCTAAATCGTTCACGCCATCGCCGTCCGTGTCCCGCTCAACGGCAGCACATCCGCGCTCATCCACATCGGTGGCGTTCGCCGGCGTCATGGGACAGTCATCAAGCGGAGCTCCGGTAGCGTTCACGTCGGGCACGGTGTCGTTGTCGTCATCGTCATCTTCCGTTGCATCCAAGCAACCGTCACCATCGAAATCGGTGGCGTTGACCGAAGACCACCCAACTTCACCTTTGGGACATGCATCGCTCACATCAATCACATCATCGTTGTCATCGTTGTCGTCTTCATCCAAATCGGAGCATCCGTCGCTGTCCCAATCGCTGTAGAGGTTGGATGACCAGCCCTTTCGGCCAAGCGGGCACAGGTCCTCTGAGTCGTCCACTCCATCGCCGTCATCGTCCGTGTCGATGTCAGCGTCTCGGCATCCGTCCACGTCGTAATCAGCACTTGGCGTGCTTTGCCACCCGAAGGATTCCGGGCAACCGTCGTGAACGTCGTACACGCCATCGTTGTCATCGTCGTCGTCCTCATCAACATCGCGGCAACCATCGCTGTCACCGTCGGTGGCATCGTTGGAGGCCCAACCATCGTTGGCACCGATGCCTTCGGGGCAGCGATCTGCAGCATCCATGATGCCGTCGCCATCAGCGTCGTCCGACGCCCCTTCGATGATCACCGTGGTGGTGGCCCGATCGCTGAGTGACGTGTATTCGCCGCAGGTTGCCGTGACGCTGATGGTTTCAATTTCACTTGATTCGGTGAAGTCCATCAAGACCCTCCATGCATGTTCTGCGTTGAGGGCAATGTTTCCACTGTTGCCGTTTGTCACGGTGTATTCAACAACACAAGTCGAGGGATTGGCGTGTTCAACACTGCCTTCAAACCACACGATGTTTGGTCGGTCAAGGACCAGCCGGTTCGGCATGGTCAACACCGGCGCGGCTTCCTGTGGTTCCTGCGCATCGATGACGTGAATCAGGTCGATCTCGCCCCCCTCAAGGATGGTCTCACCGTTGTTGGTTAAGCGCAACGACACAATGTGGTCGCCCGGAGTCGTTGGCGTGAACCGGAGCGTGTTGATGTCCGAGTCCCAAAGCAGGTTGCCATTTTCGAACGAAGGAAGGACCAACCGTGGTGTGAGGACCCATTCACCTTCTCCTTGCTGCTGTACGGCGTACGATACAACCACTTCCTCACCAACGATTGCATTCGAAGGGGCGTTCACCCATGTGACCGTGGCGGTGTAGGCGAGGGGCTCCTCTGTGGCTTCGATGGGTTCAGGTTCGGTAGCGCCCAGGCAGCCGGCCAAGGCCATCAACCCCACCAACATCAGCGCGAGGGTACGTTGAGCGTCCATCGGGTTTCCATGACCATGCTGTCCATGAAGGTGTTGCTCACCATGATTCCAATTCGGACCGTCCGTCGTGGAGTTCGAATTGTCGGTGCTCAACGGGTTCCATTCCGTGGGCAACCCTCAGGGGCTGAACCCAGAGGAGAGCACCACCTTGCTGGCGTTGAATCCTCACCACGCATTCCCAGTGCACGCGAATCAGATCACCCGTCACGCTTCCAGGCCAGCGTTGTTCGATGGCTGGAAGGGTGGTCGCGCTTCCTCGGTTCCAAGAGACGAAGGGACTGGCCGACATGATGCGCATCGGCCGGAGGTAGAACCCACCTGTCAACTCCCTTCGCTCCATTGGCGCATCTTCACCGCCCGCCGTGCCATCGTCGAGGCCGGCCTCCCAATGATGCGGCAATTCCGTGCTCAGACCGGGTGGGGGCTGCCGGCTTGCCGGCCGATTCAAACTGCTCAGCAACGTTTCCCGGGACGGGGGTAGCAGGCCGACACGCCACATGACGTCCACATCACCCCAGTCGGGCTCCCACGATGGAAACGCAATGTCCACTTCCAAGGGTTGGTCGGCAACCGTGGGTTTGAGGAAGGAAAACGTCGGTGGGTCAATGGTCCGCTGCAAAAAGATGTTTTGACGCCGGAGCTCTGCGAGGTTGGCCATGATTCGAAGTGCGAGGGGTGCAAACACCAGTGGGATGACGTACACAGCGAGCGCTGGATAATCCAAGAGACCCCAGCGTACCGTGGCCAAGCCGTAGGTTGGAACGCCCAACCAAATCAACAAAGGCGACACGAAGAGGTAAGCGAGTGCAGCCAGCAACACGATCACAGCGGCGTTGATGAACCGACGAACCAGCGAGTGAATGGGGTTGGGCACCAAGTACCACCCTCGTCGTTGACGCTTGGCGGGAAGTGCATACTGTTTGGTTTCCAAATGGGGTTCGTGTTGGGCGTGTGGCACTTCCACGCCATCGAAGACGTACGTTCGCTGAGCACACCATCCGTTGGTATCGCCCAACATGAACGAGGGGCCGAAGGCGTTCAAAGCCTCAAGTGCTTCATCCACGTTGTTGTATTCTCCAATCCGCGTCTCGACCGATGCGATTGGCAGGTTTTCCGGATGCCAACGATGGGCCTCAAACGGTGGATACCTGATCCGCAAGGCCTCCTTGAGTTCGGGCATGGACTCACCTAAGACAGCAAGAGCCGGACACCTGCTCGCATGGCAAGCCCACGGAAGGCTGGGACGTTTTTGAGCAAGGCCATACCGAGCGGAACCGGTTTTTCGATGTCCCCAATTCGATTGATGAGGCTCAACGTATCGGGATGGGCAAAATTTCTGAAATGGTTGTCCAATTTTTCATCAGAGCAATCGCTCACCAGCAGGTTTCGAAGCGCTCGTGCCCGATCTTGCTCCTTCCTCATGGCTTCCCATGGTTTCTTGGTGATGGTTCTCAATCGGCGTTGGGTCAGTCCATCCTCGTTGATCGCTGCTACCAACGGATCAATGATGCATTGGATTTGATGGAAACCGGGTCCCAAACCGCCCCCTGTGGTCGGCTTTGCCATTCCCGCAGCATCGCCGAGGAGCATCACGCGGTCCTTCACCGGTGTCTTCACCATCCCCGAGGGGATGGGTCCACAAAATTCTGCAACCGTGGCCACGTTTTGGAAGCGCTCCTGCCAGAGTGGATGGTTGATCAAATCGTGATAGCACGACTGTATGCTCCGACCCTGCAACCGTTCTGCGGTTGACCAGAGACCAATGCGATGCGTCCCGAAACCCGAAGGAATGACCCAAGCAAAAAATCCTGGGGCCACTTCTGAACCGCTGTACATCTCCAGCCATCGGTCACGACCATCGTAACCGGTCACTTCGACTTGGTAGCCGATCATCAATTCCTTTGGTCGTCCCATGCGAAACTGCCGGCGTGTCCAACTGTGAGCGCCGTCTGCGCCAATCAGCAATTTGGTCTTCACGCTCACCGTTTTCCCGTCGCGAACAACGTCGATTTTCACACCATCTTCGGACACCGTTGCAGACGCCGGTGAGGCGTTGAGCCACAACTTGGCGCCCGCCGCCATCCCTTCTTGGACAACAAACTGATCAAATCGCTTTCGGCAGACGACGTAGGTCCTCAAGGTCCCCTCGGTGCCAACCGGAACCAAGGTCCCGCTTGGTCCGTGAATCAACGCTCCGTCCACCTCTTGCAACACGGTATGGTGGCCGCCGACGGCATCCATGGCCGAGGGCGTGACCAAACCTGCACATTGGAACGGGCGACCCACTTCTTCGTGTTCTTCAAGCATCAAAACAGAAACGCCCCGCTCGGCAAGGAGTTTGGCTGCGCGTCCTCCAACAGGTCCGGCGCCCACGATGACAACATCGACCTCCAACGACATCAGTCGGTGGTCACGCAGGGCGTTGTTTGAAGTTTGCTTCACACGCACGCCTGACTCACGACTTCTTGGCAAATTTGTAGGCTGCGACTTCGTTCTTCCTGAGGTACAACGATGCAGCGAATCCGTTTCCGGTCTTTTTGGACACAAAATCGTCGAATGGACCAACGGATCGCTTCTCGATGAGCTCTTTGGCTTCCTCGCGGGTTAAATCGTGGTTGGACATGCTGCGCAACACATGAATTTTGCAAGCCGTACCCGATTCACTGGCGGTGAAGTGCGTGGGTGTTTCGATCACGTTGGCCTTGTGGGTAGGACAGATGGCGACGGTTCCCGGTTCAACAGGGAACGTTTTCGCGTCTGCCGGTGCCCCGCGTGGGGGGAAATCGAACGAAACCCGGTTTTTGTCGAGCACGAGGAAGGCGTTGAAGGGCCGGTTCCTTCGGGACGTGAAGGCTTCAAGCAGAGCGGATTTTCCTTCGGTGAAAATCGGTTTTGCTTCCTCGGGTGTCACTGCTCGCTTGCACATGATGTTCTGCATGCCTCTAAAGGTACAATCGGGATTGTCGCACAGGTATGCCGTTGTTGTGATGCGTATGGAGCCGTGGTCACAGACCGGACATGCACAGAGAACTTCGTCGTCCTCCGTTGCTTCTCCTGCACCCGAGCCCTTGCTGACAACCTTCCCGTCTTTTTTGAGCTCCACCGAGGTATCGTAACCTTCACCGGCCTGGGAAAAGAAACCATGCAGGTCATCCAAGGACCCCTCCTCGAGGAGTCGAGCCGCTGTGGTTCGATCAAACCAGCGACCGGAGGTGTCCTTCCAGAACACGAAAGAGCAGCCTTTGTCGCGTCCTTCGTTGTGTTCACACTGGTAGGCCAGGGTGTTTTCCATCACCGCACCGCTGCACGAGGGGCAGACGCCCAGGCTCGATTCGTTGAGGTAGAGGGTGTTTCGGTCGTGATCTCGAATGCGTTCCACCATGCTTTGGGTTTGTTCAATGATCTTGTTCATGTACGTAGCCATGGGGGTCTCGCCCCGCTGCACAGCCAGAAGCGATGCTTCCATGTCACCCGTGAGTTCAGGTGAGGTGATCCATTCAACGGGGATTCGGCGCAACACGTCAATCATGCGAATGCCGTGGGGCGCTGCACTGATGGTGCCGTTGCGTGAACGTCGTATGTAGTTGCGGTTCAGCAGTTTTTCGATGGTATCTGCTCGGGTGGCCGGTGTCCCCAAGCCCTTGTCTTTCATCGCGTCGGCCAGGTCATCGTCCTCGATGTGCTTGCCTGCGTGTTCCATGAGTTGAAGGAGACTGGCTTCCTTGAGTCGATTTTTTGGTTTGCTCATTTCTTCAGAAAATTCGTGCGAATCAAGCGATGCATCGCACGGTGTGGATGGAAGATGACCCCATCCCTCTGGCACCTTGTCTTTCTTGGGAACCACGGCACGCCACCCTGCATTTGCCAAGGATTCCGCTTCCTTGAGGAATTGATGGCCGCCTTTCGTGGTGACGCGCTTGGTGACGGTCCATTCTGCAACGGGGTGCCAGGACGCGAGGAAATTACGAGCGATCAGGTCGTACAGTTTCATGTGGTCGCCTCCAAAATTTTTGGGCGGTGTTTGTCCCGTTGGCACGATTGCAAAGTGATCCGAGACCTTGGCGTTGTTGAAATTCCGTTTGGCGTTCGAGAGCCCTTCCGATTGCAATCGCTTGACATGGTCGATGTAATCCGGTTGGGCACCCAGTTGGTCAAGGGTTTTGGCAACCGTTTCGTGCATGTCCTCGGGGAGGTGTTTTGAGTCGGTTCTCGGGTACGTCGTGAGCTTGAATTTGTCGTACAAGTCCTGAGCAACCCCCAACGTCCGTTTTGCCGACCACGACCAAAGGCTGTTCGCCCTCTTTTGGAGGGTTGTCAGGTCAAAATTGAGGGGCGGTTGCTCTTTCTTTGTCCGGTGTTGTTCATCGGTTTGAAACGGTCCCTCGCCTGCCAGCATGGCCTCAATGGCCTCCTTTTCTGTGGCATCCATGATTCGATGTGCTTTGTACTCGGGTCGGTCGGGGTCGTCTTTGTGCCCGGTCCGTTCCCATCGGGCCGTCCACGTCGCCTCACCGGCAAGGAAGGTCGCGTTGAGTTGCCAATACGGGACCGGGATGTGCGACAACACCTCGAGTTCATGATCGACCACCATGGCCAGCGTGGCGGTTTGTACACGTCCGAGCGAGTTGGCGGAACGGTCTCGGTTTTGGGGGAGCCGGGTGGCGATTCGCGAACCGTTCATGCCGATGATCCAATCCGCTTGGGATCGCGAATACGCCGCATCGCTCAAGGCTTGGTAGGTGCTTCCTGATTGACGCTCCTCAAACGCCTTGAGCATCGCATCGGCGGTCATTGATTGCATCCACATTCGGGAGGTTGGTACCTTTGTTTTGGCGTGTTGAACGATGGTTCGGAAGATCAATTCTCCCTCACGAGCAGCGTCACAAGCATTCACGATTTCCGTGACGCCCTTGGCTTTGATGAGTTTGAGAATGGCAGAGAGCTGCTTTTTCCCACGGCCGCTTTTTGGCTTGTACTGAAAATTTTCTGGGATAAAGGGAAGGCGGTCGACCGTTCCCCTCCAATTTTTGAAGGCGTCGTCGTAATCGTCCATGTATTTCAGTTCAAGCAGATGCCCGATGGCCCAGGTGATGATGATGTCATCACTGAACCAATGCGTTTCCTGTTTTGAACGAACGCCGAGGATGTTGGCCAAGTCCTCTGCCACGCTTGGTTTCTCAGCGATGATGACAATGGACATGCGTTTGGTGGCCACCGATGACCGTACTTGAACCCTCCTTTCAGGTCCTTCGACGGCTGTCTCTACGAGACAGGTGGTCCATCCGTGTTCGATATGTGCACCTTCCAACGTTGACGGTGCGTGGCTTCGTCCCACGCTGTTTCGTCGACGGACCCAGCACAACCCACGCATCCCGGATAACCGGCTTGCAACAGGTCGTGCGAGGCCTCAAGGATGCTGTCCAACGCCTCATCAGCTTCCATTGGCAACCATAACACGTCAATTGGAGGCTCAACAACGCTGCTTTGACCCAGCAGCACGTCATCCCCTTCGTGCGACCTGTGGAGCGTGAGGCCGGCCGTTGCATGACCATGGACTTCTGGAAACACCAACCGCTCCGGCTGCAAGTCGGCCATGGCGAGCAGCAATTGATTCACTTCATCGGTGCGTTCAGCACGCACAGACAACACCAGCCCCTCCTCTCGGAGGAGACGTCGGCTGAATTCTCGCACCGCCGGCCACAAAGGGTGCGTGATGCGCATGGGGTTGCGTCACCGAGCGCAAGTATTGAAGGCTGAGGGTCCGGAGTTTCTTCCATGGGCGCCTTCTATCGATGGTTCGGTCGCCCATGGCTCCGGTTCCAAGACTCCGAACGTGCCCACCGACGAGCTCTGGTGGGATTGCGTGCACTGAGCGCCGTCGCACCAGCACGCTGGTTGCTTCGAGGCATGTACCACCGACGATCAACCGCCACCGTGACCTTCTGTGGAACCACCTACGCTCATCCTTTCGGTTTGGCAGCGGGGATGGACAAGAACGCTGAAGCATTACGCGGTTGGCCTGCGTTGGGCCTGTCTTTCGTTGAAATTGGAGGTGTGACGCAGCACGAACAGTTGGGCAACCCGAAACCGCGCATGTTTCGAGCAAGTCACGCACAGGCACTGGTGAACCGGATGGGGTTCAACAACCAAGGCTCGGAGAAAGTTGCTGCAAGGTTGAAATCGCACTGGAATCGGCACGGACCCTTGCCGGTTCCCTTGTGGGTCAATCTGGGTAAATCCAAAATCACACCGTTGGACCAGGCAGAGCAGGATTACGCCACGACCATGCGGTTGCTTTGGCCGTTCGCAACGGTGTTTGTGGTCAACGTCTCCTCTCCGAACACACCGAACCTACGAGAATTGCAGAACGACGACGGCTTGATTCGGATCCTTGAGGCCTGCCGGGTCGTCAACCAATCGTGTGCGGATGAACACGGTGAGGCGGCGAAACCGGTCTTGGTGAAGGTGGCACCCGATCTGACGGACGAGCAGTTGATTCACGTGGTTGACACGGCCCGAAGCAACGGTGCCGACGGCATGGTGTTGGCCAACACCACCCTTGCACGACCACCGACATCGCATCCTGCCGATCAGCGGGTGTTCGATGAGCAGGGCGGGATGAGCGGTCAACCAGTCAAGCACCGTGCCACCGAGATGATTCGTGTTGTGCATCGCCACACAACGGGTTCATGGCCGCTGGTGGGTGTTGGTGGCGTTTCAAGCGCAGATGATGCATGGGAGAAGATACGTGCAGGTGCTACCTTGGTTCAGGCTTACAGTGGATTTGTTTTTGAAGGTCCAAGCCTTACCAAAAGCATCACCAAGGGACTCGAGCGACGCATGCGGCAAACAGGGTATTCCACCCTCGAAGACGCCGTCGGCAGCGAACACCGCAGTGATGGGGTGGCATGATGCTCTCGAGGCGGAACAGGATTCTCATCGTCGGTGCTGTGCTGACGGTTGGTATGTTCGCCACCGTCCTGCTCCAGGCGCCACCAGCAACACAAACGGTGGACGCACTGATGGACCGGCCGGATGCGTTCGTCGGTCAGGAAGTGGCCGTGCGCGGTGAGGTGCAGGACGGAACGATTGACAACAGCACCGCACGGTTCGTGCTGGAGGGAGAATCCCTCACGCTTGAGGTGTCGTTCATCGACGCTGCCGTGTCCAACGGTTTAGACGACAACCGAACGGTCTATGCCGAGGGTGTGTTGAAGTTCGTGGATGGCGAGTATGTTTTGGAAGCCTCGGTGATCAAGACCTCATGTCCTTCCAAATACGAAGAAGAGGCCACATCGGCCTGAACCGTTGGTTCGTTGATTTCAAATACAATCATCGCTGGGGTTGTGCTGGGATAGGTGGGGAGCTCGGCGTACCCTGTACCACAAATCGTCGTGATGGTGGGCTGAACGCCTTGGGGCGGCGAGAGCGGCCATGGGGTTCCCGTTGGCGGACGTTGATGTCTCGCCCCCACATGACTCGGGTGTCATGAACTGTCTCCGGAAGGAAACAGGAAATGGATAACCGGGGGACTAGGTCAGGCCGGGAACGGAGCAGCCCTACCTGGGGCCATGGGTGCTGTGGGGATCCGGGATGGAGGAAGCTGGCGGACTTGGCCTCGTGGAACGAGCGTCCACCCTCGGAATTCCCACCTAGATATCAAACAGCACATCGGCCGACCAGCCTGGTCCCGACATTGAGGGGACGGTTGCCCACGGGCTGTGCATGGTTTCACCTGCTTCAACAAAGGCGACGCTGAGTTCGTGGGTGGTGACCGCTTTGATCTCCAACTCACGTTCGATGTTGTCGCCGTCAACCCACGACACTTGCACCTCGATGCTCGGTGGTTTGTTCCCCGTCTCCCTCACCATGATCAACGCATCCACCAACCATTGATGGTGTATTTCCAAGCGGTACAGGACTTCATCAAGCCAGGTGACAAGAAGCATGTCGCGGTCACCGTGATCGCTCGGCGACTCAATGGACCAGGTGGCCGTGTGCCGCTGAAGTTGTTGTGCAGTTTGAACGCCTTGGGGGCTTGCAATCAGGTCAAGCATTCCAATGGCGGCTTCGGTGAGCAACCGTTCGAAGGTTGGTGCATACACCCGAAGCCCAACATCGGCAGTGGACGGGCGAGGCCAAGCGCTCATGGCATCCATCACCGCTTTGAGACTTGGAGGTTCCATGCCTGTTCGGAAATACGTTGAATCAGATCGTCACGGCTCAGGACGAAACCATCGGTTTTTTCGGCCCCCAAGATGCACTCACAGGCAGCGTTGGCAAGAAGCGCTGTCATGTTCACGCTCATGGACTTGGACAAGGCAAAGGCAATGGCGACGGCTGCGGCGTCGATGAGGCCAATCATTTGACGAAGATCCAACAAACCGCACGGAGCGTGAACGGTTTCCTCTTCAGCGGAGTAAATGGTGACGCCGGCTTCGCCAGCAAGAACGACCAGATGCTTCCATCCGTGTTGTTCAATCAACTTGGCCGCAGCCTCCGAGCCCGTTGCTGCACCAACGCGTCGACGCATCAATTCAAGGCCCTGCGATTGAAAGAGAATCCAATCAACGCCTTCTGTCCGGTGAAGGCCGGTCAATTTGGGGTCGGCAATCACTGGAATTCCCTGCGCCTTCGCAGCTTTGAACATCGTTTCTGACCCGTTGTCCGTCACCACGCCTTGACCGTAATCCGACATCACCAGTGCATCGCAACCTTGCAATGCGGCCATGGCTTGTTCATACATGGCAGCCGACGCCTCAACCGGCACAGGATGGTCGTCTTCAATGTCCCACCTCAGCAGCAGCTGCTCCTCACGGATCAGACTCTCCCTTGACGCCAGCATTCGTGTTTTCACGGTCGTGGTACGATCTTCAACGATGGCAATGCCGTCCGTGGAAACCCCTTCGTGTTCAAGGGCTTCAATGATGTTCATCCCTGCCTCGTCGTCACCAACGATACCGAACAAATGGGGTTGCATTTGCATTGATTTGAGTCCGCGTGCAACGTGTGCAGCCGCCCCCACATCGTTTTCTCGACTGGTTTCACGCAGCACGGGTACCGGTGCTCGAGAATTCAGGTTGTTGGCATACCCGTGGATGTAGCAGTCCATCATGATGTCACCGATCAACAAAATGTTGGATGCTTCGGAGGTCCGGAGGTGATGCTTGATGTCGGAGAGGAGGTCGTGCATCTCCGCTTCTTCGTCCGTCATTCCCATGATGTTCACTCCGGTTTGTTCAATTCAGCCATGATTCGCTGATGTTCTTCGTCGCTGATGTTCAAAGACGCTTTGAGGGTTCGAAGGATAGCGTGTTCGTCCACGGTGATCACGTTGTCCATCATGGCTGTTTTGACGGCAGCAGCGTAGACGGGATAATGCTCGCTGACCGTTGGTTCGTTCCGCGCACGCTCAAGGAGGGACATGTGGACCACCTGGTCAATGCCGAAGGCGATGCGGAAGGTTTCGAGCAAATCGATTTCTTCCTGCGCCACCTGGCCGTCTTCGAGGGCTTGAACAAGCATGTCGTAGTACACCTCTTCGGGCGGCGGAATTTTCAGGGATTTTCGTGCTTCGTTGGACAGTCTTCGAGCACGTTCAGGATGCATTCCTAAGAATTCCACGGCTTCGTTGAGCAAGGATTGCTCATCGTAGGTGATTTTCCCATCCTCCCATGCACGTGCAAACATGCGACGGATGAGTTCTTCGCCGTATTGAGCATCCAACGATGCCACCCCCTCAGGATTGGAAACCGGGGCGACCAACGGCTCCTGATGGTACGTCAGTCCCTCGTCGATGTGTGCGATGAGGTTGAGGAGGGGCTGGTTCGGCTGTTCAAGGCTGGCCAGCGTGCATGAATGACCGTTGTTCGAGACCTTGAGATCGAGGCAACGCTTGGCCACGGCATTGGCGTGTTCACGCCCCTCATCGGTCAACGTGTACACGCGTTTGCGCTGTTTTCCACCCGGTATGTGGCGTTGGTGAACGACGAGCAATCCTTGGGATTCCATCCGCTTCAACGTCCGTGGGATGTGCTTCCGCTGGACATGCACGGCGGCGGAAATGCCGGCTTGGGTCAGTGTGGCAGGTGCTTCCCAGCCGCCGTCAGGCAAGCGCTGGTGCTGCAGGTGCAACAGGGTACGCTCTTCGGTGGTGAGCGTACCCAAATATCCGTCCACCATGATGGCCTGCCTCCTTGTTGGATGGCATGTCGCTTCAGCACATAGCCCAATCGGTCCATGGCGACGCAATCAAATGCCCATCGCCCCTCATGCTGGCATGGTGCGCCAATCCAAGGGCTACAAACCCAGGGAGCGCAGTTCAAGGCCGCTGATTTCGGGGAGAGCGAAAGGGGCTCTTCCCCCCGCCAAGCCCTATCCGATGCCCGAACACAACGAGGGTGGCTGGTATGTGCCGCCTCCCCACAGCCTTCGACTGCATCAAAAAAGTGCCTTTGGGTTCCGTTGCAAAGATGAAGGCATCCTCCTCACAGCGGTTGAATTGCTGTATTGTCACTGGTACCGTTTTATCCCGCTGCCAGAACCAAAAGCGGCCTGGTTCGCTGCGAACATGGCCGAAGAACCTCAGTTCGAAGCGCATGCCATCGCCATGGAGTTGATGCGAAACAGCCACGATTTGTGCGTTCCTGTTGTCCATCTCACGCACCGACTTGGCCGTCTGCCCAGCAAAACGTGGGCCATGGGTTGGCCGCGTGGATCGGCATGGATGAAAACACCCCCCGAAACTCAGGTCCGGGTTCAACGCACTTCCGATGCCGTGGATTGGTTTGAATTGCTCAGTTGGTTTGACGCAGTGACCGACCAAGGCCAACGCGCAATGCTTTGCGTGGTTGACGATGAAATGGAAGGCACCGTCTATTCCCTGAACGAACACCGCCCCAAAGGCGACCACCTGAAGCTGTCTTCCTTGTCGACGGATGCATGGGATTGCATCAAAACATCGCTCGATCAAGCCGTTGTTTCGGAGACGGTTGCCTACGTCCCGACCATGGAGGCATGGCCCTTGCCGTCCGTTGGCGTTGAGCATTTTTCCGGACGCACGCTGGGGCTCATGGAGTATGCGATGCTGCGCGAGTACAACCCTTCCAGCAACAGCAGCAATTCCCTTCAGGGCTGGTTGATTGAACAGGGTTTGATGCTCCGTCCCGGATTCAAATACGGTTCCTTGTGGCGAGCTTACGAGCGCCCCATCGGCGAGGAACATGCCCCTTGGTTGATCCAACCCGTTGAACTCGCACCCTCGACATGGGACGGTGTTTGCCTTGCAGCACGCCTTGCTGAGGGTGTACACAAGACCTGGCTGTGCGCGTTTCCCAACGCTGAAGGGGATGGTTGGCGAACGCTTTCCATCGCTCGACGGTCATGAGGCCGGTCCATCATCGATGGGCCGTCCCCAAGCATCGACGGTTGTGGTGGGCGCCGTTGATGTCACCTCTGGCAGCGAGGGTGCTGCGGGTACCGACGCCTCGTTGTCAACCGTGGGCATCGCCGGTTGGCGAGCCGAAAGCGCTGCATACAGCGCCACCAGCCAGCAAGCGACGGCGATGACTTGTCCCGGAGTGAGGGCCACCGGCCATGCTGAATCACCGTCCGTGGCCTTCAATTCAAAGGGATAGGTCCACGCTGACCCTGCATCGTTGGACAGCACCAGTTCACCGGATATCAGCATGTTTTCCGTCAGCAAACCGTTTGGGTTGATGGTCAGTGTGTACGTGCTTTCGTTGCTCAGCACAACGTCAACGGGCCCGCTCCCAACCCGGCCCAGTGGTCCATCGATATGAACTTCAAAGCGCTGTTCACCAGCCCCTCGGCTGGACAACGGGACCGACAATTCCGTGGTGGTGGTCGGTGACACAACACCGTTGTACACCTCCGGTGTGGGGACTCGATTCAGCAGTTGGACGGTGTGATGGAGGTCGACCACGGTTCCGTCGCATGCGATGGTACCGGTCACAACAACCGTTGACTGGGGCACGCCACCGGACGAAAATCGAAGACGATCCAAACGTTCTGCGAGAACGACGCCACGGCCGTCGCTGGACGTGAGTTGGCTGGTGCAGTTGCGTGCATGGTCAAGGGTGATCGGGATGTCTTCATCCACCAGGGCGGTGGATCCGTGGTCACTGAGGTCGAGGGTGAACGATGGATTGCAGTTTGGCGCGGTGAACGCCACGCTGTATCGGTTGTCCGCGTAGGTGACGTTGGCAATCCAGGGGACAAGCACGCCGTCGTGGTTTCGAACAGGGACACCTTCGGCTCCAAACAGGGTCCCGTTGAGGAACACATCGTCCGCTTCGCCTGCGTTGTTCCCAGAGGTGAGGTCGGCTTGGCCGTCGGCTTCGAGCACACGAAGATAGGGTCGCTGGGGGTTGGTGTTGACCTCGTTTTGTTCCACATCGCCGACACTTCGGTCCAAGACCGTCACCAACACGCCGTGACCGGGGAGACGTGCATCGTAACCAGAGTCGTTGCGCCACTCGATGTACACGGTTTCATCTGACCCGATGGGAACCGCCAAAACTTGGCCACCTTCTGAGAGGGGGTCGAGGGGGACGGTTGGACCAAAGCACGGGTGAGCGCTCCCTTCGGGCCATGTCAGGTCAAGGTTGAGTGTTCGGTCTGCGTTGATGATGTCGAGCGTTGCGCCGGTCGGAAGGGCAGGCCATCGACCGCCACCGTTCCAATTGCCGCTCGCCATGATGTCCCAATCCCCCACGCCCTTCCACGCTTGGTAGGAACTTTCGGAGTGGACGGGGTAGAGGTCCAACGCCCCCATTTGGTGAAGCATTTCGTGGACGATGGTGCCAACACCGCTCGAGCCTGTTTCCAAACTTGCCATGGTGTAATGGGCCAGTTCTGTGTCCACACCCACCGAGATGGTCGTTTCAAAATGGGTGAAATGACTCCAAATTCGTTGGGTGTTGGACGGCGATTCCTCTTGTCCGATGGTGGTGTGAAGGATCAACAAACGGTCAACGCTCCCATCGTCGTTCAGGTCGTAAACGGACCAATTCACTTCGTCTGCGATGGATTGAACGACATGTTCGGCCAACGCAAGGGGGAGAAAGGCACCATCGGTTCCTGTGTCGCGTCCGTTTCGGTCGGCTCCGTAGGTGGACAAGGGTGAGGGAGCGCGAACCACACGAGGGTGAACATCGATGTCGAGTTCACTTGTGCCACCACTCATTTGGTGCACGTAATCAACGGCGCTTTGTTCCAAGAGTTGTTCTGCCATCTGGAGGTCATTTCCTCCGGAAGGCGAGTCTGAAAAATCGGTGATCACCACCAGCCAGCGCTCCTCGGTTTGGAGGCCGAGCAACGGTGCGAGTTCATCGCCATCCTCGACGATTTGGTTTTGAATCCACGATGCGACCGTGGCATCGTTCGCCCACATCCATCCGCCCGTTGTCGTGAACAACGCTGCAAACAGCCAAGCAATGACCGTTCGCATGGTTCGGACACCTTGTGCGTGTGTTTGAACTTTCGTCGCCGTTGCGTGGCAGAAACAACCATCATGGCTGTGGTTCACTGGCGCCCAACCGGCGATTCGGCGGGGACCCAATTCATTGTATGTTGGACGGTTGTCATCTCACCCAAGGGACCCACAGCATCACCGGTTGTGCGTTCGACACTTCCGTGCATGAGGCCTAGGGGGACACAATGTCCCAAGATGGCATGGTCCAAATCGAGTGGATGAATGAAAGCGGGGTCCCCACGATGCGATGCCATGCCCATCAAATTCAGACCTGATAACGTGCATTGCAGGCCGTTCAAGTTGCGCTTGAGAAGGGATGGACATGGCTTGCCGTCGCATCCTGTGATCACCACATCCGTGATGTTTGCACCCACCACATGTTGGACAAGCCGTTCTTGCTCCGTACGATGCAAACACAAGGCTGTCGCTCGTACGCTCGCTTCGTCTCGCTCCATCATGGCCCCGCCAAATGCGTTCGCACCTGCGCACGAACAATCCACGTAAAGGCGACGTCTTCTCGCCCCGAGGTCATCGAACATCTCGGTGAGGGTGCCGTGCTGAAACGGGAGAGACCTCCACCAGCGGTGCCCCAATTGCTCGTTGATGGCAACGGTTACCAACACCATGGGAAGGATAGCTGACCGCGCTGTGGGAGGGCTGGCAGCCACCATGATCAACGTGGCAGCGCCGTACAAACGCCATCGCCAGACGGGTGCCGTGGCACGTGTGATCCACCCCATCCACCCCAAACTCACGGTGGAGCACCAAACGCTGGTCATGGTCAACCACATCAACACAGCGAACCCCGCCATCGAGATCAGATGGATTGCACTGTACTGTGCGTCCAGTCCAATAGATCGGTGATGGACGTACCCGCGAGCGTACACCTCTGGAACAGCCACCGCCACCAAGAGCCATGAACCGGTCAGGACGACGGTGAGAGTGAACATCATCCACGCACGAAGCGCACGGCGCTCCGTCAGCAACAAGCCGGGTTTGGCAAATTGGAACGCCTGGTGCAACGCATAGGGCAACCCACTCAATGCACCCAACAAAAGGGCCGTCATCCAGCGCACGACGCTCCATTGGGCAGGTTCGTAGATGTTCAAACAGTCTTCGACGCATGGCGACAGGCGGGCCATCAGATCATCGAGCACGACGTCGACAGAACGGTACCAGACAAGCGAGGCAAGACCCACGACCAAGAACACACGCGTGGTGCGTTGCGTTAACTCATCCAAGTGAACTTGTGTGGAGGTGGAACCATCACCGTCCACATGGAGGGCCATGCGACCCACTCACACCAAATCGGTGTATTGTTGGGGCGCACGTGCCTGGACGATGGTGCGATAGACGCCGTAGATCGCCCAGAGGGTCAACATACCCGTCACCAGGGCGTATCCCCACGGCATGCCGTCGTCCACGATGTACGCAAACAGGAGAGCAAGACCAGCGGCCAAGGCGCCTCGGCGAAGGCCTTGGGGAATGGCGAGGCGACGGTCAAGGTGGGGCGGGCCACCTCCAAATCGACGTTCGTAGAATTCGCCCTGAATGACCGCAGCCACAATGATGAGGGAAAGAGTGGTCCAGTAGTACAAGTTGCCGTTCTCAAAGAAATTGTGGGCGATGCCCTCTTGGCGGGCAGCTTCGATGGCTTCTGGATCTTCTTCAGCGACGAAGAGGGAATCGTAATCACCCACGCTGATGGTCCGCATCGTGATGTCTTCATCGGTGCTGATTTCAACGTCGCCGGGTGCTCCAATCGTGAAGCCAAGGATGTTCCACTTGTCCCCTTCATCTGGGGCTCCGTTGCCGTTGACGGCGTTGCCAACGAGTTGGAAGTACACCGGTCCTTCGTCCGTAGCGGGCGCCACCCACTGAACGACCCAATCGTTGCCAGGTTCGCTCTGCGAGAGCGCTCCAGGTTCGTCGGGCACGGTTTGTGATCCTTCGCCGGCAAGGAGGGTTCCAACACCAAAGTCGTAGAACAGGAACCCACCGTCTGCGTTTGATGCGTGTTGCAGTGAGATGGTGAACTCGTAGGTTTCGCTCAGGTTGTAGGCGCGAGGCACGTTGGAAACGGAGACCACAACTTCGGTTGATGGGGCACCGCCACCGTGGCAGGTGCACCCGTTATCGATGACCAAACTGCCACCGCCAGCGTCCCAAGGCGGACCGTTCGGGTTGCCCAGCGCAGGCGCTGCGAGCATCAAGGTGAGAAGAATCATCAACGAGATGTTACGGTTGCGTCGCTGCATCTGCTCACCTGTTTGTTTGGAATCCCCAAGGCTCTTTGAATGTTCCTTCAAGGTTGCGAGGAGGGCAACGATTAGACCTCTTTGATGGCGTTGTTCAGACCGGTCATCATGGCCTTCCCGTCACCAAACAGCATCATGGTCTTGTCCATGTAAAACAGGTCGTTGTCAACACCGGCGTAGCCAACAGAGAGGGAGCGCTTGATGATGACAACGGTCCGGGCTTGGTCCGCGTCAATGATGGGCATTCCAGCGAGCGGGCCTTCGCCGGTTCGAGCAGCGGGGTTGCAGGTGTCGTTGGCACCGATGATCACGGCGACATCGCATTCAGGGAATTCCGGGTTGATTTCGTCCATTTCGATGAGTTGCTCGTACGGCACGTTCGCTTCAGCGAGGAGCACGTTCATGTGACCGGGCATGCGGCCAGCAACCGGGTGAATGGCGTATTTGACCTCGGTTCCGAATTTTTCCTCGAGCAAATCGCCGAATTCTTTGACCTGATGCTGGCATTGGGACACAGCCATGCCGTATCCGGGGACAATGATGACCTTTTGAGCGCCGTCCACCATCATGGCCACTTCGTCGGGGTCCGAACCAACCTTGGTTCGCGTGACCTTCTCTTTGGTGCTGCCACCAAAGGACTTGAAGAGCACATCTGGCAGGGTCCGATTCATCGCTTTGCACATGATGAATGTCAGGATCAGCCCAGATGCACCAACGAGGGAACCGGCCACGATCAACACGGGATTGCTGATGATGAAACCCGTGAACGCAGCGGCAATGCCTGAAAGTGAGTTGAGCAGAGAGACAACGACAGGCATGTCGGCACCGCCGATGGGGAGCACGAGAATGATGCCGAGCAAGCACGAGATGATGATGATGGCCCAGAGGTAGGTCGTGTTGGTTGGGTCGTTGATCGACATCACGATCAAAGCCAGCACACTGATGGTAAGCAACACCTTGACGGGGTTGAGCCAAGCAGGACCCCACGTTGGTGTGCTGAACCACTTGCCAAAGAGTTCAACACCGCCCTTTAGCTTGAACATGGCCAGGATCGAACCGGTGAGCGTCATCCAACCGACCAGCGCCGACAATCCTGCGGCGACGACCACGACTTGCAAGGAAAGACCGGTGGGGAGGTCAAGGGATGAGTCCTCGATGTACTTCCAGGTTTCAGAGAGTGCCACCAAAGCCGAAGCTGCCCCACCGAATCCGTTGAACAACGCCACCAATTCCGGCATACCGGTCATCTCGACCTTCACGGCCATGATGATCCCGATGATGGAACCGATGACCAACCCGGCCACGATGAGTTCGAGGTTCAACCCGCCGTCGGCGAGTTGCATGTCAATGACCGTGGTGATGACGGCCACCAACATGCCCAAGGCACCGTACTGATTGCCTCGAGGTGCGGTACGAGGGTGGCCGAGTTTCTTCAAACCAAAGATGAAGAGGGCGGCAGAAAGCAGGTAGCCAAGCGGAATCCATGCCTCCATCTCAAGCCCTCCTGTTCTTGCCGGCGATCATGTTCAGCATTCGGTTGGTGACAGCAAAACCACCGACCACGTTGATCATGGCCAGCACCAGTGCAACGAAAGCGAGCAACCCCGAAACGGCGGTCGCGCCTCCTTTGTAAGCAACGTTCGCTCCGAGCAATGCGCCGACCACGCTGATGCCTGAGATGGCGTTGGCTCCGCTCATGAGCGGTGTGTGGAGGGTGGCGGGGACCTTGGTGATGAGTTCAAATCCAAGGAAAATGGCAAGCATGAAGAGCGTCAAGTTAGCGATCAAAGAGGCTTCTGTAATCATTCAACCACCCCTGCGAGGCGAGTTTGTTTGGGATGAATGGTCCCGTCTTTGCAAATGAGGACGCCACCCATGCCGCTCACATAGAAGTCGGAGCCCTCGGGAGCGCCGACCAGAATATCGTCGTCGTCGGCAATCGTGACCGCACCCGATTCCTTGTCCACAAGGGAGGTGTAGAAGGTGGTCAGGTTGTTGGAATAGAGCATGCTCGATGTGGTGGCCAACGTGCCCGGAAGGTTGGAGGTGCCCACCACGATAACGCCGTTTTCTGTGACCGTGATTTCACCGGGAATCGTCGATTCACAATTTCCACCGACGTCGGCGTTCATGTCGACGACCACGGCACCCGGTTTGAACGAGGCAACCGCACTCGCAGGGACGGTGATGGGGGCGGGACGTCCGAAAATTCGAGCAGTGGTCACGATGATGTCAGCGTCGGCAGCGACCCCGCAAACGGTGTCGTTGACTTTCTGGATGAACTCGGGTGTCAACGGCTTGGCGTACCCCGATTCGTCCTCAAAATCGTCCATGCCATCCACCTCGATGAATCGACCACCAACGGATTCGATTTGTTCTGCTGCACTCTTTCGCACATCGGAGGCGTAGACGACAGCGCCCAAACGCTTGGCGGTGGCGATGGCTTGGAGGCCGGCGACGCCCGAGCCCATGATCACCACTTTGGCAGGTCGAACGGTGCCTGCAGAGGTGGTCATCATTGGGATGCCCTTGGGGACGTGTGATGCACCGAGCAAGACGGCTTTGTAACCGGCCAAGTTGTCCTGGCTGGAGTTGACGTCCATGCTTTGAGCACGGGAGAGTCGGCGAGGAATCATGTCCATGGACAGCAACGTCACGTTGGCTTCCATGCAGGCCTTCACGTGTTCTGGGTGTCGGAACGGGTCAGCCACGCAGGCCAGGTTGGTTCCAGCAGCCACGCCTTCAAGACCCGGGAACCGAACGGCAACGATGTTTTCGCATGCCATGGCTTCGGCTCGACTGACGACGTGAGCACCTGCGTCGATGTAGTCCTGGTCGAGGTAGTTGGCAGCGACGCCAGCACCGGATTCGACATAAACTTCGAACCCTGCTTTTGCGAGTTTTTTCATGCTGGATGGGACGATGCCAACACGCTGTTCGCCGGTTGGTTCCTTTGGTACACCGAGTTTCATGCCGTTCATCTCACCGCCCACGAGGTGTGGGACACTTCCGCCACCAAAAGGGGGTTTTTAGATACCACGCTCGGGTTGTTTCTGTCTTGCTTTCGTTCGACCGTACCGGCAGACCACGGTCCTTATGTGCCTGCAACCGGTGGTAGGGGTGCAGGTGATGAAAATGGCAGCCGGTCGACGAAAAATCGCAGTGATTGGAGCAGGAAATGTGGGTGCAACGTGCGCCTTTGTGTTGGCGCAGAAGAACCTCGGCGACGTGGTGTTGCTTGACATCCACGAAGGTTTTGCTCGAGGGAAAGCCCTCGACATGTCACAAAATGCAAACGTGCTCAATTACGACGGCGCCATCACGGGAACCAGCTCCTACGAGGACATCGCAGGTGCAGATGTGGTGGTCGTGACGTCGGGTTTCCCGCGACAACCGGGCATGACTCGAGAAGACCTGATCGGAAAGAACGCCGACATTGTGACGCAGGTTGGCACCGGCATCAAAGAACACGCTCCCGAGAGCGTGGTGATCGTGGTCACCAATCCGCTGGATTTGATGACCTACCACATGCAAAAAGTCACGGGTTTCCCTGCAGAACGGGTTATTGGCCAAGCAGGTGTGCTTGACAGTGCACGCATGGCTCACTTCATTGCTCTTGAAATTGGCTGTGCAGAAGAAGACGTGTCGCCCATGGTGTTGGGTGGCCACGGCGACACGATGGTGCCGCTGCCACGGTACACCACGGTTGGCGGGATCCCCATCACGCAACTCATGGACCAGGATACCATCGCGGCCATCAGCGCACGGACCGCCGGGGGCGGCGGTGAGATCGTAAAGTTGCTTGAGCGTGGTTCCGCGTTTTACGCACCGGGTTCTGCAGCGGCGATCATGGCTGAATCCGTCCTCAACGACCGCAAGCGGCTTCTCCCCGCCTCTTGTTTGCTAACCGGTCAGTACGGTCTCGACGACGTGTACATCGGCGTTCCATGCATCATTGGTGCTCGCGGAGTTGAACGCATGTTCGAACTCGAGCTGACCGAAGAAGAACTGTCGTCGCTGCAAGGTTCGGGTGAATTTTACAAATCACAGCTGAGCGATTTGCTTGGTTATTGAGCGACGTTGGCGAAGCAGGGTCGAGCAGACGGGCCCAGTTGTCAACTGTCGCGTTCGATAGCCAACGAATGGGTTCGTCCGATTGTCGTTGCGCCTTCGGGTTGACCGGCCAGGCGAACAAGTCGATGCCCCTGGCGTCCTCTTGATCGCATGCGGGCCATCAACTCTTGACCTGTGTAGCACCCCTTTTGTTCGTGGACCAACGATTCAAGGCCGCACGCAAGGGGGTGGTGCCGTCCGGTGATCTCATGGCCGTGGTAGGGGAGCATGGCCATCACACGATGTTCGTTCCAATCGTCGTCCTCCCAGTTTGGCTCCAACGATTTTGCAAGCGGTGCGATCCGCATCCATCCGAAGAAACTCTTGTGCACGGTTACACCCGGTTCAGGCTCGGGCTGAACATTGCAAAGGAGAACTTGATTGAGTGCAGATACATCTCGAAGGCTGACATCGCGACCGAGCATCCGTTGAGAGAGGTGGCTGAGAAGGCTGGCACGGTTGGCAGCAGAACCAACCAACGCCACGCCGTTAGGCAAACAAATGACGTCCACGACGTCCACGATTTTTGCCTGTGGTGTCAGCACCACGGTGGTACAAGGACCGTCGACAAGGTTGGTGGATAAACCGTTGATGAACGCAAGGGTATCGTTTCCTTCGCACCAGAGAACCGAGGCTGAATGGTCCCGAACGAGCATGCAATGCCTCAGGAGAAGGATTCACCGCATCCGCACGAAGCCGAAGCATTGGGATTGTTGATTTTGAAGCCACCGCCCATGAGACGGTCCACGTAGTCGATTTCGATGCCATCGAGGAGGTGGCTTGAAGCACGGGGAACCAAGACCTTGAACCCATCAATGTCCAATTCTTGGCACGGGGTTTCGGTGGATTCCACGATTTGCAGGTCGTACATGTAGCCGGAGCAACCCCCGCTGAGCACACCGACGAGGAGTGCATGGGAACGATCGTCTCCAAAGGCATCGCTGAGCATTTCCACCGCTTTGGTGGTCATGGTCAACGACACGTCCACTTCCTTAGGGGCGTTGACCACAACGGGTGAGGCTGACTCGCACGTTCCACAGTCCATGATGAACGCAGGCGGGGCTGGTTTTTGAACTTGACCAAACAAAGACGCTGAACCGTGTTCAACGGCGGCGTTTCATTTTCTTCTCAAGGGCTTTTTGGAGGATTCTGCATCGTCGGATTTGATCCTTGGCTCGTTTTGATGCAGCGTTGTCCAGACCGCGGGGGATGGCTTGCTCAAAGCACTTGATGGCGTCGGCGTAGCGTTCCATTTCGGCGTAGGCTGTCCCCATGTTGTAGAGGGTTTCTCCACGAACTTCGGTGGGCCGAATTGTCATGGCTTGGTGGTACGCTTCAACGCATTTGGGGTATTCTTCGAGGAAATAGAAGGCGTTGCCTCGGTTGTTCAAAATGCGGATGATCATGTCATCGTCACCAGCAAAGGCGGGCAGGGCTTTGTCAAATGAAGAAAGGGCCTCGCGGTATTTCCCATCCTCGATCAACTGGACCCCTTGATTGAACCAGGCGATGTCCTGATTCGCGACGGAACTCGACGCCGTCGTCTGGGGTTGCGTCCTCGCGACCGTTTGGGCTGCGTCCAAGGCTGCCTTGGCCAAGTCGACCTGTGGCTGAGCAGCCGGGGCGACGGTCGTTGCTGGTTGGACCGGTTGAAGGGGCTGCATCAGGAGATCAGCAGCTGCGTTGATGGGTGATGGCGTGGATGGTGCTGATGGCTGACCGAGATCGGGAAACCCTGGGTTGGACGGTTCGGGGTTGGGCACCGTCAGCACGGGTACGGCGGGTGGCTCGTTGGGGGTAAGAGAAGGCGTTGCTGCGGGTGCATGCGAACCAAGGGCAGCCGCTTTCGCGTGGCACTTCGCAGCCGTCGCCTCGTCACCCGCTCGTTCGAGCGCACGTGCGAGCCCTGTCCAATGTTCTGCTGCGTGTTGGTCGTTTTGAATCAGCCCTTTCCACATCAGCACCGCATCGCTGTGTTGAAGGGACAACGACAAGGCACGTGCTCGTTCAGGTGTGGAGACGTCCTCCAGAAGCGTGAGGGCTTCACTCGCCAGCTCCGGACCGGCGGGAACGGTGGGTGGAAGGCCAGCTGCGTGCTCCAGCGCATCGTGTTCACCGCTGGCCAACTGAAGGAGCGTGTCGATCAGGGCTTGACGGAGTGGGTGCGTTGGGTCGTGAGCCGTCACGCTGCGACAGGCGTCGAGGTAGTGGTCAATCCATCCCTTTTCCTCTGCCAAATGCGCCATTTTTTCTCCGGCTTTGACGTACGATGCATCGGCTGCCATGGCGCGTTTGTACGCTTGAATCGCCTCGGTGTTCATGTCGTTTCGTTGTTGAATGGAGCCAAGATTGAACCAGCCGGCCGCATGCGTTGAATCCAAGTTTTGTGCGTGAGACATGGCGGCCATGGCGTGGGTGTCAAGTTTCATGCGGGCCATCGCACCGCCTGCCACACGCCATGCGTTGGCGTGCTGTGCACCCACGGTTTTCAAGTGAGGTTTGAGCAGTTGCAGGGCTTCTTTGGCTTGACCCGATTTGAGCAGGTCCGTGGCCTGTTCACTGAGGGCATCCAGGTCAACGACCGGTGCATCCACCGTTGGTGTTTCCGTAACCGGCGAAGGAGGTTCAGCGTTGGTGCTGTTCAAATTTTGGCTGATGCTTTGGGTGGCCACGACGACGGCTGCGGCGCTTTCCAATTCCTCTGTTGAAATTGTATCATCATGGTCGTGATCGTGATGCATGGCCTCCTGGAGGAGTGCCTCGGCGTCCTCAATGCCGGCTTTTTCGGCCACCTGTTGGACGACCTCCATGTCGACCGTTTGTTGCACATCAAGCGAGGGCTTCATGGCCTCCATCGGCACCGCCAGGCCGCTGTCCTTGGTGCGGGTTTGCAACTCAACCAACATCGGGTGGCCCGGGTAGAAGGACAGCGCTTTGGTGGCCATGGCGTGGGCCCCTTCCAAATCACCGATTCGCTCCAGCAGAATGGCCATGTTGGCCGTCGCAGGGGCATGGTCTTCGTTGAGATCAAGACAAATTTGGAACGCTTGGCGGGCTCCACGGGCGTCCTGTTGCGCCTCAAGCAGCACACCTCGGTTGAACCATGCCATGTCCGATGCAGGGTCAAGCGCGATGGCTTTGTTAAACGCTGCAAGGGCGCCTTTGACGTCCCCCTTCTTGCTCCGTTCTTCACCGGTCTGCAACAGCCCTTCAACCATGGCCGTGGTGTCTTCAACAGACGCCAGTTCAGGGAATGAATCGGACGGGGATGGTTGGGCCGCTGCCGAGGATTCTACCTCATCGTTTTTTACGGCAGCCAAAGCGTCATCCATCCCTTGAAGAACGGCGTTTTCGAGCCCTGCCATGTTGGCGCCATCACCATCGCTGTTCATGTGGACTCACTTGTTTGAAACGAGTGTCCATTCGCCAATAAGTGTTGTCTCTTCCTGCGAGAGGCTTGGACGATGTGCAACGAACACCTTCATGTGCCTCGGGCCCATCGTTCACCCATGAGTCAACGACCGCTCCGAGTTCTTGCCCTTGCTGGTGAGTACCGTTCCTCCTCCAAATCAGGCATGTTGGCCAACCTGGCCCTTGAGATCGCACAAGAAGCAGGAGCAGACATCGAATTTTGGGACCTCGCGACACACCCGCTCCCGCTGGTGGGCGAAGACGGTTGTTGGTCGCACCCTCATGTGGCGGCGTTTCAAGAGTCGGTTACTAACGCCGACGCCGTCCTGTTGTCATCACCCGAATATCACGGAACCATGTCGGGCGTGATGAAGAACACGCTGGACTGGATGTACGACAAACACGTCGGTGGAAAAGCCGTTGGCTTGATGTCCACCCTCGGGGGCGTGACCAATGCCAACACGCTGAATCACATGAGAATCGCATGCCGCTGGTTGCACGCTTGGCCCGTGCCCGAACAACTCGCCGTTGGTCATGTCAAAGAGGCGTTTGACGAGGACGGAAGATTGGTGGATCCGTCCATTGTTGAACGGCTCGAGAACCTCGTGCGTTCGGTGTTGGCCACGGCTACCATGCTGCGTGACCGCACGTGATCGCCATGGACCAGCCTGTTTTTTCCGACCACTGGGGCGGCACGTACCGGTTGATCGAACCCGGTCGGTTCACGATGGGTGACACGCGCGGAGACGGTGCGCGGAACGAGCAACCCGCCCACGATGTTGAGATCGAGCGCCCGTTTTTTATGGGCGAGCGTCCGGTGACACAAGCTCAATGGTTTGACGTGATGGGGTCCAATCCCTCGAAATTCCAAGAGGGTTGGAGTGCAGGCCTCCGTCCGGTGGAATCGATGACTCTCGACGAGGTGAATCACTTCCTGCAGCGCCTGAATGAACGTGACTTGGAGGTTGTCAGGTTGGGATTCATTGGACGATGGCGCCTTCCCAGCGAGGCCGAATGGGAATACGCCGCGAAGGCGGGCACCGAATCGCGCTGGTGGTTCGGTGATCGCGACAGGGATCTCGATGACAACGGCTGGCACGCCGGCAACTCCGGGGGGACCACCAGAGAGGTGGGCTCCAAGTCATCCAACCCCTGGGGTCTCCATGATATGAACGGCTTGATTTACGAGTGGTGCGAAGACCACTACACACAACGTTACGATGAACCAAGGAAGCAAGAAGCATTCATCGCCTTGGATGGGCACCGAAGGGTCATTCGCGGCGGGGCGTGGTTCACGGAAAGCGATGCCACTCGTAGCACTGCACGGTCCTCGGCCCCCCCCGAGAAGCGAAGTGATGGACTCGGGTTGCGTTTGGTGTGGGAGCCAGAAGAACCATCCTCAAACTGACATCCGTCACGCCGCTTCATCGGGAAGGCGAGTGACGTCGTACCCCTCAAGGTCGGTTCGAGGGTCAAGCGATTGGTGATCAGGCGTCAAGCCGGGACCAATGCACCACCGACCGTTCAGCGGTTCATCCAGCATCAACAGCAGGTTGTTGCGCTGAAGTTGAGCCAGTGCCATGGCCGTCCGGGAAACCACCGGGGCGACCTCTTCGGCAAAAACATCGTTGAGCACCGCGCACACCTCCAAGAACGTGCGGGAACCGTCGCACAACTCCCATACCATGCTGTTCATTCGGTCAAGGGGACGTCGAACTTCCCTTGGGGCCCGAAACCAACGAGCCAACCATCGTTCGAGGCGATTAAACCGTTTTTCAATGCGTAAGACGACGTTCCTGCCGCTCACGCCCACCGTGCCTGGGTTGCGCTCCTCTGGACCTACCCGAGCCCACCACACCGGTGTTCTGCACGGGAATTGTTCTGCCAGCGGGTGTGATGATGCATTGGCCAGGTCCATGGAACCACCTCAAAACTCCATCCAAGTCCACAACACCAACGTCAACATGCTGGCCACACCTGTGAGTGCGACGAGGCGCAGGGCCTGCACGCGTTGTGTGAAGTGGCGAAGGTACCACGCAGCGACCCCGCAAGCGGAGACGACGAACCAAAGACCGTACCACGTGACAGGGTATTCGGTCATAATCATCGGTGCTTACAAGGTCCCATCAAGGTATTGCTGGCCATAGTACCTCCACTGCTCCATCGTCCAGCCCGGGGGCAGGCCTTCGGCCGGGAGCGGTGGGCCCTCCTCGTTCATCGCCTTCTGCACCTCAACATCGCGTGGTTCAGGGCCGTGTTGCTCCGGCTCTCCGCTCATCGTGTCGGTCCCTCCGGAAGTCGCAGGGGGGCCTGCCAGAACAGCCGACGCTAACGAAGGCGCAACCTTCGGTTCGTTCGCCAACACCGTCGATGTTGCAGGTGCTCTTCGACGCAGGAACAAGAGCCCAACGGCGATGGTGATGACGAGACCGCCTCCACCCGCCAGCATGGCGCCCGAGGCGAACGATTGGGATTCTTCAGGTTCCCTGAAACTCAATTCGACCGACGCATCAGCCATCACCGTCTGCTGGTCATCGCTGATGGTAAAGGCAACTTCCCCTTGCCACGTTGCGTCCAGGTTGACGATTTCACACAAACGACGTTCTGCTTGAGGGTTAAGGTGGCCGGGTGCGATGACCAGGGCTTCGCCTGAGGTGTTGAGGATGCGCTGTTGGCAACTGATTTGCCAGGCGCTGGGGCCAACAGCGGCGAGGGTGAGGTTTTCTGTCTGCGTCGAGGTGCTGGTCAAGTTCACCCACACCAATGCCGCACCATTCCACGTCGTCGCTTCGGCGTTGGCAGGCATTGCGGTGAGGGAGATTGAACGGCGTTGATCAACAACCACAAGTTGCTCCGCCATCATGGGGACGGGTAACCCTTCTTCATCAACGGCGTTCAACACTTCAAACCTGACCACAATACGCGTGTTTAATTCCATCCCTTCAGGAATCAAGAGGTCAACGCGGAAGGTCGTGTTCCCACCTGCTGCCACGTTTATCGGCGCCTGCTCAGCCAGCGATTTGTCGGCACCGTTCACAGAGAACAAGGCCACCAAATCGGGGTTGGGTGGTGATGCTGACACGGTGGCGATGACAGCCAACGTCGATTCAGGTGCATTCCCGATGTTCCTGATCACCGCTTCTGCAAAGGCAGTACCGCCCACCGCCGCACGGGTTGACCCTACCGCATCGTCCAGTTCAACAATTTTCACAGCGGCTGTCACTGTCGTCCATTCAATGACGTTGTTTGACAGGTCAACGTCCTGTGTTTGGGATTCCAAATCCAAGGACCATCGCATGGTGGTTCGGGCACCTGCATCCTCGGAAGACGGAACATGCACTTGCACCTGAACCACCGTGTAGGGTTGCATGCCGTAGATGGCAGAGAGGTCGATGCTGCCGTTCACCGGTTCGTCGTTGAGCAGCATGGTGTAACTCCAGCCTGCGGGCAAATCTTCCGCCACCAGATGCGTGCTGGCCGGCCCGTTACCCTGATTGCTCACGTTGAACATCAGCAGGTTGGACCCACCCGGTAGGATGCGCTGCGGGAGTTCAACGGCATCGAGGGCGACGTCGTGAACACTCCCTGCTCGCAAACCGCTGAAGCCCTCACCCTCCACGGTCATGAAACTCCGTTGCGACTCGATGATGGGGGTGATGACGGGGCCACGGTCGCCAGCCTGTGCTGTCTCGGGGGCCGTGATGCGGACGTTGAAAGTGGACGTTGACCCGCTGTTCAACACCATTGCGGGGCGTGATGGTTGTTCGACGGTCCACTGCCCAAGGTTTTCGGCTTGTATTCGCACGTCAAAAATATCCTGCCGTGGGGCATGGTTGGTGACGGTGTAGGACAGCAAGGTTGTTTCGCCGGGGAGAACCTCCACGGTGTCGGTGGTCTGGTGGCTCGTCATGAGGAGACTTGCATTGCTGATCATGCTTGCAGACACGTCGAACACTGTGGTCAGTGTTCGGCGTGAATCGTTCTGAGCCGCCATGGTCATTGAGAATTGAACGACGGTGTCCGGTGCTGCACTGGCAGGAACCGTCATCACCAAACCGACCTGCTCGGGCTGTTGCGGTCGCACTTGAACCGATGTTCGTTGCATCCAGTCAAGGTTCACGGACCAATCCGATGGCAAGGTTGAGGTGTTCAAGGAGAGGTCGAACACGTCGGTCGCTTCACCAGCGTTGTTGATTTCAATGCTGAACGAACAGCTCTGTGTGGGCGGACAGCTGGGACGGAGGACAGGGGCTGTCATCACCGGGATCCTGTCAGCCTTGACCAGGAATTGAACAGGAAGCGAGGTGTTTACGCTCGAATATTGCACCGAGCGAACATCGATTTGCATCTGTTGGAATCCGGTTGAAGCGTTCTCGTCGGGATTGAGCATCAGTTTGAATGCCGAGGGGGTTCCGGGTGTCACCGTTAATCCGGAGGCAGGGTTGAAACTCGTGCCAGAGGGCCGAGCAAAGTACACACCCCAGCCCTCCGGTATGCCGCTGACAGAGGGCACAAAGGTCTCGGTGATGTTGCCGTCGTTGACGATTTCGACCGTCACGCTGCCCCACTCACCGGGCAACGCGCCGGTCGTGCCGACACCTTGCGCGCTCACATCAAACTCATGAATGCGGACCTTTTGGTCGTACACCATCACGATTTCATCGATGTAAAAGCCCATGTCCGTCCCACTGGCGTCTGAGGTGAACTCGAATTTGAATTGCGATGCGCTGTGGAACAGCGCTGTTTGGATAGGAATCAAAGGGGAAGCGGCGCCTTTGTTGTTGAAACTGAACGTTTGCCAGTTGGCTCCGTCAAAGAAATTTTGATCCACTGTTCCCGTCAGTGATGCGATTTCCACCCATGCGCCCATGGTATCTGCACCGTAAATCTTCAACACATCGTTGGCGGCGCTGCTCCCCGTGTAGTAAAAGGACAATCCGTTTGTTCGTAACGGCGACTGCACGGCATCCGACATGTCCATGACCGGCGTCACCAGGGCCGTCATCATGTTGTTCGTGTAGGTCCCCGTCTGGCCGTTTCCAACATGGCAGCTGGACCCTTTGGAAATCGAGGTGTCGGTGCTGAGGGACCAACCCGGGCCAAACGTGTGATTGGCCGTTGTGTCGCAGTTGTAGTAACGGTAACCCACGGTGAAATGGCGATTGAAGACGTTGTTGCTCGGGTCATCGTCGTTCACCGTTGGTGTGGCCGTGATGAGCATGGAATGGTTCCCTGCATAGCCGGGTGTGATGGGGATTTCGACCGTATCAATGGCAGCAGGGGAGAGCCCGTTCATCTGAACGGTGGTGTTGACGAATTCAAAAAAGGCATATTCGTCATGAAGAAGGGTCACGGTCACGTCCACCACGCCGCTGTTGGCCGTTCCGATGTTTTCCACGGTGACGGTTAACGTTGAACCGGTGTCCACCATGCCATCGATCACATACAGATTCGCAGGCCGGTTGAACCCGGCGATGGGGTGGTTGGAGGAAAACATACGGTACGAATTGACGTCTGCGTTGTTGGTGTACGCAATCGAGACACCCGTGACCTCAATGTCCACGCCGGTGGGGTTGGAGGGTGCATGATGTCGCGCAGGTTGCGACGCTGTCAACACCGGCTGGAGTTGGATGGAGAAACACAACAGGGCCATCAAAGCGAGGGCCGGCCATCTCCGGTGAGCCATGGGTGACGCAAGGTCGTCAATCTATTTAGGAGCGATGTTCATGTCTCCGTGGTTGAAGGTTGGAGGCTCTCCTGTACGGATTGTTCATCCGAAACGAGTTTCGCCTCGGCCCGCTTTTCCTTGGCTCGAGCAGCGAAGTAAACGGTGAAGGACGGAACCAACACCATGGCAAAGCAGCCCACAACAGCGGCAAGAGCCCAAAGGAATTCAGTGGCGGTGTCCACCGAAAACACGTCCACACTTGCGAACGCCTCGTTCACGGTCTCGACCTCAATGTTCGGATTGGTGGTCCGGTTACCTTGCTCAACGATTTCGATACGCAACAAGGCCGGGAAGTGTTCGTACGCGATGAGTCCACGAGCTTTTTCTTCGGCCTCTGCCAGGTCTTGTGCGAACACGGAACCGTTGGACCGTCGTGCGGGGTCCGTTGAGGTGAGCGCATGGAACAGCACTTCGCCGTTGTCGTCTGGCTCTCGGACGTGCGTGGCCATGTGGTCGCACAAATCGGCGCATGAGAATTCCTCCTCAAGCGGGTTTTCGAGGTCGTAGGTGTTGCCGAGCAACTCGTGACTGTAGAGTTTTGCGACGTTGATGATGCGGACGACGGAACCGCTGGACAGGTCCGTCGCCGTCACGTTAACCCACGTGAGGTTGTTCCCGTTCATGGTCACCGGCCACGCCCAAGTGGTGGTGTTGGCTTCGTCGTCGTACGTTCGCTCAATGCTGTCTTCGTCGTCGCTGGTTGCGTGTTCGGTGATGGTGGGCTCGGTTTCGTACATGTATACCGAAGGCGAGACCGTGGCGCCGTAGACGGCGTAGCTGAGCAGAAAAATGAGGGTGAGCGACATCCCGATCAGGGTTCGCAAAAGGTTTGGATTCTGTGCCAACGCCTTCTTCATCGAAACGCACCAACCGTGCCGGTTTCAAGAAGGCTTGTATCGCAGGGAACCGCTGGCCTCTGCGCAAGGAAGGCCGTGACGACCCGTGCTTTTCATATAGGGGCGGACGGTCGGCAAGTTGCTTGGTGTATCGTTATGACGACCGTGTTTGACATCCCCGCTGACCTGTTTAACCCAGCGCTCGCCAAAGCCATGGCAGAACAAGACGCCGTCTCCATGCCCGAATGGGCGGGATACGTCAAGACCGCCGTGGATCGTGAGCGACCCCCCGTGCAAGCAGACTGGTGGTACGCACGCACCGGTGCTATCCTCCGGAAAATCGCCCGCAGCGGACCCATTGGCGTGACCCATCTTGCACAGGCCTTTGGCGGCAAGAAGGACAACGGTGCTATGCCCAACACACCCGGCGTGGCATCCCGCCACATCATCCGCACGGCCCTCCAGCAACTCGAGGATGCTGGTTTGGTGGAGAAGGTCCCCACCAAGGTCGTTGAAGGCGAAGACGGTCCGGTTCAACTCTACGCCGGTCGCCGCATCACCGCCGCTGGCCAAAAGTTGGTCGACAACGTTGCTCACTCGGTGCGGGAAGAGGCTGAAGCTCTCTACCCCGGCCTGAGCAAGTACTGATTGGAGTGAACACGGTGGCCAGCATGGTGGACAACGCTCGTGATGCTAGCGTTGAAGCCCTGCGCGCACGCCGTCTTCAGGAACTTCAACAGCAAATGCAGGAGCAAGCCATGCAGCAGCTGGCCAACGAGGAACAAACTCGACAGGAAGCCGAACAACAGGCCAACCTCGACGGCCAAATGCGCCACGTTCTGACACCGGAAGCACGTTCACGGCTCGCACGCATTGCGCTCGTCGACCCCAACCGTGCCAACCAGGTCAAAGCTCACCTGGCACAGCAACATGCCGCCGGCCAACTCCCCTCGGCCGTCACCGACCAGCAACTGAAGGCCTTGCTGGCATCGCAATCCAAGAGCCGCAGCAATGCGTCCATCCGGAGAATCTGAGAAGGTGCTCGATATGTCAAAAAACAAACCAGCAGCAAAGAAAATTCGCCTCTTGAAGGCAGGAAAACAGAACCGGCGTGTCCCTGTTTGGGTCATGCTCAAGACCGACCGAAACACCGTGTCCCACCCCAAGCGACACCAATGGAGGCGCAGCAAACTCCAGCGCTGAGGTGAAGATCATGGCACGACCCAACGAATCTGAACTCATTGTTCCACTGCGCAATGCTTGGAACATCACCCGCTACAAGCGCGCCCCACGCGCCATGCAAATCATCCGTGAACAGGTCATCCAGCACCTGAAGGTTCGAGAGGATGAAGAACTCTACATTGACCCCGAGGTCAACGAACACATCTGGAAGCGTGGGATTGAAAACCCGCCTCGCAAGGTCCGTCTGCTTGTCACGCGTCACGACGAGCCCGGAATTCCCGTTGAAGTGACGCTCGTAAAGGAGTGAGCAACATGGGCAACATTCGACCGAGTTTTATCAAAATCCGAGCCATCCGTCTGTGCGAAGAGCACGGTGAGAAATTCACCAACGACTTTGAGCACAACAAACACATGGTCACCCAGCTGACCGATGTTGAATCGAAGAAACTTCGAAACTGGATCGCCGGGTACGTGACACGATACCGCCAGCGCCGCACGGACTGAACGGTGGTGACTTGACCGTCCGTGTCAAATGGGACCGGACGCCGATCAGCGTTCACAGCGAGAACCGCGAGATCCTCGAAGGCTTGATGATGCACCTGCGGAACACACACAACGTTCGAAAACGGTCCATCATCATGGACGACAGGGAAGATGGCGGGTTCTTGTTCTTCATCTACCAAGTGTGTGACCCGCGGTGGATTGCAGATTACATCAACGGAGAGCGGTCGAATGGGTGAGCGATCGGACATTCCGCTTCCAGTTGGCGATTATCGTCTGATTGTCGTCTTGGTTGGTGTCAGTCACCCAGGAAACTTGGGCGCCATCTGCAGAACCATGTTGAATTATGGATTTGATCGCCTCCACCTCGTCAACCCAACATGTGACCCGAACGACACAGAGACAAGAAACCGGGCAAAGCACGCCGGGCGGTTGTTGGACGAGTGCCGCACCTTCGCAACGCTCGAAGACGCCGTGGCGGAGTGCAGCGTTGTGGTTGGCACGTCAGGAAAGCGGGAATTGGGCGAAAAAACACTGTTCCGGCATTTCGTGATGCCATGGGAACTTGCCGATCGTCTGGAAGGTACCGGCTCCACGGTCGCCTTGGTGTTTGGCGAAGAGGGGAAGGGCCTCTCCACACCCGACTTGGATGCATGCGATTTCTTGGTGACCTTGCCCACATGGGAGGGGTACCCCATTGCGAACCTCAGCCATGCGGTGACGGCCTTGGTTTACGAACTTCACCGGCGACGTGTGCTGAGCCATCAAGGTGGTGAACCCGGTTTGCCGGAAGTTGTTCCGCTCCAGCGTCACCTCTCACCGGAGGTTCGCACAGTGCTCAACAGAGCTGTCCACCAACTTTCAACGGCCCTCACCTGGCCCGAAGAACGCCGGGAATCATGGCGCCAGACCGTTGTTCGCAACCTTGCGAAAGCCATGCCCACCGATGAAGAAGCCACCCGTATGGTGGGCGGGTTTGTTGAGGCGACCACCGCCCTCCAACATGCTGCTGGACACCCGGATTGGGTGAACGATCGTCGCCGGAAACTCAAGTGATCAAGGCCGCCAAGTGGCCACGGATTTGGGGGTTTCTCGGCAATGCATGGCAACGAGACGCAACCGGTTACCGTACACCGATTGCACATGGGGTGCGACCTGCTCAAACGCCCACTTGGCAAGGTTTTCTGCTGTGGGGATAAAGTCGACCACAACGGTTCGATGTTCAGTCCCCATGAGCTCAAGCGCGGAGCGAGCATCCGTATCTCCCGAATACACAACAAAGGCATGGTCGACCACGTCGTGAACATGTTCCATCAAAATGGAACTCACGTCTGAAAAATCCATGAGCATGCCTTCTTCTGAGACCCCAGTTTCCGCCACAACGTCACCTGAAATCTCAGCTTCGAACCGATAGCGATGGCCGTGCATGTGGCGGCATTTTGACTTGTGATTGGGGACGCGATGGCCTGTATCGGTCTCAACAAAACGGCGAATGGTGGTGGTCATGCTTGTTCCTCCTTGGAAATGAATGTCAATGACGCTGAATTGATGCAATAACGTTCACCGCCGTGTTGGCGTGGGCCATCATCGAAGACGTGACCCAAGTGGGCGTCACACGTCGAACAGCGCACCTCTGTTCGAACCATGCCGTGCGTTCGGTCAACCAAACGGTGAATACGGGCGCGGTCGAGCTCGGTGTGAAACGATGGCCAACCGCACCCTGAACTGAACTTTTGTGTGTGGTCAAACAACAGCTTGCCGCAGCAAACACAGGCGTAGGATCCTTCCAAAGAGGTGTCCCAAAATTCTCCCGTGAACGCACGTTCCGTTCCTGCTTCTTGCGTCACATGCCACTGGAGTGGAGTAAGCCGCTCGGCCAGTGCCTTTGCACGATGACGGCGATCCTCTTCCAGTGCGTGCTCGAGAACTGCCTTCCAACCTCCAACGTAGGAGAACGGGTCCTCCCGACCGACGGCATGGAAAGCGAGGATACGCTCAATGTCTGAGCCTGTTCTTCCGTGGCTTTTCCCGTCTTTGGTTGGGGCATAGGTGGTTAACGTCCTCGCGAACACGTCGTCAAAGTCAAGGCCCAATGCTTCGGTCGTCCTCTCGGCATCAAACAAGATGCCAGCTTTGTCCATCTCAAGGTAAGGGAGTGCGAACGTGATGCGTTCCGCGCCCCAGTTTCCGATGCGGAAGGCTTCACCCAGTGCGTCGTAGAATTCCGGTCGGCAATCTGGATAAATAGCGTGATCGCCAGAATGCACCCCAAGCGCCACGGCGACATCGACATCGGTCTCATTGGCAATCGACAGGGCCGTGCCGTACAACAGGGATGCAAAGATAGCGTTCCGATTTGGCACCACCGTCGCCTTCATGGCCTCTTCTTCGTAGTGCCCCTCCGGAACGTCATCTCCGGTGGCCAACAGATGGCTTGAGAACAAGCCCATGGCCGATGAGAGGTCCACAGTTCTGTGTGTGACGGCGTGGCCGTTCTCACGGAGGAGGAGAATGAGTTCCTCGGCTTTATCGAGTTCCAACCGATGTTGTTGCCCGTAATCGAAGGAGAGGCACGTGACGTGGTGGTCGCTCGCAAGCAGATGCAGCAACAAAGCGGTGGAATCCATGCCACCGCTGAGCGCCATGACAGCTTGGTTCACCTCAGTCCACCCCCATCCATTTGTGGGTCTGCAACGACAACCGCCATGGGGGGTTGTTTTTCACCACGGCTTCTGTTAAGGCAAAACTCACGCCGTTCGCTTCAACCGTAGCCGATTCGTCGTACAACGGTTGAAGAAACCGATGGCTGAAACCATCGACCAATTCGTCGTACATTGAAAGCGATTGACCAACATACACGCATTTGAGTTCATCGCCCGTCCGCTGGCGGATGGTCACATTGGGGTAGACCTGGTCTTTTGGAGACACACACACCCAATCCATCAGGCCCTCAGGAATTTCCACCGTGCCGTTGGTCTCCACGGCGAGGTTGTATCCCCGTGCTTTCAGCAAGCGCTGCAGTGGCCAGAGGTCGTTCAGCATCGGCTCACCTCCGGTGAAGATCACCCGTCGGCAAGGGAACTTCAACACCTCACCGAGCACATCCAAGGCAGACATCACATCAAAGGTGTCAAAATCGGTGTCGCACCATTCGCACCGAAGGTTGCATCGGCCAAAGCGAATGAACACGTGCGGAATCCCAGCATGGTAGCCTTCCCCTTGCACGCTGTGGAATATTTCCACGATGTTGTATTCTGCCGCAAGGTCGGCGGGGTCATCGCCCAACGGGCCACCACCTCTGGAACACGCCTCCATACCCTTCACCTCAGAGAACCGGTTGTTGAATCAATTGCATCAGTTCAGACCGGGCCTCACTTTTATCGAAAAACACACCACGCATGGCGGACGTTGTCATGATCGCTTCCTGTTTGGCCACCCCGCGACATTGCATGCATCCATGAGAGGCTTCCAAAATCACAGCAGCACCCAACGGGTGCAAGTGCGTTTCAAGGTCGTCCGCGACTGATTTGGTGATACGCTCTTGGTTCTGCAAGCGGCGGGCGTGCAGGTCAACGAGTCGAGCAAGCTTGCTGATGCCAACGATGCGTTCAACGGGAATGTATGCCACATGAGCACGACCACGGAACGGTTGAAGGTGGTGTTCACAGGTGGAATGGAACTCAATGTTTCGCAACAACACGATCCCATCGTAACCTTCACCGTTGAAGGTGGCGTTGAGCAGCTCAGCAGCAGACTGCCCGTACCCTGAGAACACTTCACCCCAGGAATCAATCACCCGTTGAGGTGTGGCTTCCAAACCCTCTCTGTTTGCATTGCCTTCTCCCTCAAGGTAGGCAAGAAGTGTTCGAACGGCGGTCATGGCCTCGTCTTTGGTCGTCATGAGAGTTCACCTCGCCCATGGCGTCGATCCACTTCGTCGAGATGATCCAACATTTTCCGACATGCCGTACGCACAGCGTCGGCAAAACTCACGAATTTTTTGTCGTCACCAACGTGCATACGCAAGTCCTCCATGAGTTCGGTTGGCATGTCCAACGATACTTTTGGCATGGTTGATGCACATGGACCACCTACATAATACTGTGCGAATATCCAAGGCATACACCATTCATGGAATCTGGCCGCAGGCGTGCTTTTTCGTCCCAATGTTCAAAGAAGGCCTCGTCGGACGGTCCACCATGATGACGCTGTCACCGTCCATCGGGCAACTGCACAGGATTCGAGAGAACACCGGTCCTGCCACAACTCCCGGATTGAACGATGAAGAAATTCAGCGGTTTTTGTCGTTGGACCCCCTGCTCGAGCAAGCCATCGGAGAGGCCAGCGATGTGTTCGATCGCCTCCAACACGAGTACGGCGAGACGTTGATGCATGCTGAAATGGACCTTATCACAGAGTTGCAATCTGGCTATGTGAATTTTTACAACCCTGCGACCGTCAACCCCTACGTCGCCATCGCAGCACGTGGCCCCTGGGTGGTGACTTCCCATGGTGCTGTCGTGCATGACAACGGTGGTTACGGGATGTTGGGCGCAGGCCACGGGCCGCACGAAATCATCAACGCCATGTCGGACAATTGGGTGATGGCCAACGTGATGACGCCATCGTTTTCTCAAAAGCGGTTGGAAGAGCGCTTGCGCAACGAATTGGGCCACACGCGTGGGCATTGTCCCTTCACTCAATTCATTTGCATGAACAGCGGCTCAGAATCCGTGACGGTGAGCATGCGCATTGCTGATGTCAACGCACAGCGCATGACCGGGCCGGGTGGCCGCCATGAAGGGAAATCCATCAAAATCATGGCCATTGAGCAAGGCTTCCACGGTCGAACTGATCGTCCCGCACAAATGTCGCATTCCTGCAAGAGCAAATACGATCAACATCTCGCAAGCTTCCAATCTCGCGACAACTTGATCCTGATTCCTGCCAACGACGTCGCAGCCCTTCACGCAGCCTACAAACAAGCCGATCAAGACAACGTGTTCATCGAACTGTTGGCCATCGAGCCCGTTCAGGGAGAAGGCAATCCCGGACAGTGCGTCACGAGGGAATTTTACGATGCAGCACGCGCCATCACCCTTGAACACGGTTCAATGCTGTTGGTCGATTCCATCCAAGCAGGCATTCGTGGGCAAGGCACGCTTTCCGTGATTGATTACGACGGTTTTGCAGACTGTGAGGTGCCCGATCTGGAAACATGGTCCAAAGCGCTCAATGCCGGCCAATACCCACTTTCCGTCCTGGGGATGAACGAGCGTGCTGCATCGCTGTACGTAACAGGTATCTACGGGAACACGATGACCACCAACCCTCGAGCATTGGAAACGGCCGTGGCCGTCTTGGACCGAATGACGCCCGAGTTGCGCCACAACATCAAGGCCCGTGGTGATGAGTTCGTTGAGAAATTGAAAGGCCTCCAGGCGGAATACCCTGAGGTGATCACCAAAGTGCAGGGCACCGGGCTGTTGTGCAGCGCCGAGTTGGAACCCACCCGCTTCCCCGTGGTGGGCATGGACGCCGTTGAGCCGTGGTGCCGTCGACGAGGATTAGGCGTCATCCACGGTGGTGTAAACGCACTGCGATTCACACCTCACTTCAACATCACGTCTGATGAAATTGACCTGCTGATCAGCATCGTCAAAGAAGCGATCGAAGCGTTCATGGTCAAGACAACGTCGTGACGATGTCCTCACGCTTGAATTGGCGTGCAGCATACACAGCAGCCAGCGTGGCATACAACGCCGAACTGAGGAACCACACGGCGACGTGGCTCAGCACCACCCGATTGAGCAACAATTCGCGAAGGGCCAGCAAAACGTTCACCACAGGGATGGCAAACCAAAACATCTCGATGTTGTCGAGGTTGATGACCTGGGTGAACAGCGCTGGGAAGAGAATGAGCAATACAGCTGGACCGAGCACTGAGCCTGCTTCTTTGACGCTGTGTGAGCGCATGGCCAAGGCCAATTCAATCGCGACCACCGTGATGGCGAACAGCAGCACAGCGACGCACAACAACAGAACAACGGCCATGGACAACGACGGGACGGCAATGATATCGGATGTAGCCAGGTAGCCGATGGCGAAAATCAGGCCAGCGATTTGAAGCAAGACGCCTGCGGCCGTGATGGTCGCCACGGCCAACCACTTGCCCAGCAGCAATTCCATGCGCGTGCAAGGCAACCCCAACAACGCTTCAAGTGTGCCACGCTCCCGTTCGCCCGCTGTCATGTCAATGGAAGGTTGAATGGCGGATGAGAAGGTCCACACTGCGAGCACCAAAGGAATGAACAAGGACAACGCCAATCCGGCTTGTTCGCCTTTGCTTGCTGCATCGGCATCGGCGATGGAACCGTTCCAGACAACAGGATTGAGCGTGTTGTTCGCGTTCAAGCCCGCTGATTCTATCCGGGTGGTCGTTTCGTTTCGCTCCCAATCTGCGACCGCGGAAAGCACCCTTGCTCTGGCTTCGTTGCTTTGCTCTGAGGTGGAAAGGTGCAAGGTTGCGTACTCCCATGTGCTGTTGTTGGCACGGACCCGAAGCAACGCATCCAGTTGACCCGCTCGCAATCGCTCAACATCGCTGGTCGCATCGGTCAGGTTCTCCAGAGCAGGTAACTCAACAACGACCAAGTCAATTCCGGGTTGTTCGAGGGCATGCAACAACATGCTGGGTGGATCGTTCGCTTGCAATTCGACGCGCACAACCAACGAATCGAGCTCCTCTGCTTCTGCCTGAAGCAACAACGGGAACAGGATGAACAAAACAGGGAACATGAGGACAGGAATCACAAGAATGGCGACAATGGTTCGCCAATCCCGAACGAATTCAACCAATTCTTTCTTGGCGATGGTCGTCACCCTGCGCCGACGTTCACTCATCCTCGCTCACCTCCGTTGAAGTGGGCGTGCGGGGTGTAAACAAGCCCCGCCAGCGTCGACTCCAAGCCGACAAGGGCTTCTCGGCTTCATCCACACTCCGAGCGCGATCGCTGGACAGAGCCACGTAAGCCTCTTCGAGACTGGCTGTCTGTGTCAAAGCGAGCAATTCTTCTGGCGTGCCGTCTGCTCGGACCTCACCGTTGTGGATGATGATGATTCGGGTGCACACTTGTTCTGCCTCCGCAAGCTGGTGGGTGGAATAGATGACGGTCTTTCCTTCATCGCCAAGCGAGCGGACCAATTGCTTCACGGTTCGAGCGCTCGTTACATCCAAGCCCGCGGTTGGCTCATCCAGCAACAACATGCTCGGATGGTGCGCCAGTGCGCGCAGCAAGGCGGTTTTTTGACGCATGCCACGGGAGAACCCTTTGGTATGACGTCCCAAGTAAGGCAGCATGTCAAGCAGACGTGCGTAATGCTGGGTGCGCGTCCATGCGACGTCGTCAGGGACGCCATGCAGGCGCGAGTGGTAACGGATGTTCTCCCAGGCCGTTAATCGACTGTACAACCCTGTTGCCTCGGGTACAACACCGAGTTGACGACGCCCCTCTGCCACGTCGGTTCCGTCACCCAAGGACAAGGAACCCGCCGTGGGGCGATACACGCCTGCAAGCAATCGCAGCAAGGTGGTTTTGCCTGCTCCATTGGAGCCCACCAAGCCAACGATCTCACCCTCGCCAATGGTGAGTGAAACATCCTCGAGAGCTCGCACATCACCAAACGCTTTGGAAACGCGTTCTGCCACCAGCATGGGTTGGGTCATGGGTTCAACTCGCACGGCCGGATTCAACCGCCCAGTTGAGCCCAGGGTGCTTGGTTTCAAGGCGCTTTGCTCGCGACAAGGTTGAACGAAGGGTTTGCTGCACTTCATGTTGGGAAACGCCCATGTCAGCCATGTTGGCTGCCAAGGCAATGGCCCCTTGAACTGCACCAGCGTCAAGGTATGCATCGTTGCTGATTCGACGGTTTAAACGAAGTTCTTCCAAACGGTTGGCGAGAAAATCCACCTCTTGCTTCAATCGAGGACCGTTGAGGTGTGGCAAAGCAAGCAATTCATCGACACAGGTCCTCATCAGGGAGAAATTTGGTTGAACGCCTATGTAGGTTGCGATTCAACCTTGAGCCAACTCAACCAGGACGCCACCGGTCGATGAAGGGTGAACAAAGGCAATTTGCATGCCACCAGCACCTGTGCGTGGGACCTCATCAATCAGACGTACGCCGTTGGCCTTGAGATGTTGAAGCAGCCCGACAAGGTCCCCGACACGGAAACATACCTGTTGAACACCCGGACCCCGTTTCTCAAGAAATCGACCGATCGGGGTGTCAGGGCCCGTGGGCTCCAACAATTCCACCTTGGAGGGACGTCCGGTGAATGGACGTGAAGTCGAGAAAAATCGGGTGGTGACACCTTGATCCTGGACGGTTTCATCGTGTGCACCTTGTGCGAGGCCGATGAGGTTCCAAAACGAGCTTGCATCATCGAGATTGGTGCATGCAATGCCAATGTGGTCGATGTAAATGGGTCCAAACGTCATCCTCTCACCTCAAAATCCACTGGGCGCCATGTAGGTGCCGAATTCATTTTTCATGACGTTGATGATCTCCCCGAGGGTGGCCCTTGCCCGAACCGCTTCAAGAACGGGCGGGAACAAGTTTGTGTCCGAACCAGCCGCATCCCGTACCGCATCCAACGCCCGCTTTACGCGATCAGCGTCCCGAGAAGCGCGCAGCGCGACCAAACGCTCGGTCTGCCGGTCACCCAACGATGGGTCCAACTTCATCACCGGTATGGACTGCGGTTCATCCATCACGCCGTGGTTGACTCCCACGATGCGCCGTTCGTTTTGCTCGATTTCGTTGAGGTAGCGGTATGCAGAGGCATGAATTTGCTGTTGAGGCCAACCCTGCTCGATGGCGGTCAAGGCCCCACCTCTGTGTTCAACTTCCTCAATCAATGCTCGAGCTTGCGCATACATTTCATCGGTCAGGCGCTCAACGAACCATGATCCACCTAAGGGATCCACAACATCGGCGGCTCCCGATTCTTCGGCAATGATTTGTTGGGTTCGCAATGCCACCGTTGCCGATGCTTCCGTTGGGAGACCGAGGGCCTCGTCGTATGCATTGGTGTGAAGGCTTTGTGTCCCCCCCAACACAGCAGCAAGGGCTTGGATCGTGACGCGAGAGACATTGTTCAACGGTTGTTGTGCTGTCAAACTGACGCCAGCCACCTGGGTGTGAAATCTGAGCTTGAGCGCTTTTTCGCTGGACGGTTGATAACGCTCCACCAACAGGTCGTGCCACAGGGTGCGTGCTGCTCTGAATTTTGAGATCTCTTCGAAAAAATCGTTGTGGCAGTTAAAGAAAAACGACAGACGCGGGGCGAATTCATCAATCTCCAGACCCGATTGAATGGCAGCATCGACATACGCCAACGCGTTGGCCAAGGTGAACCCCAACTCTTGAACCGCCGTCGAGCCTGCCTCGCGTATGTGGTATCCGGAAATGGAAATGGTGTTCCACTGGGGGACTTCCTTGGCGCAGTGGGCGAAAATGTCGGTGATCAATCGCATGGAAGGGCCGGGCGGGAACACGTACGTCCCGCGGGCGATGTATTCCTTCAGAATATCGTTTTGAATGGTGCCTCGCAGGCTCGATGGCGACGCCCCTTGCTCTTCGGCAGCAACGATGTACATGGCCAAAAGCACCATGGCAGGTGCGTTGATGGTCATGGACGTGCTGACTTTGTCGAGTGGAATGCCGTCAAAGAGCACCTTCATGTCTTCAACACTGCAAATGGAAACGCCGACTTTTCCGACCTCGCCGTACGAGAGTTCGTCGTCGGCGTCCATGCCGAGTTGTGTGGGCAAATCAAAGGCGACGGAAAGCCCCATCTGACCCCGTTCAAGCAGGAGTTTGAACCGTTCGTTGGTCTCCCGAGCACTGGAAAACCCAGCGTATTGACGCATGGTCCAGTACCGGCTTCGGTACATGTTTGGATGAACCCCTCGCGTGTACGGTGGGGTCCCTGCTGGTGAACGAGGCCAATCAGCATCTTCTGGTGCATCCGAAGAAGGGAGATCGATACCGCTAAGGGTCGCCCACCGGTCTTTCCGTTCTTTGACCATGTTCCGACTGAACGCATGGCCGTGTATGAACACTCGGTTGGTGTTCAGTGATGGTGGCCGCCCGGACCGTGAGCATGACCGTGAGCGAGTTCTTCCGCACTGGCTTCACGCACGTCGACGACCTCAACAGCAAAGGTCAGCGACTCACCTGCCAGAGCGTGGTTGAAGTCGGCGGTGACGGTGTCATCGGTGAGGGCAGTGATCGTGAACGGGGCAGGACCGTGTGGCATCTGCGCCACGAGTTGCATGCCCACTTCAAGCGCCGCTTCTTGTTCGAGTTGCGCGAAATTGGCCCGCTCAATTTGCATCACGGCTTCGTCGTCACGCTGGCCGTACGCTTCATCTGCCGTGAGGGTGAATTCTTTTCGTTCTCCGATGCCACAACCCATGAGATTGGCTTCAAAACCGGGGATCATCTGGTTGTGACCAACGAGGAAGGACAACGGGTCGCGGCCTTCGCTTGAATCAAACACTTCACCTGACTCAGGGAGTGTTCCGGTGTAATGGACGCTGGCGACCGTGTTGGCTTCGATTTTCATGTTGTTGCTCATGGTTTCATCTCCTGGTTGTCATGCGATTGACAAGTTGTCGCAATTCATTGGCGACGGCTTCACTGAGGATGAGTTCCTCCACTTTCTGATCGATGAACGCATGGGACTCATCAACACCCATACGCTCTCCTTTCGCCCAGATTTGCCCAAGCACGTTGGAGCGATGTTCCTCAGCCACATCGGGGTTGTTGAGGATGTCTTTGGCAGCGTATTTGTACTCAAGGTATTTTTGACGGTTGAGCAATTTCTCTGCCTTTTGGCGTCCACCGCCGGTTTTGTCAAATCGCCGACGCTTTCGACCCCGGTGATCCTTCGGTTTCACCTTGGTTTCGATCTTCTTGAACACGTTTTGTGGAGCCGGGGTGACGACATCTGGGGCTGATGGAGCCGCAGGTGCCGTTTCAACAGCAACAGGTGCGGTGGTGGAGGTGGATGTTGATGCGACCAACTCCTCCTCACTCCCTGTCGAAGTGGATTCAGCGTCAGCGTGGACCTCAACCGTCTCTGCGGCATTCTTCTTGAGTTCCTCGGATTTTCGACGGAGTTCTGCGAGTCGGTCTTCGCGAGATTGCTTCCGAACAATGTCGTTGGTCGAAGGTTTGTGTTCAACTCGCGTGGTGTGTTTAACGGCTGCTGGCTGCACTGCGGGAGCGGCGACATCGCCCTTTTGGACCAATTTTTGACGAGCTTCGGCCTGCTTTCTCAACAGGTCAGCTTGGATGTCTTTTTTCGGCGCCTCCGTCGTTTCGGGTTGGGCGGGTGGCCGACGGCCGGCTTGACGATCGCGTTCGTCTCTCCGTCGCCGTGCCTGTTGCTGGGCATCCTTAGCAAACGGATTGAACTCCTGCTTTCGTGGTGGCCTGCGTCGGTCGATGGATGAATCCCCCAAGCGCAACGGTAGGTTGACCTGTTAAAACGATATGGGGTCTCACTCACGCCCATTGAATGGGTGTTTGATCGGTCCGGAGGTATTGATCAATGGCGCTGCCTTCAAGCGAAGTGGTTCGGTTGGCCAATTCAAGTGCACCCAAGAGGGCAATCATGGTCCCGTTGTCAATGCAATACATCTTCGGCGGTGCGTGCGAAGATCCGTCTCGATCCTCTGCCATCATCGTGGACATTGAGCGCATGCGTTCGTTGCAGGCCACACCTCCGCCAAGGAGTAATTCTCGCTTGCCCGTGTGGGCCATGGCACGCTCTGCAACTTCCACGCATGAGGCGAACGCATGTTCTTGGAGCGACCAACAAACAGCGTCCAAAGGTTGCCCGTTGTCCACCAAACGCTGAGCAGCGGTCAGCAACCCAGAGAACGCCAGGTCCATCCCGCGGACGGCGTAAGGGAGTTCCAACCCCTCCATGGAGGGCTCAGGGCATCGCTCGAGGTATGCCTTGGCAAGGGATTCGATCTTCGGCCCACCGGGGAACGGTATGCCTTGCTGCCGTGCGAATTTATCTAGCATGTTTCCGATGCCAATGTCCAGGGTTTCACCCAGAACCCGATACCGGCCGTTGAGTCGAGCGATGACCTGTGTGTTTCCACCCGACACGTAGAGGAGGACGGGGTCATCGCATCCGCATTGTTGTCGACCAATTTCGATGTGTGCCACGCAATGATTCACGCCGATGAGGGGGACGTTGAGGCGGGTCGCTATGCCGCGGGCAATGGAAGCCCCCACACGGAGGCACGGCCCGAGCCCTGGTCCTTGTGAATAGGCCACCGCACCAAGGTCGGTAGGTTGGAGGCCGTGCATGTCGAGGACCTTTTGGTAGAGACCTGCGGCAACGTCTTTGTGGTGATCGGCAGCTTCCCGTGGGTGAATACCCCCTTCATCGGGCCGCAGTGTATCCGATGCAGCAGGGAACGGTTCCCCGTCAGGGTTGACCAACCCGAAGGAGAGGGTGTGTGCGGTGGTTTCAATGCCAAGGGTCCAGCCTGACATGTTCAAACCACCATGCCATTGTTCTTCAACCCTCTTCACCCGTTGACCATCGTGGCCACCGTCGTGCACAACATCGGCGTCTTGGTGCACTTGGACGGTGCCGATGCATCCAATGATGAAGAGGCAATTGCCGAAGACATGGCAATTGTTGTAAATCGCGGCGTTATTGAACAAGTCGCACCTTCAAGCGAGGTGGTCGATGAATACGGCATGGAAGCAGTTGAGGAGCACATCATGTTCGATGCGGGTGGACGTGCGGTCGTCCCTGGCTTCATTGACACCCACACCCACTTGCTCTGGGCAGGAGACCGTTCGCAAGAGGTCAGATGGCGCCACGAAGGGAAATCTTACGTTGACATCGCTCAACTTGGTGGCGGTATCGCTTCGACGGTCGCTGCTACACGAGCGTCAACGCCCCAAAGTTTGTTTTTCCGAGGGGTGGATCGGATGAAAACGGCACTTCGAAGTGGCACCACGCACATGGAAGCCAAGAGTGGTTACGGCTTGTCCACGCCTTCCGAGCTCGATCTTCTCAACACCATGGATCGGCTCAATCGCGAGTCAGGGCTGCCATCGTTGGACATCACGTGGATGGGGGCGCATGATGCGCCCCCGGGTGCTACCATCAGTGAATACACGGATGCACTGTTGAGCGACCAACTCCCTGCGGTGTTGGACCAAGGTATTGCACGGTCCATGGATGTGTTTTGTGAACCAGGATGGTTCTCCGTCGAACAAACCTCGGACTTGCTCACAGCAGGAAAGAAGGGAGGGCTCGACTTGCGTTTGCATGTTGATGAATTTACGAACGGTGGTGGCGGAGACCTTGCGGTAGAATACAGGGTTCAGACCGCCGATCATGCATATCACACCCCCCTCGAAACGCGCATGGCCATGACCGAAGCGGGCGTGAACACCGGTTACCTCCCTGGGACGCCTTATGCCATGGGCGATGCTTTTCCAAACATGAGCGAGGTCGTTGACAACGAACTGCATTTCACGCTGGCCACCGATTTCAATCCAAACTGCCAAACCCTGAGTTTACCGTTTATGGGGTCGCTCATGGTGCAGCGGGCAGGCGTGCATCCGATGGAAGCGCTCAAGGCGGTGACGTGCAGAGCAGCGGCGACCTCGCCCCACCCGAGTGGATTGGAACACGGTGTGATTCGAGAAGGTGCTGTTGCGAACCTCAATGTGCTGGCAAGCCCGCACTGGGAATCGTGGTCCCTCCAGCCCAGCCACAGTCCTGTGTGGTCCACCATGTTGGAGGGTGAAATGATTCAACACGTGCGCTGATGAATTCTCGAAACTCGGGCCGTGATGCATCATTGAATTAATCATCGTTGAAATGGTATTTGAGGAGATTTCATGTATTGGATTGAGACGGTGGTGTGTTCGCCAAAAGACGGGTGCCAAGCACGGATGTTGCGCATGCTCAAAGCTCGCCAGGCGTACAAACGTCGGTCGGAGGGATGCATCGCTGCTTGGATTGCGTCCGCACCAGGGGGGACCAGCATGCACCTGGTCCAATCGGTGTTTGCGACTCGCGAGGACTGGCAGCGTGTTGCTGAAGAAATTCAGTCGACGATCGACGTGAAGGACGGAGGTTTGGAGTCGCAAATGCTGGGTCCACCCTTGATTGGAGTGTTTGAAATCGATGAGGGTGAGTTCGTGACCAAACCGTCCGATTAGGAGGGGGCCTCTTCGTCGCATAATGTGAGTTATGCGACAATTCAGAGAACTTGGCATCCGCTCGGTTCTTGCTTTGAACTGCGAATGAAGCGCAGTACGCTGTTTTTCAACAAGCTTCGAATCCCGACCTCCCAAGATTCCAAAAATCTCTCCTCCACGTATACCCTCAGAGGCCAAAAACACCAAACTTTTCGGCGTCTTGACAAAGGATTCAAATCGTCCACCGAAGCGACAGGGGTTGAGGAACATGTCAGCCATCGAAGGGTACTGTATGAAATGCAAAACCTACGGGCCTATTCGCGATGGCAAAGAAGTTTCCATGGCCAACGGTCGTACGCGCTATGCCGGCTTGTGTTCCAACAACCCATGCACAGGGAAGATATCAAAGATCATACGTTGACCAGCGGAGTCCTCCACCGAATTCGTTAAAGAGAGCAGGCAGGTGGAGCAACTACCTAGGGCTCGTGGTCTAGGGGTTTATGACGTTGCCTTGACATGGCAAAGATCGAGAGTTCGATTCTCTCCGAGCCCACCAGTTGTCAACTTTAGGCTAGCATGAATGTCGGCCACAAGGCAAACCGGGAACATAAATATTAATTGGCCTCTGAAAGACTTTTGATTAATCTTCATTGCTTGCGACAACTTCGGGCGCTGCAGACAAGGCGGGTGTCGATGTTGCCACGGGCTCATCATCGTCCTCAAACGTGAAATCCGTGCTGCCGCCAGTCCACGCTCGCACGTCCTCGGATTCCTCAAACGCCTCCTCGGCGATCGTCGATGCCGGGCCGAGGGAATACATGCTTGGATCGGGTGCCGAGGGTTCCGCAGCCACGCGTTCTTCCGGTGAAGGAGCAGGTCGCTCAACCATGACTGCGCCGGAGTGGAAGGTCCCACATTCCGGACAACGCAATGTTCCCTTTTTGGCAAAACAACCGCACACCGTACACGATGCTACGCCGTGAAAAGCGTCCAGGGGGTCGCGTTCACCTTCGGTCATGTTCACTCAAGAAACATATCGTCCTGATAACCGGTGACCAAATCCCCGCTGCCGTCCTCTTCGATGGTCACGGTTCCTTCTTCGTCATCGAATTCAACAATGGTCCCGAAGACTTCCTCGTCATCAAAGACCAGGCCGATGTGGGAGCCCACATCGATTTCATCGTCTTCGGCGTCCGTCTCACCCTCGTCGTCGTCTTCTCCCATGTCCTCGTCGGCATCAACTTCTTCTTCGACACCAACATCTTCTTCATCAACAAGGTCATCTCTCTCCTCATCGTCTGAATCTTCGTGCTCGTCCGTGTCGTCATTGTCGACGGACTCGTCGGTTGCTTCTTTTGCGGCATCTGCTTTGTCCGCCTCGAACTCACGCATGGCCCTCGCACGTGCGCGCCAAGCAGGAACGCGGACCAGGTGCATGAACAACGAACCACCCAGACCAATCAAACTCAGAATCATGAAGATGATGCCATCGAGATAGAACCCCTTTGGCATGGATGAAGCTCCGTTTTCTCCACTGAACAGGGTCAAGGAATTCGAACAACCTCCCTGTTGGTATTTTTCGTCACAAGGGAAGACATCACCGGGGTTCAAACCGCTCGGAACGAGGCCGTTGTCCATCGGCTCGTACACAACAGCCCCACCTGTTCCGTCAACCGGACCAACAAGCGCGTTGACCAACACGAGGATCAACATCAAGGCAAAACCCGTGTGGAGGATGGGCCAGACTGCGTCGTTCCAAGCTTTGGACATCATCCGCTTTTGCATGGGCGTGGGGAAGTAGTCCTCCTCCACGGTCTCTTCAACGGCGTCCTCGTGGTCGTCAAGCTCCTCGAGCGAGGCGTAAAATTCTGCTAGGTCAACGGAGCCATCGCCGTCGTCATCGAGCTGCTCCATCAGCATCTCAACGGTTTCCATGTCCATGTCTTCACCGTAGTCGGACTCGATGAGTTTCATCAGCTCGTCTTTGGAAATAATGCCGTTGCCATCGCGGTCAAGGTCATTGAACACGCGTTGAGCAGAGACGCCCATCTCATCCATCATGTTCGCCAAATCAAGGAGTGGATTCTTGAGCGAAACGACCTCTTTGTGGGACATGTCGCCTTCATCGACGGCATCGTCAACAGCCTCAACTTCCTCCGCTGGCTCGTCCTCGGGTTCAGCAACCTCATCGCCAGTGTCATCCGCCTCACCATCGTCTTGGCCTTCGTCCTCCTCGGCATCAGCATCGGATGGTTCATCCGCATCCTCGCTGACCGCATCAGCGTTGTCGTGCTCTTCGTCAGCGGACGGTTCTTCCTCTTCACCCACGTCTTCTGTGGTTGCATCGTCCGACGCATCCGATTCGCCCGATGAGAGGATGTCAATGAACTCATCCAGGTCGATCACGCCGTTGTCGTCTTCATCAATTTCCTTCACCAAGCGTTCCACTTGACTGGGCGGGAGGTCGGCGAGGTTGAGGCTGAGCAGTCCTTCGCGCAACTCCGAAGAGTCGATCATCCCGTCACCGTTTTCGTCGAACTTGTCGAAGAGTTTTCGCAAGTCGATGCCCGTGTTGGAAACCCACTGGCGCAGTACGTCCACGACATCGTCCGCCACAAACAGAACACTGCATTCTGGGCATCGGGTGGAATCGAGGGGGACCAGGCTCTGGCACGCACCGCACTCGCCAAGGGCTTCGTCAGAAACGCCTTGGAAGGAGGTGTTGCATTCGGGGCACGCTTTGGAATCGATGGGAATCACGGCGCGGCATGAACCGCATTCGGCCATCCCGACTTTGTTGTCATCCTTGTCTGCCATCAGAGCACCCAAAGGCGAGGAGGACCACTTCGGATATAATCCTTGACGGGCGTGGCACTGTCGGAGGTATTTCTTTAGACAGGACTTGCCATCGTCAACCATGGTGGTGACGGCGGGCACGGTGAACGCCCTTCACATCACTCGCTTTGACAAACTGATGGTCATCTACGACGAATTGTCCGTGGAAGAAGGTCGACCCCGCCTCATTCTCAGCCGTTCACCCACGCGAAGGCTGCTTCGCCATTTGAGCCCGCACATGACCACGTTTCGGTGGCTGACGCACCTCGAAACCAACGATTCGGTCTTCCCGTCAACGGATGCGATACGGGCTTCCCTGGGTTCATGGGCGCCAGAGCACAACGAAGGCGTGGTCATCCTCGAAGGCCTTGATGCGGTGTTTGATGAAGAAGGGCCGGTTCCCGTGTTTGCATTGATGGCATGGCTCACGGAATTAAGCCAACTCCACCGGCTTTCAATCCATCTCGTGCTCGACCCGCTGACCTTTCCATCCAATGTTTGGATGCGTATGTCCCCCCTCATCGCCTCAACGGTCAACGAACCCAGCTCACCAAAACCATCCACGAGCAACAAGATCGCACCGGTCGAAGGACAACCTCAGTCGATCAGCGAGCATGAAGTTCACCAACCTGTGCTGGCCCAACTCGTTTCCTTACCGAAATTGGGGTTTCACCGAGGTCTGCTGTCAAAACGTATGCTTCAGTGGCGTCGTATGGGGTTCGATCTCACCGAACTTGAACCGGCCCTGAGCATGAGCAACAACGACGAAGCGTACGCCACTTACCAGGCGGTGGAAGAGCGCATCCGTACAGCAACCGAAGCCCTGTTGCACCTGCACGCCTCAACGGACGTGTTCACCGTTGCGGAATTGGAACGCTGGTCGTATCGCTTGTTCAACCTCGTTGATGTTGATGAAACATCCGCCAGCATCTTGAGCAGGACCTCATCGAGGTAGGCGACCGTGTTCAGCTTCAAGGCGAGCCAGCCAGCCCCCGCCCGTCATGGCTTGGGCGATGGAGATGAGTTCGTCTGAGGTACTCCGATCCCCATTGAGAGGCGGAGCAATCGCTCGCACCAAGTCAACCATACCTGCGACATGGCCCACCGGTTGGACGGGCTGGTGTGTCAGAGCTTCTGAGGCGATGAGGGCTTCGCATGCGAGAACCTCCGCCAAACGCTCCGTGGCCACCAGAAGGTTGTGATTGGCCGTTGCCCCCAAACTGACATGGTCTTCTTGGCCGGCGGATGTCGACGTCGAGAACGCTGACCTTGGCGAGGCGTGACCGCGCAGTTCAGCAAGCGATGCTCCTGCGACGTATTGCACAATCATCAATCCGGATTCGAGCCCAGAATTTTTTGCCAAAAACGCGGGGAGACCGCTGCGGGACCGGTCCAACATTTGGTCCATCCGACGTTCGCTGATCGAGGCCAATTCAAACAATCCCAAGGCCATCTGGTCCGCTCGGATGGCGAGCACTTCACCATGGAAGTTGCCCTGACTCACGACTTCGTGAGAGCCCGGCTGGTCGGGGGTCGGGAAAATGAGCGGGTTGTCCGTGGTGCTGTTCAACTCAACGTCAATGGTTCGTTGCACGTCAAGGAACGACTCGTAAACCGCACCATGGACCTGGGGCGCGCATCGGAAGGAGTAAGGGTCTTGGACGCGATCGCAATCAGCATGGCCTGCCATGATGGGGGAGCCATCAAGCATCGTGCGAACGCGCTGCGCAACGATCCGCTGTCCGGTATGTGGGCGAACGTTGTGGACTTCTTCTCGAAACGGTGTTAAACTGCACTGACGGGCTTCCATGGACATCGCCAGCACCACGTCAGCAAGCACGAGCAATTCGGACAGTCGAGCAACGGATGTCGCCATGTAGGCGGACATTTGGGAGGTTCCATTGATGAGCGACAACCCGTCTTTTGCCGTGAGCTGGAGTGGAAGCACACCTCGTTCATACAGCACCTCTTTGGTGGGTCGAATTTCACCGCCCTCTGTCACCAGCCGTCCCTCTCCGATTAACGCAAGTGCAAGGTGAGACAACGGTGCAAGGTCGCCGCTCGCACCCAGGCTGCCGATCCGTGGAACTTCGGGGTGGAGGCCCTCGTTGAGAAACAAGACCAGTTGCTGAATGGCATCGGGGTGCACGCCAGAGTGGCCTTTGCAAAGAGAATTCAAGCGAATCAACATCATGGCTCGAACCTCAGGCACCGACATGGTTGGACCGATGGCAGTGGCATGAGAACGGATCAGGTTGACTTGGAGTTGAGCGAGATCGTCCGGAGAGATGCGCTGATGCACCAATGCACCGAAGCCGGTGTTGATGCCGTAAACGGTTTCGTTGTTCGCGACGATCCGGTCGACCACGGCGCGGGCAGCATGAATCTTGGGCCAAGCATCTTCAGAAACCTCCACCTGCATACCACGATGAGCCACCATCATCACATCTGTCACCGTCAGTGTGACGCCGTCAACGTAAACCGTTGATTTGGTCAAGACAGACGCCCTCCGTGTTGCCGAAACACCTGTTCCTCGACGTGATGGGGCATGGTGACGGTCAATCGGTCGTTGGCCTCCATGGCTCGGCGAATCGCAAACTCCGCACCGGGGTTTCGTGCCCAAGCTCGGCGTGCAACACCGTTGTTCACATCCCAATGAAGCATGCTGTCGAGTTTACGATCGGCCTCGGTAGAGCCGTCCAGCAACAATCCAAACCCGCCGTTCATCACTTCACCCCAACCAACACCGCCGCCGTTGTGGATGCTGACCCATGTTGCACCTCGGAAGGCGTCGCCAATCACGTTCTGCACGGCCATGTCCGCCGTAAACATCGACCCGTCTCGAATGTTCGCTGTTTCACGGTAGGGGCTGTCGGTCCCGGACACGTCATGGTGGTCGCGACCAAGGACCACCGGCCCGTCCAACCGGCCGTCTCGAACGGCTTGATTCATGGCTTGTGCGATACGTCGACGACCCTCGTCATCGGCGTAGAGGATCCGAGCTTGGCTCCCGACGACCAGGGAGTTGCTCCCTGCTTGCCGGATCCAAATGAGGTTGTCTTGAATTTGGCGACGAATGTCGGGAGGCGCTTCCTCGAGCATGGCGACCAACACCGATTCCGCAATGCGGTCGGTTTCTTCTAAATCCGATGCCAGCCCGCTGGTACAAATCCATCGGTATGGCCCGAAACCGTAGTCAAAGCACAACGGCCCCATGATGTCCTCCACGTAGCTCGGGTATCGGAACGAACCATCGGCTGAAAGGACATCGGCGCCCGCTCGAGAGGCCTCCAAGAGAAAGGCATTGCCGTAATCCCAAAAGTACATCCCGCGGCTGACCATGGTGTTGATGGCATCTGCGTGCCGACGGAGCGTTGCGCGGACAGCATCCTCAAAGGCTTCGGGGTCGGACGACATCATCACGGTCGAGGCCTCAAAGGAGCGGTCAACCGGGAAATAGCCTCCCTGGAAAGGATTGTGCAAACTGGTCTGGTCGCTGCCCAGGTCCACCTTCACGTTCCGCTCAACCAGCCGTTCCCAAAGACGAACGATGTTGCCGATGTAGCCAACTGAAATCGTTTGACCCGTGCTCGCTGCCTCGGTCATGAGATCGATGGCTTGGTCCACGTCGTCCGTAACATCGGTCAACCATCCCTGTTCATGTCGCTTGTGTGCCGCATGGGCGTTGGCTTCGGCAATGATGCACGCCGCCCCAGCGATGGTCGCAGCTTTGGCTTGGGCACCGGACATGCCGCCCAACCCGCTGGTGACGAAGGTGACGCCGGCCAACGTTGCGTCATCGTCGAGGCCGAGGTGCATTCGCGCTGCGTTCAACAGCGTGATGGTGGTCCCGTGCACAATTCCCTGCGGGCCAATGTACATGTACGACCCCGCCGTCATTTGGCCGTACTGTGTGACGCCAAGGGCATTCATGCGCTCATAATCCGTAGGCGAGGAGTGGTTGGGAATCACCATCCCGTTGGTCACCACCACCCTCGGTGCTTCAGGCGAGGAAGGAAACAAACCCATGGGGTGGCCCGAGTACATGACCAACGTTTGGTCCTCATCCATCTCGCTGAGGTACTTCATGGCCAATCGATATTGGGCCCAGTTTTGGAACACGGAACCGTTTCCGCCGTACGTGATCAATTCATGTGGAAATTGAGCAACATCGGGGTCAAGGTTGTTTTGAATCATGAGCATGATGGCAGCGGCTTGGGGCGACTTGGCTGGATATGCGTTGATCGGGTGGGCTCGCATCGGATGTTCGGTGGGGCGATAGCGTCGCATCAAAATCCGACCGAAGGTCTCCAATTCATCCATAAATTCGGGGTACAAAACCTCGTGGTGAGCAGGTGGAATGTATCGCAGCGCATTGCACACGGCCAAGTGTTTCTCCTCGTTCGAGAGGACTTGTTTTCGGGCGGGGGCATGGTCAACGCTCGAGTCCAGGGGCGTTGATGGTGGAAGATGTTCCGGGATGCCTTCGAGAATGGATTGTCGAAGCGGCCCCCAATCATGTGCCATGCTCATCTGTCATCGTCCGATGCCTTTGAGGGTTGTTGCATGGACTTACGAACGGTCGGTCCACAACCTCAAAAAACGGGAACGCTAGGCCAACACGGGTGCATCGTGTGGAAGAGGGTTCATCAGGCTCAACACTTCGTCAAGCCTCCACGGAATTCAATGCCGTTCTTGGGGCGACCGTGGCGGTCGCACTGGCCTTTTTGTTTGCCTCAGCCGTGCTTAACAACGCCGTGCTGTCCATCATCGACGGTGACGACGATTCCCGTGGTGCCCGTGTTCCCGTTTGGGAACGAGCCGATCAACCCTACCAGACGTCGGGTGAATTTGGCGTTGCTCTTGAAGTCGGTCCTTACAGCGTCCTCCCGACCGACAACGAATGGAATTCAACCCACACGTTTGTTGAGTACGTCCTGCCCATCGAGGAGGGCGGTGCAGCTCCCAATGGACTCATCAGTCTCGCTGTGTGGCGGCCAAACGTTCCAGAGGGCGTGACCGTCCCGGTGATCGCTGAGATCGGTCCCTATTTCCAGGAACCTAGCGTCCAGACGCCGACCATTGAGGTCCCCGGCAGCTGGTTGGGTCAAATGATCATCGACCAAATCCTCCCGCATGGCTACGCTTTCGCACAGGTATCTGTGGCCGGCACCGGTCGCTCAAACCACTGCATGGACCTGATGGGAACGGCCGAACAACTCGGAAACGACGCGGCCGTGCGCTGGCTCGGTGAACAACCGTGGTCCAACGGGGCCGTGGCCTTGATCGGTAAATCCTACGACGGCAGCACGCCGTGGCAAGCGGCGATGTTTGGTGCCGAGCACGATTATCTGAAAACCATCGTACCGATTTCCGGTCTCATCGGCGTCAAGGAATTGATGTGGCGAAACGGATCGGCCGAGGCCCGAGCACCCATCATGCACAACGGGGTGTACGGAAGTTATGGTTTGGACGGTGATGAGGAGGATTACCAAAACATCTGCCCGGATTACATCCTCGGACCAGGAACCGGTGTGTCGGCCTATGTCTTTGGGTCCGAAGTTGCCGGAACCTACTGGGAGGAGCGATTCTTCCTCGACAGGGTGTTGGAGCATTACACCGGAAGCGTGTACTTGATTCAAGGCATGCACGACTGGAACGTTGATCCGCACATGGCCGTGCCAACCATGAATGCGCTCATCGACGCCGGCATTGAGGCCAAAGGGTTGTTTGGTCAATGGGACCACGATTACCCGGACCGTCCGGTGCAACTGGACGATCGTTCGGACCTTGGTGGACGAGGCGGCGAGGCCTTCCCAGAGATGGTACGCTTTGATTGGATGCAGGATTTGTTGGAATGGTTCGACTATTATCTGAAAAACATCGGCCCACAGCCCGGCCAATGGATTGAAATTCAATCCAATCAGGGCAGCTGGCGCCTTGAAGAACGCTATCCACCTTCCGATGTTACGGTGGTGTCCATGGAACTCGGCAATGACATGACCCTTGTCGGTGGGTCGCTGACGGTCCTCCCCGACGCATCCTCCGGCCCCGTTTGGCAGTCTGAACCCCTCTCCACCACCATGTACCTCGCCGGTGTGCCACGTTTGCACGTGGATGTGTCAACCAGCGCAGTGGGTGGCCAACTGTATGCCTTGCTCGAGGACTGCAATCCCAGCGACAATTGCATCCATGTTGGACACGCCATCATGGACTTGCGATACCATGCTGGAGGTGACACCATCCAAACCTGGCTGCCGTTGCTGGACACCATCAACGCCAAGATGGAATTCTTGCCACTGGACGCTGAAATCCCTGAAGGCCACACGCTCCGCTTGACGTTGGCCTCGACCGGTGAGGACTACCTTCCCGCCAGTACATCGGCCATCGTGTCGGTCCAAGAGGGGTCGACATCAACGCTGCAACTCGACACCTTTGACCCGGACGAGCGACGATATTTCACGCCACCCGTGTGCACGCATGAACGCTGTCTTCAAGCCGCTACGGCCTGATGGCGCACATCCGGGCGCCAGACCGTAAACAAGACTCCCGAGGCGACCATGACGACGGCATACACCATGATGCCTTGCTGTACGTTGAACGTGTTGGACTCCATCAGGTAGCCTGCTAAACTCGATGAAATCGAAAAGGCCACCGAGAGGACCAACATGTCTGCCGAGAAGACACGCCCGCGGACCTCGTCCTCCACCCATTGTTGGACCATGATGGTTGACAACACCCAGTTTGCACCGCTTGCGCTGTGAGCGAGGATAACAAGCACAACCGTGACCCAAAGGGCGCCACCAACGGACCACCCCACGAGGAAGTAAAGCAAACCGGAACACACGATGAGTTTGCCGATGAGTGACGGCCACCGGCTTTGATCGGTGAACAGGTTTCTCGCAATGATCGGACCGATGCCGGTACCAATGCCACGAGCGAAGAAGAACAACCCGAAACCAAAAGCGGCACCAAACCCATCGACGTCGTTGCCAAGCAAGACCAAATAGACACCGGCCAAGCCACCCCCTGCAATGTTCCATGATGCCTTGGCAAAGACGATGCGGTACAGGCGCGGTTCGGAGCGAATTCGTTGAAATCCTCGTTTGATGTTGCCAAACGCTGTTCGAACCCAACCTGCTTCAGCAACATCCTCTATGGTTTGTGGAAGGTTCAGTTTGAGGAGGAGCACGGTGCCAAACAAGAAGGTCAAGGAATCAATGATGAAGGCCGCCTCTGTTCCCCACGCAGAGACCACCAAGCCACCCAACATCGCACCGATGCAAAGGGCAGTGGACCACGATGCAGCATCCAAGGCATTGGCAGTCGCCAATTCTTCTTCACTCACAACGTTTGGAATGGATGCACGCTCTGCTGTCATGTAGACGCCGTGAAGAATCATCATCACGCCGGACAAACCGATCATCCACACGATGTCTTCCGGGCCGTCAACCAACAGGAAACACAGCGCAAGCACAGCTTGGGCAAGGTTGGACACGATCATCAGCATCTTCCGAGAAAACCGATCAGCCATCATCCCGATGAACGGTTGGAGGAGGGCAAACCCAGCCATTCGTACGGTGAAGAGAACACCGAGCAACCACTCGCTTTCCGTGTAGGTCAAGATGAGGAGAAACAAGGCGATGGTGTTGAACCACTCGCCGAGCATGGACACGACGGCAGCGAGCCACAATCGCCGAAACGATGCGTTGTTTCTCACGAGTGAGATGTACGACGTTTGCGTCATTCTTCTTCCCCGTTGGCAGCGTCTCCTGCCGCCTTCAGCGAAACGACCACCCACTTCGAGGTGGGTGTGTTGGACAAGGCTGCTGTGGACCGCAACGGCACCAATTCATTGGCTTCAGGGAAATAGGCTGCAAGGTTTCCTCGCGGAATCTCGTAAGGAACGAGGAGCCAAGATGAAGAATGACGTTCTTCGCCTTCAAAGTGGCTTGTGATGTTCACGTTGGTTCGTGCCTTCCAACCCCTTTCAACCATGTCTTCAGCGTTCATCATCAGCACACGACGGTTGCCGTGTATGCCTCGATACCGATCGTGCAAGCCGTAAATGGTGGTGTTGTACTGGTCGTGGCTTCGGAGGGTCATCAGTACAAACCGTTCAGCGCCAACCTCGAGGTTGGGTCGAGGATGCACGGTGAAGTGTGCTTTTCCATCGGGCGTCTCGAAACGCCGATCATCCCGTGGAGGGTTGGGCAACGCAAAGCCGTTGGGCTGGCGCACCCGTTCGTTGTACGCATCAAAACCCGCCAAGCAGACGGACATCAAGTCGCGAATTCGGTCGTAATCCTCGATCAGTTCAAGCCAAGGCAAGGGAGAATCGGGCAGGCAGCGATGGGCGAGTTGACCGACGATCCAAGGTTCACTCTTGAGATGAGGAGAGGCAGGTCGCAACCCCCCCACGGAGGTGTGAACCATGCCCATGGAATTTTCAACGGTCACGAACTGTTCGTTGTTGGCCTGCACGTCAATTTCCGTTCGGCCCAAGCAGGGCAAAATGAGTGCTTCATGACCCGTCACCAAGTGAGAACGGTTCAGTTTTGTCGAAACCTGAACCGTGAGGCCAACTCGGTTGAGTGCTGAAGCCGTCAGTTTGGTGTCCGGTGTGGCCGAGAGGAAGTTCCCTCCCATGCAGAAGAACACATCCACTTTGTCCTCGAGCATCGCTTCAATTGAACGCACGACGTCGTAACCATGGCTCGAAGGCATTGCAAATCCAAGCCCTTCCTCCATTCGTTGCAGGAAGGTTTCTGTGGGCGCTTCCCAAATGCCAACCGTTCGATCACCTTGGACGTTGGAATGCCCGCGAACGGGACACAGTCCTGCGCCAGGTCGGCCGATGTGACCCCCCATCAGCAACAAGTTGACCACTTCTTGAATGACCGCAACCCCGTTGCGGTGTTGGGTCAGCCCCATGGCCCAACAAGCGATGGTCGCTTTGGAGGCCACCACCATACGGCCGGCTTGCTCCATCTGAGCGCGTGAAAGTCCTGATTCATGTTCCAGTGTTGACCATTGTTCATCAGCCAGTGAGGCAACCAGCGCATCAAAGCCGGTGGTCTTCTCGTTGATGAACGTCGAATCAAGCGTTCCGTCCCGGAGCATGATTTTCATGAGCCCCTTCAACAGGGCTGCATCCCCGCCGATGCGAACAGGGAGATGGAGGTCTGCGAGGGTTGTGGAACCAAAGTTTGCCTTCATGTAATCTTGGGGATGTTTGAACGCCGTCAATCCTGCTTCTGGGAGCGGATTGACATGGATGATGCGTGTGCCACGATGTTTGGCATCACGCAGTGCGGTCAACATTCGGGGGTGGTTGGTCCCGGGATTTTGTCCGATGACCATGATCAAGTCCGCGTGGTTAAAATCCTCGAGGCTAACCGTTCCCTTGCCGATGCCGATGGTTTGACCGAGGCCTTTTCCGCTCGACTCATGGCACATGTTTGAGCAATCTGGAAGATTGTTGGTACCGAGGCCCCGTACCATGGCCTGGTACAGAAACGCAGCCTCGTTGCTCGTGCGCCCGGAGGTGTAGAACACGCCGCGTTCGGGTGATGCCATGGCGTTCAGATGTTGAGTGATCATATCCAGCGCCGCATCCCATTCGATGGGTGCGTATCGGTCGGCTCCAGCTGCGAGATACATGGGCTGCGCGAGCCGTCCAGCCCGATTCAGACGATGGTCAGACCAAGTTGAGAGGTCATGAACCGAATGACGCGCAAAGAAATCTGCGTCCACCCGGGCTGCCATGGATTCATCTGCCACCGCCTTGGCACCGTTTTCACAAAATTCGAACGCTGTCCGGTGTTCAGGGTCCGGCCATGCGCATCCAGGGCAATCAAAGCCTTCGTGTTGATTCACCGTCCGGAGGGTTTTGACCGTCTTGCTCACACCCATCTTCGTGATGCCGTGATACAACGACGATACGGCGGCTGCAACGCCCGCCGCCTTTGCTTTTGGCGTTCCGAGGCGAAGGCGATGTGGGTCGGGGGGCGTTGTAGGATTCACGTTGCGCGACATGGTTCCATCCCGGCGCGGGGTCAACGCATCCGTTCTCAATCCTTTGCGTCAAACGACCCCTCAAGCGGCCCAATCACCACGCACCCAGTTGACTTCCAGAAGGTCACCAACCGCAGACCGTTGGCGCGTGCTGTATCAACGGCAAGCGTGGATGCAGCCCCTCGACAAGCGATGGTTGACACACCAATGTGCATCGCTTTGGCGGTGATGTCCCACCCCAAACGACCTGACAACAGCAACATCGTTGGTTGACGATGCGGGTGGCTTTGCCTCCATGCACCCCACGCCTTGTCAACGGCGTTGTGTCGTCCAATGTCCTCCTTCACCAGGTAGGTCCCATCGGGAGCCCAAAGCATCGCTGCGTGGAGGCCCCCGGTGGCTACGAATCCTGGTTGTTGGTGCTCCATCATGTCAAAGGCATGTGAAACGTGATCAATGGAGGCGTAGGACGGGGCCTGCAATGCGGTCGAGGCTGTTGTCACCATTTCGGCGAGCGAAGGATGGTGACATGCACCGCATGACGATGTCACAATGTCCGGGCGTGCAGCAGAGGCTGGGACCTCGATGGCATCATCGATGACGATGTTTACCGAACCGTCCGACCGGAGGTCAGCCGACAGGGATTCCTCCTCCAAGGAACACCCGTGCTCCAGTGCCATGTGTCCGACCGTGAGTGCCTTCAAGTCCTCGCGTGAGGCCAGCAGGCGCGTCAAGGTGCGACCTCTGTGTACGATGGTAACAAGCGATTCGTCCGCCATCGCATCGTGTTCCAAGCGACGATTGTCTTCCGACACGCGCTGAACAGGCCGGTTTTCGTGCAGCATGTTCAGCCCTCCAAACCTTCTCGGTCAAGATCAAAAAATTCGAATTGAAGATCGACCAGTTCCTGACTGGTCAGGGCACCGGCGTAGGCATCCAACGGTTCCTGGTTTAGTTCAAAGAAGCGGTGCCCCCAACGAAAGGCCCCCAAGACCTCTCGGGCTTGTTCACCTTTGCCCATCATGTACAGACAGGCCGCCAAAGCCTCAGCGGTTGTCAACCGTCCTGGTTTTCCCCAGTTGACTGGGTTGGCTGCAAGGAGCATGGGAAGCATCCGTGGTTTCAGTCGTGTCCGGCGCATCACCTTGTCCACGCTGGTTTCAATATGAGCCCAACTGCAATCCAAGCCAACCAACGAACCACGTTGTTCGAGGACGAGCGCATGGTCCTCTGGGCCGAAGACTTTCCCGCACAACGGCTCAAGGATGATGCCTTTGCGGGGTAAGTCCCGCATGGATTTGTGAAGCGTGAGGTTTCCGCGTTTTGCCGCAAGGACAGCGGTGTTCTTTTTCGGATCGTCCTGGGCCAGCCAAATCGCATGGACCCGAACCGACAATTTCGTCACTCCAAGTTGTTGAGGTAATCACCGAAGGTCATGCCGCGCTGTGGTCCGGCTGAAACATGCCTGGTTTCCTCTGCAGAACGTGCCACCATCAATTCGATAGACAGAATACGCTCGAACTTGCGAACAACGGTGTCGGTCGGTCGTTTCCCTGATTCTGCAGACTTGATCACGTTCACGGTTTCTGCCATTTTTTTCGCAAGCTGTTGCTGGGACATGTTTTGAGCCGACCGTGCGCTGGCGATTCGTTTGTGAAAATCATCGGCCAGTTCCTTTGGTCCAGATGCCATGAACGTGGAAGAGGACGAACGCCGAGGCGCAGCACGCATGGTGCGCGCTCGGGCAAGGCCAGGCGCCTCCTTTTTCGGTCCCAGATTCATTTTTTCCACACAACGAGCGCATGCGGTGACGGTGGTTTTTCCCGTTGGCACCTGTCGCACACCGACCTTGACGGCACCGCACAATTCACATTCGCCCATGTCGGTTTTTTTTCCACGACCGTCTTTGAACTCTTTGACACCGTTGCACGAAGGCGATGTCAATTCTTTTAGATGCTCGCCGGCAGGTTCGCCCATGGGCACAGAGGTTGAGCGGACGGACAACGCAGTCAACCGGCTTCCTGAGGACGAGTTGAAGCAACTTGAAGCCTCGTTGCTCGATCTCCGTGAAGAATCTCAAAACCTGATCACGGAACGGAATGCGCTCGAAACCGAAATTCGAGGTCTTCGGAAGAAAGTCGACCGGCTCGAAGAAAACGTGAACATCATGAAAATGCCACCGCTCATCATTGGCCATCTCCAAGATGTGCTCGACCATGAACGTGCCATTGTGCGATCGTCGAACGGAACGGTGTTCCAAGTGTCCCTGAACCAACGACTCGACCCTGACAAACTCAAACCTGGCACGCGTGTCGCACTCAATCAGGACAGCCTCTCGGTGATTGAAGTTCTTCACGAGGCATGGGACCCGATGGTCAGCGGTGCTGAAATGGTCGGCAAACCCACCACCACCTATGCCGACATTGCCGGCCTCGACACCGAAGTCTCGCTTGTTCGCGAGGCCATTGAATTACCACTTGTGAAGCCTGAACTGTTCCAGAAGGTGGGAATCACACCCCCCAAGGGGGTGTTGCTCGTTGGCCCACCGGGATGCGGGAAGACGTTGCTGGCCAAAGCCGTGGCAAACCAAACCGAAGCGACCTTTATCCGCATGGTAGGAAGTGAGCTTGCTCAAAAATACATTGGAGAGGGTGGCCGCATGGTACGGGAGCTTTTTTCTCTCGCCAAGGAAAAGGCCCCGAGCATCATTTTCCTTGACGAGATCGATGCCATTGGCGCCAAGCGCTTGGACGGCTCAACCAGCGGCGACCGGGAAGTTCAGCGTACGTTGATGCAATTGCTCGCCGAGCTCGACGGGTTTGATGCACTCAAGGACGTGAAAATTATCGCTGCCACCAATCGACCCGATATCTTGGACGATGCCTTGCTCCGCCCAGGACGGTTCGACAGGGTCATCGAGATCCCCATTCCTGAAGACGGTTCTCGGAAATCCATCCTCGAGGTCCACCTCAAAACCATGAACACCAAGAAATTGAACCTTCAACGTGTTGTTGAGAAAACCAAGGGATATTCCGGTGCCGAACTCAAGGCAACCTGTGTCGAGGCCGGCATGACCGCCATTCGAGACGGTCGGTCCTCCATCACCCAAAACGACATGATGGCCGCTGTGGCCACCCTCGAGAAGAAGCGGTCGCAGTCATCCACCACCTCCAGCCCAGAGCGCCTGTATTCGTGAACCGTTGAACAACGTTCATTGACTGGAAATGCTCGACCGAGCCCATGAGCAACGCCTTGGTCGAGTGCGTCCCCAACATTTCCGAAGGCAGGGACGATGACAAAATTGAGCGAATCGTCGCAGCCGCACGTGCCGTGGCAGGCTGCCACGTGTTGGGAGTCGAACCCGATCGGGATTACCATCGAACCGTCATCACGCTCGCAGGTGAGCCCCAGCCTGTCCAGCAAGGCGCGGTCGCACTGATTCTTGCTGCGATCGATGAAATTGACATGCGAACGCACCAAGGCGAGCATCCCCGGTTGGGTGCGGTCGATGTTTGCCCTTTCGTGCCGCTTCAAGGAATCACCATGGAGGCATGCGCCGACCTTGCTCGCCGCACGGTGCAGGATGTGGCAGCAGCTGCAGCGGTGCCCTTGTTTCTCTACGGAGCCGCAGCGAGCCACCCGGAACGCACGTTGTTGTCGAACCTTCGCAAAGGAGAATACGAGGAATTGGCCTCGCGATTGGACGGAAGCAACCGTCGCCACGAAGCAACGACGATGTTGCCCGACGAAGGGGCCTCGGTGTGGTCCGAATCGGTCGCACGGTCCGGAGGCATCACGGTGGGGGCCCGCTCCATTCTCGTTGCCTACAACGTGAACGTGGATGAACCTGATGCCGTCGTGGCGAAAAAAGTGGGTTCGCTGGTTCGTTCGAGCGGACGTCTTCTCAAATCACCCACGGGCCAGCGTATGCGAACACAAGGTCTGCTCCCAAGCGTGCAAGGCATGGGCGTGACGTTGGAAGAATTGGGAATCTCCCAGGTATCGATGAACCTCTTGGATGTGGATGCATGCCCACTGCACCTCGCCTATGAGACGGTGAAAAGCGTCGTTGGCGACCATGGCACCGTGACCCCGGGCAGTGAAATCGTTGGACTTGTGCCGCTCAACGCCATGCTGGAAGCCGGTCGGTTTTACCTACCGGAAGCATCGGACGAGCACGAATTGGTCAACGCTGCCATCAACGGGTTGGGACTGCGTGAACACCACCGATTTGAGCCCGACGAAAGCATCATTGAGTGGGCGATCAGGGGGCTGAGTGCATGAACTGGATGGAAATGACACAACGTGAGTTCATGGCAGCCCTCGCATCATCCTCCCCCACCCCGGGAGGAGGCACCGCTGCTGCCGTGGCTTTGGGGCAAGCCGCTTCCTTGAGCATCATGGTGGCCGACCTCACCCTGAGCAACGAGAAGTGGTCCGACGGATGGCCCGTGGCGGAGCGTGTTCAACGTTCAGCCATCCCGATGATGGGTGCCTCGGGTGACTTGGCTCAGCAAGACAGCGATGCTTTTGACGAGGTGATGGCGTCGTTCAAACTTCCGAAAGGCGACGATGAGGAAGTGAATGCACGCCGTACGGCCATTCGCGCTGCCACCTTGCACGCAGCGGAAGTACCGTACGAGACCGCATGCAAGGCCGCAGAACTCCTCGCCATGCTCCCTGAACTCGCAGCCAAGGGCAACGCCAACGCCGTCTCGGATGTCGGTGTAGCGGGATTACTCGCCAGTGCCGCAGCCAAGGGGGCGCTGTTCAACGTTGAAATCAATCTCAACGGTTTGCCGGCCGAGATGGGTGAAACGATCCGCAGTGAATTGGACAGCGTCAAAGAACAAGTTCGAACCGATGGACGACTGGTCATGGACGCTGTGCGTGATCGGCTGAACGGTTGATGTTCAGCGAACTTCGGACCCCGAAGCGATCTCGCCGTCGACGGTGACCAATCGAACGTTACCATCGCCGTCATCGGCGGCGAGCATCATCCCTTGCGACATCACACCTCGAAGCTTTCTCGGTGCAAGATTGGCAACGAAAACCACGGTTTTACCGGTCAGGTCATCCATGGAATAGTGTGCCTTCAAGCCTGCACAGATGGTCCGGCCATCTTCCGTTCCATCGTCCAAGCGAACGACATAGAGTTTGTCTGCATTGGGGTGGTCCTCGACCGAGGCGATACGACCAACCTTCAATTCAACTTTCATAAAATCTTCAAAATTCAGGTGGACCACACCCTCCTCAACTTCTTTCACGTGCTTTCCTCCTGATTTCTTTCCACCTTTCACGCCGTGGACGGCGGGTGAATCGTGCTGTGCATCAACCTCAATCAACTCGGTCTCAGCCGTCAAAATGGCCTCCAAGTCAAGCCGTTCAAACAAGGGCTTTGGGGGTTCACTCGACCATGTCATGGGTGAGGACCAATCGGTTGCCTCATCCCAACGCTGGTGTTCAACCTGGCCTGACAAGCCCAACATGGACCAAAGGCGCTGAGAGCTGGTGGGCAAAAACGGTTGCAGACCAATGGCGAGGGTGCGAGCCAAGCGCCAGCAAAAGGCCAGGGTGCCCAAACTGCTTTCGTGACCCTCGCCACGCTCTTTGAGGTGTTTCCAGGGTGCAGCGGCTTGGAGAATTTGATTGCCGTATTGAGCGATGCTCATGAGATGGCGCAAGGATTCCTTGTAGCGGTGGGCTTCCAGCGAAGCCGTTGCTTGAGAAAAAAGGCCTTCGACGTGACGTTGATGCGCCTCCATGTCGGGGTGGCCGTCGTAGGGTGTGAAGGGCGAGCCACCCTCCAACGGTAGCCGGGCTCCGAGCGTCAAGACCCGATGCACAAAATTTCCGTATGCAGCGATCAGTTCGCTGTTCACCCGCTCAACAAATTCAGGCCAGTTGAAATCCGTGTCGTGCTGCTCGGGCATGTTGATGCTGAGATAATATCGCAGCGTATCGGGGTCGTACCGCTCCAGGAAGGAAGGGAGCCACACAGCGTGTTTTCTTGATTTTGAAAACTGGCCACCGGACAGCATCAGGTACTCCATTGCGGGGACATTATGTTCCAGCGCCAACTCACCCGCGTTCGGCAGCGATAGGACGTCCTTGGCAGTCTTCCCGGAAGAAGCGGCGTTCAATCCAAGAATCAACGAAGGCCAAATCACGGTGTGAAAGGGGATGTTGTCCTTTCCGAGGAAGTAGAGGTGGCGTGGCGATTCTCCGTCCTCGCCAACGCACCACCATCGGCGCCAAGCATCTGCGCCATCCGGGTGCGACCTTGCGTGCTCTTCGGCCCAAATCTGTGCACAGGTGAGGTACCCTTGCACGGCTTCAAACCACACATAGATGCATTTGCTGTTCCAATCGTCGCCCTCAAGCGGCACCCCAATGCCCCATGCCAAATCGCGCGTCACCGCCCTTGGGCGGAGCCCCATGTCGAGCCATTGTTTCGTCATCGCACGAACGTTGGGTTTCCAACGGCTGTGTTGGCCGGTCGCATGGTTTTGCAACAAATCTTGGAACAGATCCAAACGGTAGAACAGGTGTTCCGTTTCTTCAATGGACACCCGATAGGACGGGTTCATCTTCGAGGTGGGAGACTTGAGCTCAACCGCTTCGTATGTGGCACCGCAAGCATCGCATTGGTCGCCTCGGGCGCCATCGGTTTGGCAAGCGGGACAAACGCCTTCGATGTACCGGTCCGGCAAAAAACGGCCACCGCCATCCGGATGATGTTCGTAGTATTGTTCCATGGAGCGCTGTTCAAAGAAGCCGGCTTCATGAAGGAGTTTGAAGTGATCTTGCACCTTTCTTTGATGGCGCTCATCGCTCGTTCGGTTGAACAACGCCCCGCCGTACGCAACGCCGCGATGGTCGATGTTGTTGGCCCATGCACACCCCAAGTCGTTCAACGCCTGCTGGTTGATGGCGTGGAAGCGGTCGACGACGTCTTGTGGTGTTTCCCCGTTCTGTTCTGCCGTGACGGTGATGGGTGTTCCGTGTTCGTCCGAACCCGAGACCATCAGCACGCGATTGCCTCGAGCCACCTCGAAGCGGTAATGAATGTCAGGTGGCAAATAACACCCAGCAACATGCCCCAAATGCAGCGGGCCGTTGGCGTACGGCCAAGCCACGCAAATCAGCACGTGTTCGTCGGGCATGTTCAACGAACCGCCCAGATGCAGGCACTTCTTGAGGTTCACCCCCGATTTAAACAACGCCCCTCATGATTGCCGAGGTGGCGTCATTTTCAAGAACCCCAATCGTTTGGTTAAACCGTTCCATCTGGACAGGGGTTCTGCACAACCTATGCTCAACAACGCCATGGCAGCGACGCTACCCGCAGGAGAACCCACCGGGAGCGGTGATTTAACACTCCTCATTTTTTATCTTTCATTGGCCCTCGGCGTGTCGTTTTTGTGTTCCATCTTGGAGGCCATCGTTCTTTCAATGCCACAAACACACGTGGCCATGCTGGAGGCTGACGGCAAGAAAACCGCTTCCATGTGGTCCCACCTCAAGGACGACGACTCGGTTCGGCCCCTGACAGCCATCCTCACCTTGAACACCATCGCGCATACCATGGGCGCAGCGGGCGTTGGCAGCGAAGTGCAAAACATCTGGGGTTCCGAGTGGTTGACCATCGCGTCCTTCATACTCACGATCGCTGTACTCTTCCTCTCCGAGATCATTCCAAAGACCCTTGGGACGGCATATTGGAAGCGATTGTCAACACCGGCTGCCTATGTGTTGTCCTTCATGACCAAATTCCTCTTCTGGCTGATCGGCCCCATTCAAGTGCTCAAATCGGTCCTGCCGAAGGGGGATGTCAACATGGTGACGCGGGACGACGTGGCGTTGATGGCAGACCTCGGTGAGATTGAAGGGGCGCTGGAGGAATCCGAAGAAACCGTGATTCACAACCTGTTGAAACTTCGTGAAATCCTCGTGGATGACGAAATGACACCTCGAGTGGTCGTCAGTGCATTTGACATGGAGGCCACGGTGAAAGAGGTCCTCGATGAACACTCCATCCTTCGATTTTCTCGAATTCCTGTCTATCAAGAGCACATTGACAACGTGATGGGACTCGTGATTCGATCCGACATCCTCATGGCAGCCAGTCGAGACGAGTGGGACACCACGCTCAAATCCATGATGAAGCCCATCCTGTCCATCAAATTGGGTACCACCATCGAAGAGGCGTTGGACGTGCTGTTGGTGAACCGGCAACAATTCGCCCTCGTCCAAGACCAGTTTGGGGGAACCTCTGGCATTCTTACCATGGAGGACGTCATGGAAACCTTGCTGGGCAAGGAAATCGTTGACGAGTTGGATGAAGTTGAGGACATGCGAGAACTCGCCAAGCAGCAAGCATCTGGTCAGCATCAGGACGGTTGAGCGTCCAACCAAGCAGCCACCAATCGGTCACGCTCAGCGTGTTCATGAGCGCCCGAATGGGAGAGTGAATCAAGACAATGCACATCCAGTTGGACAGAAGGGGTCTGCTTCATTTCGTGCACCAAGCGCTCGTGGTGTGCATTGCCAAGACGTTCGTCGTTGGAGGCTTGAACGAGCAACGTGGGTTCCGAAAGCATGCCCCAAGCAGGCATGTCAGCGTCTTGCAAATGCTTGACTGTGCTGCTTGGATTCAGGGCGCGAAATTTTCGCAAGACGCGTGTTTCAAGGGACCAGCGAAACACGCGTGGCAGTTTCAAAAGGCGACACGTTTCATCAAAAATTTCACTGTAACCTGTCATCGGCGATTCCAGGACCCACCCCGACCATGCGCCGTTGAGAGACAATTCATTTCGTCGCTTGCTGATTCGAAGGCCAACAAAACCACCCATGCTATGGCCGAAAAAGAACATCCGATGTCCGAAATGGTCGGGGCGTTGCTGGTGGAGGTGGTTCAGCCCATCGATCAACATGGACACAGACTCCTCCGCCGACCAATACGGGAGCGAGGCAGAGGCCCCATGGCTCGGCAAGTCCACCAGGACGACGTTCAATCCCGCTTCAAGGAAGACGCGAGCTCGACCGGTCATGCGCATGGACGCTGAGCTCCAGCCGTGAACCACGAACACAACATCAGCACCAGGCTGTGTGTCCGAGAGGTAGAACCGCAAGTCCCCTCGTCGCGTGGCCACGTCCATGGGGCGCCACGCCGAATCCTGAATGGGGGGTTTCCGCCTTGAGGGAGCGCGAAACGACCAACGGGTCATGGTACCGATGTAGGCAAGCCAGACGAGATAGGTGCCTGCGACGGCTATCCACGCAAGGTGGCCGACAGTGAGTGAAAGAACAACACCCGACAATGCGAAGAGACCGATTTCTCTCCCGTGCGGGCCAAAGAAGGTACCGCTCATGCGGGGTCACTCGGTGGATTCTTCACTTGAGCCTTCGTTCTCCGCCGCCTTTTCTTCCGCCTTTGCGGCTTTTTGGGCCGCTTTGGCAGCACGCTTTTCTTGACGCTCAAGCAGTTGGTCGCCGAAATTCCCCATGTTTTCAAGTCGAGCCCAGACACCTGTCGCGCGCTCCTCCTCGGACGGCACGTATTTCACCAAGTAGGCCCCAAACAGCAGGTCGTAGAGACCTTGGGTCATTTCGCTGCCGTTGCGGAGGAAGCGGTCGATGAACCAAAGAATCAGGAAGAGCGCACCAAGGGAAAAGAGGATGATCGCGGTGGTGTTGTCTTCCTCGGACAACTTTTGGAATTGCGTCGCAATCATGATCACACCGATCAGAGCAGATAGACCGGTCGAGTTCACCAGGATTCCGTGAAGGAAAAGCGGGTTTTTACCGTCACCACGGACAAATTTGGTTCGAGAGACAAATTGACCGATGTTCCGGCTGAACTTCATGGGAATGAAAATCACGTTGATGATGATGATGCCACCGCTCACAGCGAACAGAATGGTCGTCACCACACCGGTGTCCCCTGCAGCGATGAAGATCGCAGCGAAAAGCACACCAAAGTTCACGATGAAGTTGACCAACCAGGAAATTCGGCGATTCATGCTGGAAGCGAGTTCAAAATCTGCCGAAAGGCTCGCGGGTCGGGCACGCGGTGCCTTGACCTTTGCTGCTTTTGCTGCCTTGGCAGCTTTGGCGGCCTTGGCTGCAGGTTTTGCCTTGGCGACTGCCTTTGCCGCTGCGGCAGCTTTCGGCTTCGCAGCAGCCGTTTCGTTTCCACCTGCTGCTGCTGCTTTATCGAGCAATCCCATTCTTTTCACGCTCCTTTGTACGCTTCACCGACTTGGCGGTAAATGTCGAAATCGGGGGATGCCACGAAGGCATTGATGGATTCCTCGGACATGTTGCCCAGGAGGTCGTCCACCATCGCATAAAATTCTGAACGTGTCGTGTCCGTGGTCTCGGTGGGTGCAGCGTGGACGGTTTTGAGCAAGTCAAATCCTGGACTGTTCATGAATTCGGTCACGATGGATTCCGGAAGATGGTCGCCGAGCAAATCGTTTGCCAAATGCACAAATTGTTCGAAGAGAGCGTCCATCTCGCTGTCGCCTGCAGCCTCGGCCACGGCCACGACCGGTGCGCTGCTCGTTTGACCGCCCTTGAGTTCCTTTCGACGGTTCATCAATTCCTGAAGCACGGGTTTGAGTTCAGCAAGGGAGGCTGAATCACCGTTGGCCTTGGCCGTCTGGTACAGCGGCTTGAGTTGCCGCAGTTCGTCCTCGACCGCTTTCAGCTCTTCGGCCGGCGAAAGATCCTCAACTGGTTCTTCTTCGCCGATCAATTCAACCGTTGGGGCGTCGCGAACCTCGGCGTGTTTTTCCTCGAGGGATGCCTTTCGCATCACGATGATTTCTCGGTCCAACGAATGGCCGAACCGGTCAGCGTATCGGTCAAGCAGGGAGCCCGCCTCTTGATTGCTGATTCGATCGATGTGGCCGTAGATTTGTTGGAGGGGCTTTTCCGAGCGCTTGGCCCAGAGGGCTCCGTAGTCGGAGGACTCGACTTTCTCGGACAGCGACGCAGGTGCAGCCTCGGTGGGGGGTGCATCGGGCAGTGGAAGGGGTTCAGGGGCGCCGTTCGCCGCTGGGGGGAGCGGCATATCGGGCAAGGGCGCTGGCATTTGTCCCGGAAGGGGCATGGGTGGCAGTTCACCGGGCATCGGGAGCGGGGCAGGAGGCAACGATTCGTTGTTCGTTGCGTTCTTGGATTTCTTGCCACGACGGAGCCCCATCTCACGCACCTCGTTTGGAGGGAGGGCAAACCAGCCTTGAACCTTCCCTCATCCGAGGTCACGGCAGGGGGCTTCGCGGCCCTCTGTCACGGCACGATGTTGGCCCAGCCTTTCATCACCAAAAACGTGGCACCCGATTCATGGGTTCGGATACGATGGCCGGCTTTGGTCTCAATTCGGCGGTCACCGAATTGGGCCACCGCATCATCCACGGTGAATTCCACTTCCACCTGTTCATCAAGGCCCAGAACGAACGCTTCTTTCAACGGATTGAATGAGGTTGATTTGTCGGGGTCAAGCCGATCCAACGGGAATTCCGTGACCCGCATTCCAGATTTGCCGTGGAGGGATGATGGCCAACGGATCTGACGCCGCACATCAATGGTCACCACCTCATCTGTTTCACCCGCAGAGCCAAGGACGACCGAAGCGTCCGACTTGAGCAAATTCAAGAACAGTGCTTGGTAATTGGACAGGAGGTCGAAACGACCCTCCATTAATCGCTTGGAACGGTCGGGGTGGTCAACCAGTGCTGCCAATTTGCGAATGGAATCAGCGGTTGTTTGGGAGGTCTTTCCTTCACGCTCTTGGAGCTCTTTGAGCGAGGCTTCCAACCGCTTCAATTCGCTTGACGCACCTTCAACGCCACGGTTGATGTTGCTGAGGGTCGCTACCATGTCACCCATGCCAGACCGCAAGCGGCGAGTCCACCCTTGCGCATCTGCATCTTTGAATCGTGCAAGCCCTCCTTGAACGTCAACACCCTCTCCTCGGATGTGAGCAACAAGTTCCCGGCGAGCTTCGGAATCGAGGTGAAAGAATTTGGGGTCTCGGTAGTGCAAATGGAACCCCCGATGGCCTGAAAACGTGACTTGGAGGTAACGTTCCTCAAAGCCAAATTCAGGCTGGAGAAAGTCGTTCCAAAGGGTCCATGCCTGCTCTTGAATCACCTCAAGCATGGCGGGAAAATCACGATCCGTGACGCCTGGCAGGTGGTCGCCGTCGAGGTCGAAAATCAAGTCTGCTCCATGCCAGCCTTTGTCTGCCATCTTCATTTCATACGGTCGTTTCCAATACGCGGTAGAATAGAAACAGGAATGCATGGCGCGTTCGCTCAAAAAGGAGCGCACGTCGTTGACAGCCGAGAACGCCTTGTGACGCAAGGGGGGTGCGCCGCCGAACGGGATGAACATCCATTCTCGCGTTCGCACCCTCGGTGGGGACCACAAATCGGCATGACGGTAGTATTGGCTGAACCGGTGTGCAAACCTCGCCCAGCCTGCTGACAATGTGGTCGCCCCGTTCGGAATGGTCCGACGAGGCTACATGAACCGTCCGATTAGTCCTGCTTCATCCAGAAGCGCTCGTCTGCGGCAGCAACCTTGGTGACCGTATCGGCCCCAGTGGCCTCAACATAGTGCTCCCAGCACATGTAGTGCTTGTCCACCACCATAGCGTTACCGAACGTGAGACGCATACCGCAAGTGTGACATCGTGGGCCAAGTTCACCGTTGGGCGCTTGGGCGAGTTGGACGTGTTCGTGTGGCATGCAAACCCTTCCTGATGTTTCGTGTTGGTTTGAGTCTTTGAACTTGAGGGAAGAACTTCCTCACCACTCGGCGTTTTCAAATTCTGCGCTGGCCACCCATTTCAGTAAATCCAGAGCGACATCGCACGATTCTGATACTTCTGGCAGTGGATCTTGAGCGTGCTTTCTCAGCACAGGGACGATGGACACATCGCCGATGGCCCCCATGGCTTCGGCTGCTTCGTGACGCACCATGACATGCTCGTCGGCATCCTCAAGTCGCTCGATCAGCGATGGCAGGGCGACGTTGTTTTGCATCTGACCGAGTACGTAGGCAATTTCATGACGCAGCAATGCACTGGTCGCGACGAAACCGTCACAGAGGGCCAAGCATGCCTCGTCAGACCGCTGATTCCGCAGGGAAAACACCGCCCGCATGCGCTGGAACATGGGGGAGGACTCGTCGAGGAGCGTGGTACGCCATGCCAAAACGTCACCCTTCGGTTGGGGCGGAGCAGGGTCCACCGAGCCGTATTGACTTACTTGAGGTACCGGTGCGTTGACGATGCTCCCACCTCAGGCGCCGATGAAGTCAATGGTCTGGACGTCAAAATCAGGTCGAATCATACCAATGGCTTGTCCATCGTTGATGAATTTCCTGATCGATGCTCGCCCCTCATCCCGGTAGTCAATGGTGCGGTCGTTCACGTACATTCCGACGAACTCCTTGTTGGTGTCATCATCGATTCCTCGCCCCCAGGCTTTGGCAAACTCCAAGGCATCATCGGGTGAATTGATGGCGTGTTCGATGCTCATCTTGGTGTACCGGGTGATGTCTTGCATCACCTGTTCGCCCAGGTCTCGCCGAACCACGTTACCACCGAGGGGCATGGGCCAGTTGTCGGTCGAGGCGTTCCACCACTTCCCAAGGTCGATGAGAACGTCCAAATCGTGGTCGACGTAGGTCAACTGACCTTCGTGAATGATCAAACCTGAGAGGTACGTATCATCAAGAATGCGAGGGATGATCTCGTCAAAGGGCACAACCTCAACCGTGCAATCCCCCCATGCCAAGCGCAATCCGAGGTAGGCACTGGTTTTGAGGCCGGGCACGGCGATGGTGGCCGCTCGAGCCGCTTCCTCCGTGACGCCTTGTTTGCACACGATCATGGGCCCGTATCCCTCACCCATGGAAGCGCCGCAATTCATCAAAGCATAGTGCTCGGCGATTTCCGGATAGGCATGAATGGAGACCGCTGACACTTCGAGGTCTTGGTTCATCGCACGGTGGTTCAAGGTCTCGATGTCTTGGAGTTCATGAACGAAGGTGTATCCAGGGGTAGGAAAGGCGCCCGTCGTCATGGCGTGGAACATGAACGCATCGTCGGGGTCCGGGCTATGGCCAATTCGCACGATTTTATTTCCGTCCTCGTCCAAAGGCAATTCTACGACCATGCTTTGTCCACCGAACCGACCTTCATGAACCAACCGTTTTCATCACCATGCAAACTCGGGTTCGTCATCCAGTTCGCACGCTTCACGGAGGAAGGTTTTGAGACCTTTCACATGGTGTGAATTCAATCGGTTGAACACCTCGCCGTAGTACTGGTCGAGACGCTCAAACGAGAGGTCAGACCTTGTCATCGACCACTCAATCACGGCGTGCCGTTTGGCCGAATCGTTTTCAAAGCCTTCGAGGTTGGCGAGAAGCGCTTGATGAGCGGCTTGAACAAGGTGCAGGGGCGTGTCCTTTCGAGCCACAAAGACACCGAAAATCATCGGCAACTGATGGCGGTCCAGCCACGCTTGACCCAAGTCCAAGCGAACCATGTCGGGGAAGGCTTTGGCAACTTCCAATGCGCGGTCACCGATGAGCAGAGCGCCATCCGCACGGCCCAACATGAGTTCGTAATCGGGCCCTGTCGTGATGTAATTCATGGGAAGACCCTGCGTCTTCAGCAAGTGTTTGAGCAACGCCACGGACGACGCAGAATCCGAAGGAAGGGCAATGGTTTTCATGGACTCGATTGGCTGTGCTCCGAACAAGAGCACGCTGCCCACCTCGCCCTCGGAGCCGATACCGATGTCAGGGAGAAGCACCAGTTCATCGTGGTGCTTGGCATAGTCCGCTGCTGGTACCGGAGCAACGATGCAATCACGTCGGAGCACGTGACCTGTCAGCCAAGCAGGGGGTGCAGCGAGCACGTTCCAGGAAGGGTCCAATTCGTGGAACAACGGGTCGCAATTGATGAACGCTACCCTGCCCAAGGTCGTTGACCACGTCGACATCCGTGAACACCTCAGGACGCCATGGGGAGCGAAATTCGGGACGGCACATCCACCGGCACATAGGGCGTGAACGTGGTGTAAATCGTGTCGCGTTGGATTGGTTCGCCACCAGCATCACGGATCAAACGTGCCAGGTTGTTACGGTCGTGGTCCAACGGTGCCGTCGAACCAGCAAGGTGCATGATGGATTCTTTCTGAACGGTCCCGTCAATGTCATCCGCACCAAATTGGAGCGCCAATTCGGCAAGGTGGTCGCCGATGTTCATGCGGTAGGCCTTGATGTGGGGAATGTTGTTGAGCATGAGCCTTGAAACAGCGATGGTGCGGACAACTTCTGCTGCCGTTGCCAGTTGAGCTTCGGGCAATCGGGACGCATCCGGTAAGAAGGGATAGGGGACGAAGCATTGGAATCCCCCGGTCGTGGATTGAAGCTGACGAAGGGAAATCATGTGACTCAAACGTTGCTCAAGCGATTCCACGGTGCCGAACAGCATGGTACAATTCGAGGGGAGGCCAATTTCGTGGGCCTCTTGGTGGATACGGAGGTACTCTTCGGAACTTTCCTTCCCGTTGCAAATGTGGGCTCGGACATCATCATCGAGGATCTCTGCACCCCCGCCGGGCAAGGATGTCAGGCCAGCATCCTTCAATCGCTGAAGCACCTCTTTGGTTGAGATGTCTGATTGTTGGGCGAGATGTTTGATTTCCACCGCCGTCAGCGCCTTGAGGCTCACGTGTGGATGCAAAGCACGCACGCCCTCAAACATCGCCACGTAGTGGTGGACATCCCATTCTGGGTGAAGACCGCCAACGGAGTGAACCTCATCGACGTGAGGGGCGTACTTGCCGACATCCTCGATGTATTCCTGAACCTCCATGGCATAGGCGTCCTTGGCTTTTGGGCCTCGTCGAAAGGCGCAAAACTTGCATGCGAGGACGCAGACATTGGTTTGGTTGACGTGGACATTGGCGTTGAAGAAGGTGCGCTGCCCGAAGCGAGCCAGCCGTGCATGGTGGGCGAGTTGGCCCACTTCATGGAGGTCAGCGTGGTGGTACAACATCAGGCCATCATCGACCGTGAGCGGCCTGTTCTGCTTCAATTTTTCAACGATCGGTTGCAGAACCGAAGACCATCGAACCGAGCCGAGTGAATCGGCCAGCCGCTCTGGCCAATCAGGGTGGGCCCCAGCGAGCGCATCCACTGCCATACCTCGCTGTCCATCCTTCGCTTCAAGAAGGTGTGCTTCCGTCCTTGTTCAACGAACAGAGAACAGCTTTGATTTCACCAGCAATTTGCGGAATTCTTCAATGATGAACACGCCAGATGCGACAAGCACGACGATGACCCAATCGTTGAGGGTGATGGTGGTTGTGGAAAGCAACGAGCCAATCTCGATGCTTGTCAGTGGAATGGATGCGTCAGCCAGTTGAACAAAGAAGAGCAGCAATCCACCCGAAATCATCAGCGCGTAATTGATGGCTTTGTTGGAGAACAACCCGAGTTCAAACACGCTTTGGTCATTGGATCGGCAGTTGATCACGTTGAACAATTGGAACACGATGAACACGGCAAAGGCCATCGTTTGTGCGTGTTCGAAATGACCGTCAGCGTAATCCTGCCACGCTTGTATGGCAGCTTCATCACCCGCCTCGCAGGCTGCCACGTCAAACGCCGTGGTGGAAGCCTCAGTGGGAAGAATTTCGCATTGCGCCAATCCGCCGCCCGCAAGGAAGAACACAGCGAGCGTCCCGGTGACCATGACGGCACCGAGGTAGAAAATGAGGGAAATGTCCTTTCCGTTTGGGAGGTTTTCTTCCACCGGTCTCGGGGGCTGTTCCATCACGTTGCCGTGCTCTTTTTCCACACCCAAGGCAACGGCTGGCGGCCCGTCCATCAGGATGTTGATGACCAAAATTTGGGTGGCTGTGAGCGGCAAGGACCACCCAAAAATGAAGGTGGACACAATGATCAGTGCCACAGCAGCCACGTTGGTTGAAACCTGATAGCGAACGAAGTTGCGTATGTTTTGGTAGATCTTACGCCCTTCTTCCACAGCATGGACGATGTTGGCGAAATTGTCATCCTGCAGCACCATGTCTGAAGCATCCTTGGCCACGTCGGTTCCGGCGACCCCCATGGCGATGCCGATGTTCGCCCTGGAGAGCGCTGGCGCATCGTTCACGCCATCACCGGTCATGGCAACGATTTCACCTCGCGCTTGGAGTGCTGCAACGATGTTCATTTTTTGATCGGGCGTGACGCGTGCATAAATCGAGACATCCTGAGCCACCTCTTCGAGTGCATCGCTGTCCATGTTGGACAGGGTTTTGCCGTCAAGTGCAGGTACGGCTCCTGATTTGATGTCAAGTTCGGCGCCGATGGCTGCGGCGGTCATGGCTTGGTCCCCCGTGATCATCTTGACTTTGATGCCCGCACGCTGACAAGTTTCGATGGCGGCCTTGACCTCAGGTCGCGGCGGGTCCATGATGCCAACCAATCCGAGGAACGTCAGGTCGCTTTCAACCGTTGCAATATCGGTCTCATCGGCTTCGGGTTCCAACTTCTTGGCCAAAATGGCGATCACGCGCATGGCTTGCGAGCCCATGGTGTTGTTGTGTTCGAGTACAGCATCCCAATCATTGGCCTCGAGCGGAACGATGACGTTTCCAATGATCTTGCTGGTTGCTAATCCCTCGTAGCCACCGAGGCTGCCTTTGGAAAACACCCAGCGCTCACCTTCGTACTCATGGACGACGCTCATTCGTTTCCGTGTGGAGTCGAAGAAAAATTCGTTGAGGCGAGGGTGACGGTGTGAGAATTTCTTGACATCGCCGTTGATTTTCCAACCCGCCACGGCGCAGGCTGAATCGGTCGGATCACCAATGGCTTGCCATTGGCCATCGGTTTTCGCGATGGTGGAATTGTGACAGAGGGCCAAGTTGGCCCCGATGAGCCGGTGGAGCAGGTTTTGCTGCTGCTCTTGGAGGGCGGCATCGCCCAACGGCTCACCGTTTCGGGTCAGTTCACCTTGCGGTTTGAACCCCTCACCTGAGAAACCAAATTGGTCGTCCAGCGTCACCAACGAACGAACGGTCATTTGGTTCTTGGTCAAGGTCCCGGTTTTGTCCGAGCAGATGACGGTGGTGGAGCCGAGGGTTTCCACAGCCTTCATTCGACGGATAATCGCACGATGACGTGCCATGTTCCGCATCCCAAGCGAGAGCGTGATGACGAGAATGATCGGCAGGCCTTCGGGTACAATGGCGACAAAGATAGCAATGGCGATGATGAATTGCTCAATCGCAGCGTCCCTGAGGTTGGCGCCCGGTGTCCCCCAAGCAACAATCATCTGCAGGGAAACCAGCAACACTGCCACGACCAAAGCGATGAACCCAAGAAATCGACCAAGACTCTCCAACTTGAGCTCAAGAGGGGTTTTTGGCGACTCAGAATCAGCGATGTCTTTGGCGATTCGCCCGAGTTCGGTCGACATGCCGGTGTCCACAACCAGCCCCAAACCACGGCCCGTTGCCACGGTCGTTCCCATGTAGGCCATGTTGGAACGATCTGCCAGCAGGGTGTCGACCGAACATGGTGGAGTGGACTTGGACACCGTCAGGGATTCGCCCGTCAACGCCGATTCGTCAATGCGGAGCTGTTGGCCCCCGATGATGCGAACATCGGCGGGAATGTTGAGGCCGGTCTCGAGGCGAACAATGTCACCTGGCACCAAGTCAACGGTGGGCACTTCGTTCTCAAATTCCCCACGCACGACAACGCACTGAGAAACCGAGAGTTTCTTGAGCGATTCCATGGCTTGCTCTGCCTGGCCTTCCTGCCAGAAACCAAAGAAGGCATTAGCCGTCAAGACGATGAAGATGAAGATGGCATCTCCTGGATGATCCGGGTTGATCAGCAGAGCTACCAGCGCCGCCCCAATGAGCAAATAATTCAGCGGGTCGTTGTACTGGGACAAAAATCGAAGCCAAGCAGGTGTTTTCTCCGGTTCAGCGAGTTTGTTTTCGCCAAACTTGACGCGGCGTTGATGAACCTCATCAGGCAACAGCCCTTGCTTTGAACTTCCTTGGGCGTTCAGGCATTCGTCAACGGACATGCTGTGCCAGTTATCGACCATCCAAATTCACCCTCTTGAGACCCTAAGGTCTTCTCCTTCGCGATTTTGCACCCTATTTATTATTAATGCACAAAACCCCATTTCTGAAACCGTACAAACGCTGCACAGCGGTGGCTATACCTACTTGGACTTGTTCGGGGGAGCATGGACGGTCAACCGTACATTCCAGCGGAAGAGACGCCCATGGAATTGACGTTGCGTGTGGTCATTGTCGGCATCGTTCTTGGCGTGCTCATGACGGCTGCCAACGCGTACCTTGGGCTGTACGCCGGGATGACCGTCTCGGCCAGCATTCCTGCCGCCGTCATGTCAATGATCATTTTGCGGTCCCTCTTCAAGGACGTCTCCATTCTCGAGAACAACGCCGTTCAGACCATGGCCTCGGCAGGAGAATCCCTCGCTGCTGGCGTTATTTTTACTGTACCTGCCTTGCTCGTCATGGGCATCTGGGGTGAAATTCAGTGGTTGGAAACCCTGATCATCGCCATGCTCGGCGGTTTGCTTGGGACGATGTTCACCATCGCACTCCGCAGATTGTTCATCGTTGAGGAAGCCTTGCCGTACCCCGAAGGCGTGGCATGCAGGGAAGTGTTGGTCGCTGGTGAAGAGGGAGGCGATGGTGCCATGGCCATCCTGTATGCGCTCGCCATTGGTGGCATTTACGGCTTGATGGTCAAAGGGTTTGAAGTGACGCACCACACGGTGGAGGGGGCCGTGAATTTCATGTCCACTCGCCTCTATGCAGGCATGGACCTCTCGATTGCACTGCTCTCGGTCGGCTACATCGTCGGTATTCGCATCGCATCGTTCATTTTTCTCGGCGGCGTGCTCGGTTTTGGTCTGCTTGTGCCCATGTACGGGCTCATTTACGGCTGGCCAGCCACCGATTCCATGGTGGAAGGGTTCTACGGCATTTGGGCCGCTGAAGTAAGGTACGTCGGTGTCGGAGCCATGGTGGTTGGAGGCGTTTACACGCTCTGGTCAATGAGGACCACCATCATCACCGGGTTGTCAAAAGCGTTGGTCCGAACCGATGGTGATGCGAGCGAGTTGGCGCGAACGGAGCAGGACCTGCCCATGCGCGGCGTGTTTGCTGTGTGCGGTGTCTTGGTCTTGCTGACGTTCCTGTTTTACTGGTGGGCCACCGGTTCGTTGGTGCTGGCCCTCGCAGGAGCGCTCTTCCTTGCCTTTGTGGCGTTCTTTTTCGCAGCCGTTGCGGGTTACATCGCCGGCGTGGTGGGTTCCTCGAATTCCCCTGTTTCTGGCATGACCATTGCCACGCTGCTGTTCACGGTGGGTCTGGTCTGGGTGGTCGGCGACCTGTTCCTCAACTTGGCCATGACGGACTTGATGTACGCCACCCTGCTCATCGCCGCCATCGTCGCATCCAGCGCTGCGATTGCCGGCGACGTGATGCAGGACCTGAAAACCGGCCACATGCTGGGTGCGACCCCAAAACGGCAACAGGTTGCGGAAATCATCGGTGTGGTCACGGGTGCGATCGTGATTGGACCGGTCTTGTCTCTGCTTCACAACGCCTTCCGCATTTCACTCACCGCTTGCGAGATGAACCCCCTCAACAGCGACCCGACATGCTCCAAAGCCCTGTTTGCACCCCAAGCCGAACTCATCGGTGCCATCGTCCAGGGAGCGTTTGGTGGCGAACTCAACCTGCAGATGGTCGTCCTTGGTGCTGTTGTCGCCATCACGTTGATCCGGCTCAAAATGCCAGTGATGAGCGTCGCCATCGGCATCTACCTTCCGCTCGGTCTCTCCGTCCCCATCATGGTGGGCGGTATCATCTCCCATGTCCTGTTGCGCAGCGCTCACTTGCGAACAGACGGTGTTCTCCGACCCGTCCCAAGCGAGCGTGCACAAGCGGCAGCGAAAGAGGTGGAAAGCCGAGGTGTGCTCATTGGGGCGGGGTTCATCGCTGGCGAATCCATCATGGGCGTGCTCATCGCCGTTTTGATCGTCTTGAAAATTGACCTACCGGACATGTTTGGCGTTGTCACCCTCAACAACCCCATGTCGCTGTTGTTCTTTGGGTGGTTTGTGGGGGTGTTTATCTGGCTGGCCACGCGAACCTTGCCTAAAGGTGGAACATTGGCAGGAGATGCGGTCATGGTCACGGCCGATGCGGTCAGGAACCTGATTGACTCGCTCAAACCGCGTCAGCCCTGATGTGAAGTGGCTCAAGTCGTGGACACAAGGATGAAAGGCCACCCCTCACGACAGTCATTTGGTGATGGTTTGACCACGATTGAAGAACTCGAAGAAACCGCTCGACGATGCCGCGTCCACATTGTCAACATGGTCCATCGCGCTCAAGCCGGCCACCCTGGTGGTTCGCTTTCTGAGATTGATTTGCTGACCGCTCTGTACAAGACACAGTTGCGGGTCAAACCCGAGGAACCTGACTGGTCCGACCGGGATCGATTCGTGCTTTCCAAAGGCCACGCCTCTCCCGGCATGTACGCCATTTTGGCGGAGATGGGCTTCATCAGCGTGGATGACCTTGCTTCTTACCGCGTCAAAGGCGGCATCTGCCAAGGGCACGTCGACATGAAATGGTGCCCCGGTGTTGACTTCTCGGCTGGCTCCCTCGGCATGGGACTGTCGTTTGGTATGGGTGCAGCCATCGCCGCACGAATGGACAAGAGCGAGCGCCAAGCCTACGTGATGCTGGGTGACGGAGAAATCCAGGAAGGTTCCGTTTGGGAAGCAGCCATGGCAGCTGCACACCACGAATTGGGGAACCTCAACGTCATTCTTGACCGAAACCGCATCCAAAACGACGATTTCTGCGAAGCCCAGATGAGGATGTTTGACATCCCCGCTAAATGGCGAGCGTTCGGTTGGAACGTGATGGAAATCGACGGCCACGACATGTCCTCGATCCTTGAAGGGTTGGCCTTCTTGGCCTCGAACAACGACGGTCCATCCATCCTGATTGCGAACACGGTGAAGGGCAAAGGCGTCTCCTACATGGAAGACAACCCCTCGTTCCACGGTGCAGCACCCAACGACGAACAATATGCGCTTGCGATGAAGGAACTGGGGGTGGCTGCATGACCCGTATGGCAGCCACACGAGACGGTTACGGCCAAGCCCTGTTGGATTTGGCGGGCAACCCCAAAGTGGTCGTTCTTGAAGCCGACCTTGGAAAATCAACCAAATCCCTTCACTTCCGCAAGGCCCACCCCGAACGCACCGTGTCATGCGGTATCGGCGAGCAAAACATGCTCTTGGTCGGAGCTGGCCTGGCGGCCAGCGGCTACATCCCCTTTGCCTCGACGTTTGCTATCTTCACGGAGCGTGCGTTTGAGCAGATGCGCAACGGTGTAGCACGACCCAACCTCGCCGTGCATTTGTGCGGGTCCCACGGCGGCACCCACACCGGTACCGACGGTTCCTCAGCCCAATCAATCGAGGATTTGGCTGTTTATCGGACGCTCCCAAACGTGACCGTGCTGCATCCTGCTGACGATGTCTCCACGCGTCTGCTCACCGTTCAATTGGCTTCCACCACCACCCCATCCTACATGCGCACGGCACGAAACAAAACCCCCGTGTTGTACGACGACGCACCCGAAGGCACCATCCAAATCGGCAAGGGCATTGTGTTGGAGGACGGCAACGACGTCGCTCTTGTCGCCTGTGGCGTCATGGTGTCGCAAGCCCTCGAAGCTCGATCGTTGCTGGCCGAGCAAGGCATCAACGCTACCGTGGTCGACATGCACACCATCAAGCCCCTCGATGGGGAACTCGTTGACAGCCTTTCTCAGCGCTGCGGTGCCATTGTGACGGCCGAAGATCATTCCATTATCGGCGGACTGGGTGGCGCCGTGGCAGAACACCTCTCTGCATCGGGGACCACCCCACTGGTGCGCGTCGGTGTGAAGGACCGGTTTGGTGAATCGGCTCAATCCGATGAGATGCTGGAGATGATGGGCCTGACGCCAGGTGACATCGTGACCGCTGCCCTCGAAGCCATCGCTCGGAAGGGCTGATGGTTCCGTAGGGGAGGGTTCATAGATTCGCTTCCATGACATGCGGTCATGGAATTTTTCTTGGACACTGCTGACGTCGACGAAATTCGTGAAATCGCATCGTGGGGCATCCTTGACGGTGTGACCACCAATCCCTCACTCATCAAGAAATCAGGGCGCGATTTCAAAGAAGTGGTGCGGGAAATCGCTGGCATTTGCAGCGGTCCTATTTCTGCCGAGGTCACCGCATTGGACACCGACGGCATGGTGGAACAGGGCCGTGCATTGAAGGCCGAACTGCCGGACAACGTGATCATCAAAATCCCCTGCACCCCCGAAGGCTTGGCCGCCACCAAGATCCTCAGTGAGGAGGGCGTTGACACCAACGTGACGTTGATCTTCTCTGCTTCGCAAGCACTGATGGCTGCCAAGGCCGGTGCCACCTATGTCTCCCCGTTTATTGGTCGGATCGACGACACCGGGCATGACGGCATGGAACTCATCGCCGAGATCATGAACACATGGGCCAACTACGATCTCGACACCAAGGTGTTGGCCGCTTCCATTCGCCATCCGACGCACGTGTTGCAGTGCATCCAACTGGGGGCCCACACGGCCACCATGCCTGCCAAAACGTTCCGACAACTCATGAGCCACCCCCTCACCGACAAGGGGCTGGACGGCTTCATGAAAGACTGGGCTGAAGTCGAGGCGGCAGGAAACGCCTGATTCAGCACCGAGCCTGCTTGACAATCGATATGGAGCGGCCTTTTTCAGCGACCACGACCCCCATCGTTTGGGTGCCGTCAATCCTCGTCTGCTGAAGAGGGACCGGCTTTCGCAGCTCGCACTTCGATGGTCACCGCTGCGCGGTACTTTCGCTTGCCTTCGAAGGCAGTGATGGAGAATTTGGTTGTTGTGAGGCGTTCAGCTGGGGCGCCGTTGATGGCCCCGGTGTTCGCATCCAAAACCAAGCCATGCGGCAGTTCCGGCTCGATGGAAAATCGTTCAAGTTTGTACGGCGACACCGGATGCAGCCCTACTTGGTGGGGCTTCAGCCGATGCACTTCACCGTTGTATTCGTTGTTGATGGCTTCCTTGGACAGCATGCGTTCACCCAAGACGGCTACGGCGGCATTCTTGTTGTAGCGGAACGTCGGTCGGTTGAGCAACAAGACCGCCCCGATGAGCACCAATGCAACGAGCAACAGCGGTCCACAAATAGCGTACACCGGGATGACCCACACGTCGTCGATCGTGTTCGCATCGTCGGACTCGACGGAAATGAACACCGTTTGATTGGTGAAACCGTCTTGATTTCGTGCAGTGATCACGAACGGTGTTCGTTCGAGAGCAACGTCTGGTGCACCGGAAATGATGCCGGATTCGGGGTCCAACCGAAGCCCAGAAGGCAACGTGGGTTCAATCGAGTACGTGACGATGAGGCCGCTGTTCTCTGCTACGGTTGGTTCAACGACGATGCTGGTGTTGTCAACATCAAAGACCATTTGGGTGGGGTAGGCAAAGTCTGGAAGCGGTTCAAGCACCACGATGGTCACTTGAACGGTGGAGATGCCACCTGAATTCGTCCCTGTGAAATTGAAAACCTGTGGCGCCTGGTTGGACAGCGGGACACCGTACAACGTTCCGTTGTCAGGATTGAACGACATGCCCTCCGGCAAGGCTGGTTCAACCGACCAGTTGGTTACCGTTCCACCATCGTTGACCACCCTGTACCCTTCGATGAGGTCACCACGCCTCAGTTCGAGGGTTTGGCCGCTCACGACCAAATGAGGTGGCACATCCACGATTCGGATGCTCAACGTCACCGCACTCTCACCCGCTTCGTTCGACACCGTGAGGGTCCAATCACCCAGAGGAACCGTTGCGGTTGGGGTGCCGTACAACGTCAAATTGGTGAGATTAAACCCAAGACCGGCTGGCAAATCGGGGGAAAACGACCACGTTTGAACCGGGCCGCCGCTGTTCGCAAACGCCACGGTCGACAAAGGTGAGCCGACTGAGCCCGCCACAAGAGGAACGGGACCGAGCACGGGTGCCGGAGGAAGCACGCGAATCTGAACCAACAGTTCCCCTTCACCTGCCTCGTTGCTTGCCGTAAACGTGTACAACGTTGCGGTCATGGCCAACAAAGGTTGGCCCTCGACGGAAAGGCTCGTGACGTTCAGCACCAGACCATCGGGGAGGGCGGGTGACACCTCGAGGGAATCGATGGGGCCGCCGGTGTTTTCGAGGGTGAAATTCACAGCATTGACACCAGCGACCAAAGTCACGTTGTCCATGGCAGCCAACCGGGGCGCAGGCGGGAGAATGCGGATGACAATTGATACTGAGTGGTTCCCACCGCTGTTGGTGGCCAACAGCGTGTAGGAACTGTTGGCTGACACTTGGTTTGGCGTGCCGTACAAAGTGTGATTGGAGGGACTGAATTGAAGACCAGAAGGCAGGGACTGCTCGAACAACCAATTCGCAACAACCCCACCTGTGTTGTTGAACATGAGACCGGGGAGGGGTGTACCCACCACACCGGTGACATGGGTCGAATTGCTCGACAGAAGAGGAGCGGGCTCGTTCACGGTGATCATGAGGACGATGGAGGATTGGTTGTTCAGATTGGCCCCTGTCACGGTGTAGGTTTGCGCAGAACTGTTGACCAGGGGTGTGCCGAAGATCAGACCGGTCGATTCGTTAAACACCAACCCTGCCGGCAAGGTACCATCGATGGACCAATTGGCAATGGCACCGCCCGTGTTGACAGGTTGGATCGGCGCTGTTGCAACGCCGCGCGTCATGGTGTATGTTGAGACGTTGATCGTGACGATGGGAGCGGGTTCAAGGACGGTGATGGTGAGTTCGTAGGTTTCGTTGGCCACTGCGTTGCGGGCCCAAATGGAGTGGGTCACCGCTGAAGTGTTGACCAACGGCACGCCGAAGATGGTCGCGTTTTCGACGTCAAACGTCAGTCCGGCGGGCAAGGATGGCGTAACGCCCCATTCCAGAATCAATGACCCCGTGTGTTGAACGGTGAACGGCACCATCGTTTCTTGCCGGACAAGCGTGATGGACGAGGAAGCACCGGAAAGGTTCGGTGGGCTGCCTGTGATCTCAAGGGTCACACTGGCGTTGGAGGAACCGCCGCTGTTGTTGGCAAAGACGGTGTATTGCGTGGAAGGCGACGTGACCGTCGGCGTTCCGGAAATCAAGCCTGTTGTTGTGTTGAATGTGATTCCTGCTGGGAGAGAGGGGTGAATGGACCAGACAGCAATTGCACCACCGGTGTTGGTCGCCACCATGTTCGTCATCACCAAGGAAACGTCCCCAACATAGGTGGACGGGAGGTAGGAAAGCATGGGAAGCGGTTCGACCACGATGAGTTGGAAGGATTGAGCATCCGAACCGCCAGAATTGGACGCTGAAATGGTGTAGACTTGTCCGGAGTGATTGACAGTTGCCACACCGCTGATGCTACCGTTGAACGGATTGAACTGCAACCCTGATGGGAGTGCTGGAGAAACGCTCCAGTTCGCGACAATCCCGCCGCTGTTGACCACAGAAAGATGGGTGCCGTTTGACACAGAGCGAATAACGGTGAGGTTGTTCAAAACGGCCAAGTTGGGCGCCTGCTCATTGATGGTGAGGTTGATGGTGACCGTCGCACTTCCACCGGTGTTGTTGGCATAGATGGTGTATTGAACCCGTGTGCTGTTGACCAGAGGCGTACCACCGAGGACACCGTTGACCAACGTCAACCCCTGCGGCAGAGCAGGTGAAATGCCCCAGCTAGCGGGGATCCCTTCACTGAAATTGGTGATGATGGGGCCCGCAACGAGACCCCGTGTGAACACCCGGTCTGCGAGTTGCTCAAGTTGAACCAGGGGCTCGTTCACGGTCAAGGAAAAGGTGGTGTTGACCGAACCCCCGGAATTGTTGGCATAGATCGTATACAGCGTGGTGCTCATGTTCACCAGCGGCGTGCCCGACAGCGTTCCGTTGTCGAACACAAGGCCCGCTGGGAGGGCGGGTGAAAGGCCCCAGAATTCAGGAACACCGGCGCTGGTTGAAACCGTGAGGGTTGACACCGAATCGTTTCGTGTGTACGTTTGGTCGGCGACGTTGGCCATCACCACCAGCGGTTCGTTGATGGTGATGTTGAAACTCTGGCTCACGGAGCCGCCGGAGTTGTTGGCAAACACCGTGAACGGTGTGGTGGACATGTTCACTTGTGGTGTGCCGGAGAGCACACCGTTGTTGAAACTCAAACCGGTTGGCAACGCAGGTGCAATGCCCCATTCGTTCACAACACCCCCCTCATCCCCCTCGGTGAGCAATTCGGGGAGGCTGAAGAATTGCAACTCCGTGATGTTAACACCTCGAGTGAAGACCCGGTCGGTCATGTTCTGTAGAACCGGCAAAGGCTCGGTCACGGTCAAGTTGAAGCTGACGTTGGTCGAACCACCTGAGTTGTTGGCGAACACCGTGTAGGCAGTGGCCGTTTGGTTGGCATCAGCGGACCCTGTGATGGTGCCGTTGGCAAACACCAAATTGCTTGGGAGGGCAGGGTGGATACCCCATGTTTGAACGAAGCCACCGGTGTTGGCGACCACCACTTCACCCACATCCTCACCACGGACAAACGTCTGGTCGGACAGGCTCAGGTCCGCAAGAGGTTCGTTCACCGTGATGTTGAACGAATGGCTAACCGAACCGCCTGAATTGTTGGCAAAGACGGTGTATGTCACGGCGGTTTGGTTGGCATCGGGAATACCTGTGATGGTGCCATTAGCAAACACCAGGCTGCCGGGCAAGGCCGGGTGAATGGCCCATGTTTGCACAACACCACCGGCGTTGGCCACACCAACCGTTCCGACGTCCACGCCTCGAGTGAACGTTTGGTCGGTCAACGAGAGGTCGGCGAGCGGTTCGTTGACGGTGATTTGAACCGAAATACTCGTGCTTCCACCGCTGTTGTTGGCGTAAATCGTGTACGTCGTCGCCGTTTGGTTGGCGGACGGGCTGCCCGTGATGGTCCCGTTGGCGAACATCAAGTTCCCTGGGAGGGCTGGATGAATGCTCCATGTCTGAACCAAGCCGCCGGCGTTCGCAACCACAACCGTCCCAACATCAACACCTCGCGTGAAGATTTGATTGGCGAGTGAGAGGTCGGCGAGTGGTTCGTTGACCGTGATGTTCATCGTGATGCTGACGGAGCCGCCGGAGTTGTTGGCGTAGAGGGTGTACATGGTTGCGGTTTGATTCGCGAGAGGGCTTCCGGTGATGGTGCCGTTCTCAAACACCAAGTTGCTGGGCAACGCCGGATGAATGCCCCATGTTTGCACAAAACCACCCGCATTGGACACCACCACCGTACCCACATCGACGCCCCGGGTGTAGGTCTGGTCATCGAGCATGAGGTCCGCAAGGGGTTCGTTGACGGTGATGTCCACCGTGATGTTGGTTGAACCGCCGGTGTTGTTGGCAAAAATCGTGTACGTCACGGCAGTCTGATTTGCGTCTGGGCTGCCGGTGATGGTGCCGTTCTCGAACACCAAGTTGCTGGGCAATGCAGGATGAATGCTCCATGTTTGGACGAAACCACCCGCGTTGGCCACCACCACCGTGCCCACGTCGACGTCCCGCGTGTAGGTCTGGTCGGCCAGCGTGAGGTCGGCCAAGGGCTCGTTGACCGTGATGTCCACGGTGATGTTGGTGGAGCCGCCTGAATTGTTTGCGAAGATGGTGTAGGTCACGGCCGTCTGATTCGCGTCAGGGCTGCCGGTGATGGTGCCGTTGGCAAAGATCAGGTTGCTGGGAAGGGCGGGATGAATCCCCCATGTCTGGACGATGCCACCGGCGTTGGCGACGACGACCGTGCCAACGTCGACACCCCGGGTGAACGTTTGGTCGGTGAGCGTGAGGTCGGCCAGCGGCTCGTTGATCGTGATGGCCACCGTGATGTTGGCGCTTCCACCGCTGTTGTTCGCAAAGATCGTGTAGGTAGCCGCCGTTTGGTTGGTGGTCGGGCTACCGCTGATGGTTCCGTTCGCAAACACCAGATTGCTGGGCAGGGCGGGGTGAATCCCCCATGTTTGAACGAAACCACCGGCGTTTGAAACGAGCACCGTACCCACATCCACCCCACGGGTGTACGTTTGGTCGGCAAGCGTGAGATCGGCCAACGGCTCGTTGACGGTGATGTTCACGGTGATGTTGGTTGAACCGCCGGTGCTGTTGGCATAGATGGTGTACATCACAGCGGATTGGTTGCTGGTGGGCGTGCCGGTGATGCTGCCGTTTGCGAACACCAGGTTGTCGGGAAGGGCGGGGTGGATGCCCCAGGTTGCGACCGTGCCGCCGTTGTTGTTGACCGAAACCGTCCCGACATCAACACCGCGAGTGAACGTCTGGTCTGAAAGTGTAAGGGAAGCCGCGGGTTCGTTCACGGTAATGTCCACCGTGATGTTGGTTGAGCCACCGGAATTGTTGGCGAAGATGGTGTAGGTGGTAGCCGTTTGGTTCGCATCAGGGGTTCCCGAGATGGTGCCGTTGTCAAAGACCAGACTGTCTGGTAGGGCGGGGTCAATGCCCCACGTCTGCACAAAGCCACCCGCATTGGCGACAACGACTGTGCCCACGTCCTCACCACGCGTGTAGGTCTGGTCAGCCAGCGAAAGGTCTGCCAGTGGTTCGTTCACCGTGATGTCCACCGTGATGTTGGTTGAACCGCCGGTGTTGTTGGCAAAGATCGTGTAGGTCGTCCCCGTTTGATTGGCATTGGGCGAACCAGTGATTGTACCGTTGGCAAACACCAAGTTACTGGGCAGAGAAGGGTGAATGCTCCACGTTTGCACGAAACCACCCGCATTGGCGACAACGACCGTGCCCACATCGACACCCCGCGTGTAGGTCTGGTCAGCGAGCGAGAGGTCGGCCAGTGGTTCGTTCACCGTGATGTCCACGGTGATGTTGGTGGAGCCGCCTGAATTGTTCGCGAAGAGGGTGTAGGTCGTCCGCGTTTGGTTGGCGTTCGGGGTGCCGGTGATGGTGCCGTTGGCAAACACCAAATTGCTGGGCAAGGCAGGGTGAATCCCCCAAGTCTGAACGAATCCACCAGCGTTGCTCACCACCACCGTGCCCACGTCGACGTCCCGGGTGTAGGTCTGGTCAGCCAGCGTGAGGTCTGCCAAGGGCTCGTTGACGGTGATGTCCACCGTGATGTTGGTTGAACCACCGGAGTTGTTGGCGAAGATGGTGTAGGTCGTGGCCGTTTGGTTCGCATCGGGGGCACCCGTAATGGTGCCGTTGGCAAAAATCAGGTTGCTCGGCAAGGCAGGGTGAATGCTCCACGTTTGCACGAAGCCACCCGAATTGGCCACCATCACGGTGCCAACATCCTCGTCTCGCGTGTAGGTCTGGTCGGCCAGCGTGAGGTCGGCCAACGGCTCGTTCACCGTGATGTCCACGGTGATGTTGGCGGAGCCGCCTGAATTGTTGGCGAAAATGGTGTAGGTGATTGCCGTTTGGTTGGCGTTGGGTGAGCCGGTGATGGTACCGTTTTCGAACACAAGGTTAGCGGGGAGTGCGGGATGAATGCCCCACGTCTGGACGAAACCACCGGCGTTGGCGACCACGACCGTGCCAACATCGTCACCCCGGG
>WTJK01000050.1:13781-29388 GCA_011524855.1 Methanobacteriota archaeon | reverse complement strand
GGCACTTTTTCACCGCGAACGCAATGCTCCACCACGATGTCGATGCGCTTGGCTTTGGTGGAGGCGCGCTTGGCTTTGGCGATCCATCGCAGAATGTTGCGGCGGTACGAAGGCGCTGAAGAGGTCCACCAGGACGCTGCACGTGCTGCCCGAAGCGCCTCAAGAAGGGCCTCAGGTTCCACCATATCGTCCACCTCGGACAGCGAGAGGTAGCGCCCGCTGGCTTTGGCTTGCTCAATGGCGGCTCGCCCGGAAGGTTGCATTCGGCCTTCCGCTTCGAGCCGTTCGGCGCGCTCAATGTACGTGCGGGCCCATGCCCGCTCCTTGCGAGGCGTGACCAGCTGCATCGTGCGGTCGTCGTCGAGTTTCTTTCGACGCCCGTCCACCCAGCCAAAGGCGATGAGGGCATCGAGCACCTCGTCCCTTGAGACGTAGCGGTCGCGGTGGGCGGCTTTCCATGTCACCAGCCATACGCCGCTCGAGTCGCCATGATGATTCGCCAGCCACGCCCACCACTGAGCACTGGATTGAACCTCCACGCGATCGACATTCTCGGCTGGCACGGTGTTATTTCTTGTTAACAGAACATAAAGTTCTGTTCAAACCTTTGTGTCAAGCGTCCACCAGCGGCTCCAACTGACCGAATTCAGCGAGCAGGCTCGGTCCCGAGGCCAAGTAGTACATGCCGCCGGTGCTGCTGCGCGAATCGGCAGGGGTGGGCGTCTCCTTCGTGGCGCACTCCCCTGTGCAACCGTCGGCGAAGGCGATGTAGATTCGCCCCTCACGGTCGATGTGCAGGTCGTTGAAATCGAGCAGGTTGCGGTTGGAACCGCCTTGGTCGCTGCGACAATCCCCGCTGTTGAGACACATGGCACCGATTTGAACGGGGTCGTCGGTGACCCGGTAGGTGTGGAAGGTGGGGTTCTCGTCCAGCGCGTTGAGGCTGTACGTGATGTAGAGATGGTAGTGCACTTCGTTGGGCGAGTAGTGCCCGTTGCCGTCCCAATTGTTGCCGTCGATGTCTGAGGTGTTGAGCAACGATGCGTTTTCACTTCCCAGGTAGGTCACAGCGATTCGCCCCGGGTCACCGGCGTCGGTTTGCGGGAAGGCGGTTGAAATCACTTCCACCGGGCTGATGCGAAGGGATTCGGTGTCCCACGTGTCGCCAGAGTCGGTGCTGCGGGCAAGGTAGATGCCCTGATCTGCGCCGGTCCATACGTGATAAGCGTTGGATTCGGTGTCGGTGGCGATTTCCGAGTTCTTGCGTGGGTTGGGCGTGCCCGCGTCGGTGCCCATCGTGCGCTCCTCCCACGTGAAGCCGTTGTCCTTGGACATGATGATGGTGGGCGTGGCGACACGAGGCGTCACGTAGACCGTGCCGTCGGGGGCGGTGGACACGGCCCCGTGCAGCCCACCGTTGGTGGTTGCAAGGCCAATGATTTGGCCACCGGTGACAAAGGTAGCACCGCCGTCGTAGCTGGTGAAACAGAAGATGCCGACCAATTTGTTGTAGCAGAAGTAGACGGCTTGGTCGTACACGTTTTGTGAGAGTTGACCCACCATGCCGTACCCTGTGTCCGTCCAAGGTCCGCTGGCCAGTTTGATGTGGTCGTTGAGCGGTGTGGTCCCCGAGTCGTGTGGGTTGCCCATCCAGGATTCGCCGTCGTTGTCCGACCAACCGATCCAGGTTGATTCGAGGCCCATCATGTGGATGTTGAAAATGCGGTCCGTCACGGGGTCAACCCACCCGTAGGGGTCGCTGGTGAACGGTGCTTGGGTGATGTCGGCGGTGTTTTCCCAGGTCAGACCCCCGTCACAGGAGCGCATGGGTTTCTCCATGGCAATGAAGAAAATGCAGCCGGAAGACGTGATGCCAATGCTGGGTTCGGGGCCGTCCTCGTTGACGTTGCTGAAGTAGTATTCCAGCTCCAACAACGCCTCGTCGACGGGCAGGCCGTCCTTCCCGGTCACGAAGGTGCGCGGGTTGTTCACCTCATCCGGTTCGTCAACGGTCACCGGCGTGTCCTCACCAAAGCAGCCGCTGAGCGGCAGCAGCAGGACAAGGGCGGCCAGGAACCAAGCTTGGGTGCGCATGGGTGCCCGTGCGTGCAGGGGGATAATGACCTTGCGTTCATTGCGTTACAGCAGTGTAGAGCGCTTCGTAGGCCACGGCGTTGTGCTCGTAGGTGTAGAGGTCCAGCACCCGTGCACGACCCCGTTCGGCTTGCGCTCGACGTTCTTCGGGGTCGTTCAGCGAGGCGACGATGGCGCGGGCCAGATCTTCCGGGTCGCCGCAGGCGAACAAACCGCCAACGGTGCTGTCGATCATTTCCGTGAGGGGCGGTTGGTCCACCGTCACGACCGGGGTGCCGCTGGCAAGGGCTTCCAAGGGGATGAGCCCTTGACCCTCGTAATAGGACGGGTAAACCACCAAATCGGCGGAACGGAAGTGCTGCGCCAAGTCATCAAACGGCATCCCAGGCTGAATGGTGACGGCGTGGCCGACACCCAAGCGTTTGGCCTGTCGCATCAGGGTGCCGCGCATGTGCCCTCGTCCAACGATCACCAGCTTGGCGTCGGGGTGCGCCTCGAGCACGGCAGGCATGGCCCGCAGCAGGGTTCGGTGTCCCTTGCGAGCCACCAGTCGGCCCACGGCCAACAACAGGGGCGTTTTGGTTCCCGGCAGACCGGTCAGGGCCGCTTCGTCGTCGGCGCCGTACTTCTTTCGCAGTGCCTCATGTGCGAGTTGGTCCTCTTCGTGGTCGTGGTTCACCGGCCGAAACACCTGGTGGTCCACACCGTACAGCACGGTCTCGCACCACCAATCCTCGGGAGGTTGGTACCATCGCTCAAATTCTGAACGGGTGGAATCGGAGATGGCAACGCACAACGAAGACGCATCGAGGGCGGCCTGCTCGTACTTCGCGTAGTGTTTGGCGGTCAACAAAATGGCGAGGTCGTTCGGGTTCTTCCAGGTCGCCGCTTCCTTGTGTTTGGCAGCGAGTTTCATCCCCTCTCGTTCGCCGATCCAACTGCCGTTGAGCGCCGAGACCACCGGCGCCACGTGCTCTTCGACCCACAAGGTCTCCTTCACGGTCCAACTCACCAACGGGAGCAAGGTGTGGACCACGTCGACCGGCTTCACAAGATGAAGGCGACGAAGGGCTTGCAGTGCGTGTTTGCCGTAGGAGCGCGTGAACGCCATGGGCAGCTTACGCCATGGAACGTGGATGACCTTCACGCCCGGTTGCTGGGGGGTTGGTTGGGCGTGGGTTCGCGTGATGATGGTGACCTCGTGCCCCAACTGAGCCAGGTGGCCGGCGAGATGGAACACCACCGAACCGATGCCGCCCCACCGTGGCGGGTATTCCCCCGACACCATGGCGATGTGCATGCTGGAGGGGTGGGCGCTCCACCTATCAAGGTCATCGCAAGAAACCGTTCCTCCTCAGCAATTGGCCAAACCTTTCAAGGAGACCGAAAGGCTGGGGACAGCATGAGCGATGTCCTCCCGGTCTCCGTGACCGTGATTCTTCCCACAAGGAACGAAGAAGAGGCGCTTGGACCAACCATCGACGCCATTCCTCGTGGCTGGTGCAAGGACCTCGAAATCATGATCGTGGACGGCAGTTCCACCGACCGCACGCGTGAAATCGCCCTCGAGAAAGGCGTCCGCGTCCACCTTGAACCCCGCAAAGGCTACGGCCGAGCCTACCGCTCGGGTTTCGACGTCGCCAAGAACGACATCATCGTCACACTCGACGCGGACTGCACGTACCCCGCAGAGGTCATTCCCGACCTGGTGAAGCGCCTGCTCAACGACGACCTGGACTTCATCACCTGCGACCGTTTGACGCTGGCAGAAGACGGCTCCATGTCGGGTCTCCATGGCTTTGGCAACTGGGTGCTCTCGTTCACCGCCCGGCTGCTGTTCGGGTACGGCGTCAAAGACTCCCAAAGCGGCATGTGGGTGTTCAAGAAATCCATCTTCAACGACGAAAAGATGCGTCCGACCAACGACGGTATGCCGTTGAGCGAGGAGATCAAGATCCTCGCCCGCCGCCATTTGGGCAAATCAAAGGCCATCGAAATCTCCGTGCCCTACCGACCTCGGGTTGGAGAAGCCGAGATTCACACGTGGGGCGACGGCTGGAAGAACCTGCGCTTCCTCTACGCCAAGCGCTTCGGATTGCACCGCACCGTGACGGAGTGGGGGGCGTTGCCCGACAACCCCGATTCCGAGCAAGGAAACCTTCCCGAGCAGACCGCTTGACAGCAGCCGTCGAACAACGGGAGCTTGAGTGGCATCCGTCCTTTTGGCCGATGCAAAACAGATGGAGAAAAGTGGAATTCATCTGGTATGGTCATGGACCCTGTGGTGCGGTTGACCACCTACCTTCACGGGATGAGGGAGAAGCATCAGGTGGACCCGCAGGGCGCCAAGGTGTACGTCGCCCGACTGGACCCGGCGATTGTACGGTTTGACGAAGGCTTGAGCACACGCCGGTTTCCCAACGATGATTTTCCAGAACTTGGTACCGACATCAAGGGGTTCGTGTTCGTTGAGGCCACGAGAAAAACCGTCAAAAAACGGTTCCGACAACACCTCGGAGGGCATCCGGACGGGTGGCCGATTCACCGCTTTTCGCATTCCAAATTCTTCAAGCCCTGCGTTGAAGACATGACCCATCGCTACGGTTTCACGAACCTCGATCCTGAGACCTGCAAGGACGTGGAGGCGTGGCTGAGTTTTGCGTTGTACCAAGCCGGGTATTGGGTTTGGGGACCTTCCTCACAGACCGAGGAACACCGCGCCACCGACCGTGCGTTGCTTGGAACGGGGGATTTCGTCTGAACGTCACTCAACGTAGGCGTCGTCCATTGAGGCTTCGACCTCTTCCGTACCGTCCACGGGCGGCAGGTCGGGCATCGCTTTGACCTGAGGTTCCTTGGCCGGCGCCCGGAAGGCCTCCCAAGACGTCAGCACGTCGATGTCCTCCATGGCCCGCTTGCGGCGAACCACGAGGAAGGCCACAAGGGCGAACACCAGCGCGAAACCGCCGACACCGGCAGCGAAATACACGGCCCGGGCGTCGTTTTCAGGCGCTTCGACCACAAGGGTGCGGGTCACGATGTCGATGTTGACGTTGGCACCTTCGCCGTCTCGTGCGATGATCTTGAAGTTCGGACGGCCGGTGGTTTCCGGACGCCATTCCAGGCTTCCTTCCCACACGTTGTCCCCGTCGGCGTCGCTCAAGTTGGCCTCCCACTGTTGGAGGCCGAGGGTGATGTTGGCCCGAACATCTTGGGTCGTCCCGTCGGCGTCATCCAGCACGATGCTGAAGGTGAGGGTGTTGAGTTCGTCCTGTGTAAACGACGTGCTGCTCAGCACCAAGGAGTCACCGTCCAAGCGGGGGAGACTGGATTGAACCGTGATGTTCAGGTGTTCTTCCACGCTGTGACCTCGGGCGTCCTCCACGTACAGGGAGAGGTGGTATTCACCAGGCATCCAGCCGGTAAGGGTGGCCTGTGAGGCGGTGGCGATGACCTCGGGCTGCACGGAGGCGGTGGACCAACGACGCCACTCCCGAACGACGAGGTCGTTGTCCGCATCGTAGGAGGCTTCGGCAAGCACGATGTCGCCACCGGGTTCGATGGAGGCTCGATTCTCGGGCGATTCCAGCACCAGCACCGGTGCGGATTCAACGACGGTCAACACGAAGGTCTCGTCCCGGCTCATGCCGGTGCTGTCCTCAAGGGTCACGGTCATGACGTGTTCGCCGGCGGGCAGGCCAAAGGCGTGGGTGGCGTTGGGGTCCACACCGGTCAACAACGGGTCGTTCACGAGCGAGGAGCGAAGCGTTACCGTGAAGGCGTCGCCGTCGTGGTCCACGCTGTCGCTTACGTCGAGGCTGAACACCGTTGACGAAGGGTGTTGGGTGCCGTTAAGCGGGCTGACCAAACCCAAGACGGGAGCGGAAGCGGTAACGGTCACGGATCGTGAGGTAACGACCGGCTCGTTGATGCCGTCGTCAAGCGAGAGGGTGATCGTGTGCTGGCCTGCGCTCAATCGAGCGTCAAAGATGAGCCAATCCTCGCCCTCAGGTGTCAATCGGCCGTCGAGGTCGCTCTCCCACACCACGACCAAGAATTCCGAACCCCCGGCGGGCTGGAAGGGCACGCAACGCCAATCGCCGGTTTCAGGGAAGGTGCTGCAGTCGGCATCGAAATCGCCCGACCCGTTGGCGGAGAACCAGATCAGTTCAGAAGAATCGTAGGTGGCGGACCCCGGGGTGGCGATGTTGGCCACCGGGGCCGAATTGTCGACCGTCACCAGCAGCGTGTGCGTGGTGGAAGCGTTGACGTGTTCCGGGCGGTCGTCGCTGACCTCAAGTGTCAACGTGTGAACACCGCGTGAGAGCTGACCTTCCCAAACCAGGCCGTCGGTGCTGAGCACCCCGTCGAGCGACGACGTGTAGGTGGCCCGCACCGTGTCCCCCTCGGCATCGACGGTGGCGGTGCCGTTCAGGACGAGGGTGGAGGAACTGAAGTTGGTGTCCCGTTCCACCGTGAAGGATGCCTGGGGGAGTTCGTTGTACAGCATGACCGGAACGCTGTAGTTGGCGTAATTCCCGACCCGATCGAACGTGATCACCGTGAGGGTGAACGAGGCGGGTGGATCGTCGTCAACATGGTCAAACGTGTATGACAGGGTTTCGGGGCACGTGTAGCTGTTGCCCCAGCCCGGCCCTTGCCGGTTGTAGCCACTGAAGCCGATCAAACAGGCGAAGTCGTCACCTTCGGGATCGTACGTGCCGGTGGTGTTGATGCTCACGGTCCCGGTTTGGGGCATCACCAGCTCGCTCCACGGGTTGAGGGCCGGTTCAAACACCAGGCTCAACACGGGTGCAAGGTTGACCAGTTCGATGGTACGAGTTTCACTGACGCATCGACTGGGGTCGCAAATCTCGAGCGTCAACTGGTGGATACCGTCGCTGAGCGTGGCGGTGAAACCCGGGTTGTTGGCAACAAACGAGGGGGTCCCCGTGGCAACAACACCGTCCAACGACGAGGTCCACGTGTAGGTCAGCGTGTCGTTGTCCAAATCCCACGAATCGCTGGCGTTGAACGTCACTTCGGCTTGGGAAGGGAACACACTGCTGTCTTCCGGTGAGGTCCAGCGCAAGAACGGTGCTTGGTTGTCCAGCGGCAGCACGCAGTACACCGTGATGTCGTCGTCAAGGTCCACCGTGGTCGAGTTGAACGTGCTGTCGTACCCGCAGTTCACCGTGAGGGTGGTCGTGGCGGATGGCCCCGAAGCGGTCCAACGTTGGCCGATGAAATCGGGGAGGAAGCGCTGACCGAGGTCGTCGGTGGTCTCGAGCACCGTTGGCTCGATCTGTGAAAAACTCACGTTGATGGCTGCGTCCGGAACACCGTTGGAGTAGTTGTTGATGACCCACACGAGCACGTCCCACGCCACGTCCATCACGGCCCCGTTGGCGAGGACGGCGTCCGCCAGTGCCACGTCCACGGGTTGGTGGAGATGGAGGGTGGAAGTGGCGTCAAGTTCGATGACGTTGGGGGTGGGTGTTTGGCCAGCAGCGTCCACCAAACCCGACCAGTTGACGTGGCTGTCCACGAGTTGGACCGTACCCAAGCAGTCGGTACCAAGGGTGTTGCCAGCACCGGCCAAGGCATCGTGACCGGTCAGGACCAAGCACCCCGTGCCGGACAACACGCTGTTGGACAAGGACGAGGAGAGCTGACCGTTGTTGTCGCCGCGCCACACGACACCGGTGTTGTTGCCGGATGTGGTGAGGTCGTCGATGAAGGCCGCCACACGGTCCAGATGGACCGCCGGTTCACCAACGGCCTCGGTGGCGACATCGGCCCCCGAAATGTGGAGGCGACCGGTGGCGCCCGAGGGTTGGACAGCCAGGTTATCGACCATGAGGCCGGGCCGGTCGGCGGCGTTGCCATGGACCGTGAGCCCTTCCAACCACAGGTCGACGGAATTCACGGCCAGGATGCCGTGCCCGGTTGAACCCGTGACGGTGCAGTTACGGCAGCGCACGTCGCCGGAGGAGGTTTCCACATCGTTGGCGTCCTCGAAGTACAGTCCGGCTTGATGCTCAGGGAACGGGTTGGTGGAAGCGTTTCCGCCGTTGTTGGAAGCCGTGAGGTTTTCCAGCAAAATGGAGCGAGCGTCGACGATCTGGGCACCCGAACGGCCGTTGTCATGGAGTTCAATCCCGCTCACCTCAAGGATGGCCCGGTTGACCGAGAGCCCTTGGTGGGTGTTGTTGTGAAGGTGCCAATCGCTGCCCTGCATGGCCCCACCTGAAGTGGAAGCAACGCCGGGGCCCACCGACCCGCTGATTTCCAGCCCGTCAAAGGTGGGCGCAAAATCCGACGAGCGAATCGCCAGTCCCGCCTCGTGCGGACCCTGCCCCGGGTCACCAGAATCGCGAATGACCAATCCCCGGAAGGTGGTGGTGCTGTCCACGAAGTACAACCGAACGCCGACGGTGGTGGAATCTTCCACCAACGTGTCCTCAAACCAGGCGCCTGTGGCGTTGACGTCGATGGCGGCAAAACCGATGTTGGGCGTCAAGGCACCGGATGACCCTGTTCCACGAACGGTCAAGTTGGTGAAATCAGCTGTCTCGTAGTTGGTGTAGTTGGTGTGGTTGTTTTTGTCCACGTACACGCCCCGATACATGGCGTTTGAGACGGTGATGTGTCGACCGACGGCGTGCGTGTACCCGCCGTCGTCAATGTGACGAACCACGATACCGGTATCGGAGGTGTCGATGGAGACGTTGGTCAACAAGGGTTGGCTGTCCTCAACCCACACGCCCGCCACCATGACCCAACTCGAACCGGTGGTGTTGTCGATGGTGATGCCGTTGAACAGGCCCCCAGAGGCGCCCCAGATGTTAACCGAGCGGGTCAGCACGTCGCTGAACGTCGCCCGATTGACGATGGGTGTTGAGCCGCTGCCCACGGACAGGCCCAAACCGAAACGCCAGTCCGATTGCGAGGCAAGGTCGCGCCCGGCCTGATCGACAACGAGATCGGTGAGGCGTGGTGCGGCGTTGGAGAACAAATCCACGGCCACCCTCGATGGGTTCACGACCGTGAGGTTCTCAACGACCGGGTTGGCACCGTACATGGTCACACCGTACACGGCGTCTTCAACGGTCAAGTGCTGGACCAGCGACCCTCGGCCGGCCGATGAGGCGTTGAATTGGACGCCGTTGTGGAGCCCTGTACCGCTGGACGACATCACGACGGGGCAGGTGGCCGTGCCTTGAACCGTGAGGCGACCCTCCACGTACAATCGTGCACCTGCAGCCATCTCAACGGTGGTGCAGCCTTGGATGATCAGCTCATCCGACACCGGGACGGTGTAACTCGAGCTCAACGTCTGGTCACCCGACCACGTGACTTGCGCTCGACCGCTGGCGGGAAGGCCCTCGTCTGCCTCTGCATCGAGGGCGCTCGGATGGGTCAACACGACATTGACCAACGGTGTCAGCATGAGAATGACCACCAACCCGATGGAAAGGAACAACGGCCTTCGGTGGTCCATGAGCGGAGGTTGAGTCTGCATCTCTTCAAGGGTTCGGGCCGGTGTTCGGGTCATTCATCGTCACGGAAGCATCAAGAGACGCCAATGTTGTGTGTTGTCCGTGCCCGACGCCTTTGTCCTGTTCAAGACCGAACCCAGCCATGAGCAAGCCGTTTACATGGCCCTTGCCGACCATCCCGATGTGGCGGAAGTCCACGCCCTTTACGGCGAATTCGACCTCCTTGTTCGCATCACGTCCACCGATTCCAAAGCACTCAGTGACCTCTTGATGAACACCTTCCGTCAAATCGAAGGGGTCCGCGAGACCCGAACGATGATCGCCGTGGAGGGTGCTTGATGGCCGTTGGTTTCGTGTTGATGACCACCCTCCCGGGCCAGGAAGCGTCGGTGCTGAACGGGCTGGACAACATCGAATTGGTCACCCAGCGTTGGATGCTGTTTGGCGAATACGACCTCATGGCACGCGTCCAAGCCGAGAACGAGTACGACATCACGCGATGCATTGTCGAGGACATTCGGTCGCTGCCGGGCTTGAAGGACAGCCAAACCCTCATCGGCGCTGAACTCTAGATTACATCGAGCGGTGCAACCGCGCCACCGCCTGCCGTGCGGCACGGTGACATCCTGCACGCCGGAATCGTGCTGCGGATTCCTGAAGGCAGCGTCGTCGCTCCTCGGGGTGGAGGTGCGCTCTGAGGTACCACCAGCGAGCTGCATAGCGTTGGGCGGTTTGACCGAGGCTGGGAAGGGAGGACGGTAACGGCAAAGCGGCGTGCAACGTCGCTGCAAGAGAACGGTCACCCGCCATCATCGCTTGTTCCGCGCCGGCCAGGTTGAGGAACGCTGCGTGCAACGGCGTGGGTTGGCCTGCGGCGACGGTGGAGAGACGCTCCGCAAGTGCATCACCGTTCAAGTCGCCCGCAGTCAAGGCCTCTCGAACGGCCAACTGTTGAACGGTCGGGTCGTCGGCGTGGCTGACCGCAATCAGCGCTTCTCGCACCGCTCGAGCGCCGTCAACATCACCTTGGCGCAACGCCATGGCGTGACGTACCAGCGCCATGCCGACGGTGAGCGGGGTGCGCAGTTCAGGACGGTCGGGGAGGACGATGCGGTCCAACAACGACGACACCGCCCCCGGACTCACCTCCAAACGCTCGTCGAAGAGGCTGTCCTCTACGGTTTGAACGGCGGAAGCGAGCAGCAGTCGCGACGCTTCCAATCCATCGTCTTGGCTGGCTTCCTCCACCAGCAAAGCTGCCGATGATTCGTCGCCCTCGGCTACCGCCAGACCGTACGCCAAGCGTCGTTGACGGGCCCCGGGCGTCAACCGTTCGAGATGGTGACGTACGGTATCCAGTTCCATCCGGTGCAGGGCGACGTGCCCCGCCAAGGCGTTGAGCGGCTCGTCCGCTTCATCCTGCTGGAGCGCTCCGGCCAACACCACCGCCAAAGGCCCGTGCTGACCCGCCATCAGCGCATTGACGCGCTCCACAAGGTCCTCGGGTCGCTGGCCGGCTGCGAGTTCGTGGTAGAGGCGCAACACCTCAAACTCCTCGCTCGATGCACGACCGGCCCAATGCTGGGCAGCCTCGGCGTGAAGACGCTGGAGGGTCTCGGGCGCCAGCATGGCCCGTCGCACGTTGCGGACGACGTGTTGAATCTCCAATCGGTTGTTGAGCGCACTCCATCGCAGCAACGCATGGTCATCGAGGGTGCCGATGACAGCCGCATGGGGCACCTGTTCTGCAGGAAGGGGACGGGGAAACAACACCAGCGCATCCAGCGCATCGTGCAGGTCCGCCTCCAGCCCGCTCAGCACGGCCTGTGTCACGTAGGTTTGCACATGTTCGTCCGCTTCGGGAAGGGCATCACCCACCCGGTGAAGGTGCAACGCCATGGGGTGACCACCGAGGGCACGGGCGATGGCCAAACGATCGGCTTCCTCCAAGTGTTCGGGCAACAACGCGGCTGCCATCTCGGGTTCAAGCGGGCCCAGCACGTGGACTTCGCCGTTCAGTTCGACCTCCAGCGGCGGCTTGGCCAACGTGACAAGTCGTCCACCGCCGTTCACGATGCCGTTCAGCAACCCCACCACATCGGGGAGGTGCCTTGCGTCCACCAAATGGAGATCGTCAACGAACAACGTCCCGTTCAGTCCGAGCGCCGTGTCCAGCAGTGCGGCTGCATCCAAGGGTGCTTCCGCTGAACGACGGTCCCAGCCCCGCACCAAGGCCTGCGCATCGGTGAACGCATCGCAGGTGACCCACATCGAACCCTTGGCCCGATGCATCAAGGCTTGACCGAACGCTGTTTTGCCGATGCCTGACATACCTTGGATGTGGACGGCGCCCCCATCGTCCAGACGCTCCTCCACCGCTCTCATGGCGCTCTCGCGACCCACCAGGCGTTGGAGGGTGGGTGTCGCAGCTGGAGCGGCCGATGCCAACGCATCGTGGGATGGCCCCGGCTCAAGCCGGCTTGGTGAGGGGGCGAGGGCCTCGTCCTCGTTGTCCTCCAACCAGGCTCGACCGGCGGTCGTAATGTGATGGACGTGACGGCGACGCGAACCACCGCCGATGACGTGCGCCATGCGTTTGGTCACAAAACCGGCAGATTCGAGCGCCTTGAGGGGGGCGTTCAGGCCCGAACGAACCACGCCCATCGCATCGGACAATCCCGGCAGGGACAGGTCGCGGGGGACGTCCCACGCTTCCACAAGCGCATCGGGGTACGACGCCAGATGGCGCAGAAGGTTCCGTTGGGCTCGCGTCAGCATGGTGAACGCCTTTGAGGTCCACTCGCCCCTTCATGAAGCCACCCCGTTCGTGTCCTCCTCTGAAAGCGTGGGCTTTTGTGCGTCCGCTGGTGTCGTTGAACCATGCCCGTGGATTTGGCTTCCACCCACCTGCCAAAGGCAGCGGGCGTGTACCTGTTCAAGACCAAACAAGGCCGGGTGTTGTACGTCGGGAAAGCCACCCGACTCAACGAGCGCATCCGGTCCTATTTCGCTACCAACCCCGACCGTGCCATGATCCCCGAACTGGTGTCAAGAGCCGACGAAATCGAATGCATCGTCACCCAGACCCCCCAAGCCGCGCTCGTGCTCGAACGGCAACTGATCCGAGAGCACATGCCGAGGTTCAATTCCATGCTCAAGGACGGCAAATCCTTCCCTTACCTCGTGCTGACCAACGAAGCGGTCCCGCGCATCATGTACACCCGACGGCCCCCCAAGCGCAGCCAGCAATGGGGGCCGTTTCCCAACGCCGGAGCAGCCAAGCAGGTCATGCAATTGTTGCGTCGAGAATTCGGCATCCGTGACTGCAAGGAACTGTTGCCCCAAGGATGCCTCTCCATGCACATTGGTTTGTGCGCCGGACCGTGCATCGACCCCAGCGGGTACGACGAGCGCGTCGCCAACGTGCGACGGGTCCTCAACGGCGATGCGACGGCCCTGCTCGAAGAGCTCGTGGAGCACATGGAGCAAGCCGCAGATGAAGAAGCGTTTGAACTGGCTGCGCATCACCGCGACACCATTCGAGCCGTGCGAGCCACCACGGCCCAGCACATCGTGTCCAGCAAGGTCTACCGGGATTGCGACGCCATCGGGGTGGCCTCAGAGGGTGACCTGGCGGCCGTGGTCGTGCTCCACGCCGACGAAGGGGTGGTCCAAGGTCAGGAAGCATGGCCGGTGGTCCATCGAGACGACGTCGGTGAAACCGTCTCCATGTTCATCGCCGAACACTACGCACACCGACGACCGCCGCGGTTGTTGCTGAGCCCGGTGCCCATCTTCGACGGCCTCAACGATTGGCTGAACGAGCGACGCGGCAGCAACGTCGAGGTGCGAACGCCGCAACGGGGCGACCTGGAGAACCTCGCTACGCTCGCACGTCAAAACGCGGAAATCCAACTCACGCGACTGGTGTCCAAATCCAGCGGGTCCTTGGAACAACGAGCCGCCGATGAAGGCGCTCAATTGCTCGGTCTGCCGAGTTTGGACCATGTCGTGTGTTTCGACATGGCGCAACTGCTGGGCGATGAGCGGGTGGGCGCAAGCGTCGTCATGCGCAACGGGCGTCCGGCAAAAGGCGAGTACCGCAAGTACGTGGTCAAAGGCGAGGCCATGGACGATCTTCGGATGATGAAAGAAGTCGTCGTTCGCTGGGCGAAGCGCCAGGAAGAATGGCCCGACTTGCTGCTCATCGACGGCGGTGAGACCCACCTCTCCACCATTGAACAAGCACTGGAAGAGCACGGCTGGGCCGACCGCTTCCCCCTTGCGGCACTGGCCAAGCGTGAGGAAACCGTGTACCGACGGCACCATGAACCGCTGGTGCTGGACCGCCAAGGACGCGTGTTGGTTCACGCTCGCGACGAAGCCCACCGGTTCGTCAACACCTTCCACCGCCAACGACGCAGCAGGAGCCGGCTGGCCGACCCCCTCGAAGGTGTGGAAGGGCTGGGTGCCAAGAAACTGCAAACCTTGCTCCGTCATTTCGGGGGCCGAAAGGGCATCGAGCATGCCACGGTGGTGGAATTGCAGACGGTGCCTGGCATCGGCCCGTCCCTGGCCCAGCGCATCCACGATGCGCTTCATTGACCTCAAAGGTCGTCGATGCTGGGAACTTCCTTGATGTTCTCACCGTGATTGAGCCCCGGACTGCTGAAGCCCGTGAGCACCGCGTTGGAGAACTGGTCGTCGCTGAACTGTGCTTTGTTGATGTTTTCTTGGCGCTTCGCGAGCTTCTTCTTCTTGTTCTTGCGACGCCGACGGAACCGTCGAACCATCATGAACAGCAGGAAGAACACGATGGTCGGGTAAATCCAGAACTGGATCAGGAAGTACACCCAGCCCACACGGACGCTGAACGAAATGTCATCCTCAAACTCACCGGGCGGGATGGTGTAGGTCAAGGTTTGGCGACCGCCGTCCTCCCGAATGACGAGGTTGCCCGATGAAGAGGTGGCCCCCACGAGTTCCACACCTCGGGGCAGCGTGACGGTGACCGGGCCGGACACAGCGAGGTTGTTTTCTTCCATCACGGTCGTGTTGACCGTACCGGTCGAGAAGCTGATTTTGTCCTGACCCGCAGGCGGGTAGGTCACGCCGTCCCCGCTGACGACCGATGCGGTCAGTCCGTGGGTGAAGGCGTCAGTCACGATACGGAGCGGTTGAACGAACATGCTCTGGAGGGTGTCGGTGACGACGCTCAAACGCAGACCGCTCATGTCGCCGTTCTGGACCTGGTTGAAGTCCGCCTCAACGCCGATGGTGAATTCCACTTCGGGGATGGTGACGGTCATGGTGATGGGTTCGTCGTCGCTTACGACCTCATCGGGGGCTTCGATCCCGTCAATGGACGTCTGGATGATGAAACTCGAGAGATCCATCGCTGCGATGCTGTCGTTTTCCTCCGCCAGGGTGCCGAAATCGTGAATACCGGCCGTGACGAGTTCTCCCATCTGCGTGGCGAAGTCCTTCATGCCCTGCCGGGTGGCGATGAGTTCCACCGATTCGTCGCAGATCGAGAGGTCCGAGTCCGCCGGGTCACAGAGTTCGAATTCTCCCGACGTCAACGGTTCCTCCATACGGCTGGACAGGTCGATGAGCAGGCGTACCAAATCCGAGGGGACGGCGTCCATCTGGACACGGGTGTCGCCGTTTTGTGGCAACTGGTCGGTGGGCAGGCCCACGCGGTAAATGCTGACCTCTGCTTCGAGGGCGAAGGTGAAACTCACGGATTGAGACCATTCGTTGAGGTTGAATTCCGACCAATCAAACTGTATTGCACTCGACACACAGGTCGACTGGTTGGCGTAACACAGCACCTGGTCGTCCTCGTTGGTGATTTCGTGCTGCCAATCCCACGGGTCCGTCCCGCGGAAGGACACGTCGGTGGCTTGGGTGCCGTTGAGGGTCTTTTCAAGCACGATGCTGGACCCACCGTCGTTGTTCACCACCCACGAGGGCATGAGGATCTCCACTGTCAGTTCAGAAGGCGGCAG
>WTJK01000050.1:9099-13681 GCA_011524855.1 Methanobacteriota archaeon | reverse complement strand
TGTTCACCACCCACGAGGGCATGAGGATCTCCACTGTCAGTTCAGAAGGCGGCAGGTTGGAGGGCACGATGGCGTCAAGGTAACTCGAATTGATGACGGTCTCGAGGGACAAGCCGGCGTTCATGAGCCGCTCGAGGTCCCGTTGTTGGACGCCGTCGAGGAAGCTGTCCATCATGTCGTTGGTGTTGTATTCCTGCAGGATGTCGATGAGGGACATGCTGAACGGTTGGCTGGTCGTTTGCAGGTAGATGGGGTACGAGGCATCCATCGCCACCTCGCCCGCCAAACAATAGTGCAGGTCTTGGTCGGCCGTGACCGGTTCGGTGCATCCGGTCGTGTGCGAGTAGTTCAGACCGCCGGGGGCTTCGAAATTGCCCGTGCCGTCGGTCGTGCTGACCCACGTCATGTCGCTCATTTCGATGTCGCCCACGCCGGCGACGGTGTCGGCGATGCCCTCCACGATGTCGCCGACCGGGAATTGGCTGGTAAAGGCGGTGAGGTCAACGATGTCGTTGTGGTACGCCAAGCGAATGCCGTCGGAGGTGATGAGCGGAATGCTGGCAGCGGAGGACACCTCGAACATGTTGATGCCCCAATCCGACAGGGTCTGGTTGTCAAGGTAATACAGGCCGGCCACGAAATCCACGGTGGCGGCGGTTTCGTCGCGCAGGTCGAGCACGATGCTCAGATCGATGGCCTTGCTGCCTTCGGGAACATGGACGGTGGGCGTGGCCGTCGTGTTGCGGTGACCCATCATCATCTCAACGGTTTGCAACAGGTTCCCGTCGGTCTCGGTGGCGTTGAGGTGGTCCATGGACCACTCGGCTGCCCAGAAATTCGGGGTGCCCAACCGGGCGGCGAGGGTCCCGTTGTCGTCGACGGCCAGGACGGTGGAGTAGGACGGCGGGTTGATGGCGAAGTCAGCTCGGTGGCCGGGCTGGGCCGTCAACTGGAAATCGGTGCTGATCTCAGCGCCCATGGTCAACAGGCCTTGGTAGGTGCGCTCAAGGTCAAGGTTCTCCGAACCTGCCAAATTGAACTGGCTGGCGGAGAGTTCCACCGAAGCGACGGCTCGGAAGCAAAGCGGGGGCTCGAACACGTTGTCGACCGGCGCGCCTTCATCAGCAGCATCGGTGGTGTCGTCGGTGGAGCAAGCGGTCGTGACGCCTTGGTTCGTGAACGAGTTGACATAATCGGTGGAAATGCTCGTCACGGTGCCGAAGCCCGAGGTGAGAGCGTCCTCGATGGCGTCGTTGACTTCGGTTTTCAGCGAGTTGCCCACGGTGGTGCCTGACCCGTCGATGTCTTGGTTGAACGTTTGCCGAATCAAATCCGCAGGAGCGCCGTCGTTCGAATCCAAGCCGTCGGAATCTTCCAACGCATCGCCGATCAGTGTCCCGGACCCCAAGCCGATGGAGTCGCGGTCGAATTCACGAACAGCCCACGTGAGAACCAGATCAATGGACGAGGTGGAGGTGAGGGTGAAATCGTACGTGCCCTCGACCCAGTCTTGGTTGTTGGGTGTCATGTCCTCGGCGTGGTCGTACTCGTCGCACGTCCCGCCGAGGGTGCTGCATGACTGCATGCCCGTGGCGCTCACGAAGGGAGCGATGAACGGGGTGAAGAACATCACCAGCATCATGGTCGAGAAGAAGCGGGCGGTCGGCTTGGCCGGTGCGTGCACGGAGGTCACCGTTAACCGCAGGTAACGGGACCTTGAAAGGAGTTCCCCTCCTCAAACGCTCATGAGCGAACCGGTCGAAACGGTTTGGTTCGTTTGGGTGCCTTCCGACCAAGGGGCGCTGGCCCATGCGACGATCAAGGGAGCCGGTTGGCTTCTTCGAGAGGTTCAACCCCTGAACGAAGGGGGCCGCGTGGGTTTTCCTCTCACCCACTCCCTCTCCGCTACGGAGCGAGCTGCGATCGCCGATGAAGGCGTCACTGTGCTTGCATCTGACCAGCGCACGGTCGAACGGCGCCCGGCCGTGGACCCGCACCGACGCCTCGCACGCGCCGTGGACGAATGGTTCCAGCACCATCTCCAGCGGCCTGCCCCCCACGACCTGCAGCGTCCCAGCAAATGGGAACGCCTTGGCGAACTTGTTCTCGTTCCCGAGGGCAGCTTCACCGGCCGTGCATGGGACGACGCACATCGTCACGAACGGGCGGGGGAACTGTGGGCCAACGTGGCCGAGGCGTTGGGCGGCCGTTCCCTGGCGGTCCAAGCACCCATCGCCAGCGACAATTTTCGTTCGCCTCAGGTCACGCTGCTGCACGGCTCGACCCAAGCCGATTTCATGGACCACGGCATCGCCTACCGGTTCGACGCTGCCCGCGTGATGTGGTCGTCAGGCAACGTCACCGAACGTCGACGCATCGGGCAACTCGACCTCTCGGGGGAAACGGTGGTGGACGCCTACGCTGGCGTGGGCTACTACACGCTGCCCATGCTTGTTCACGGTCATGCAGCGCACGTGCACGCCTGCGAATGGAACCCGGCATCGGTCGCAGGGTTGCGAACCTCAGCGGGGCTCAACAACGTGGAGGAACGGCTTACCGTCCATCAAGGTGACAACGCCGAGGCCATGGCCGGACTCACCGGCCAAGCAGACCGGGTCCACCTTGGGCTCCTGCCTTCTTCTGAAGCGGCTTGGGAGGCCGCCGTGAGGTGCCTGCGCGACGGCGGTGGTTGGTTGCACGTCCACATGAACGTCGAAGAAGAGCGCATCGAGGCATGGGCGGAGCGCACCGTGGACCAGCTCAACGGTCTTGCCATCAAGCACGGCCGCCCGTTTCGGTTCACGGCCGAGCACCTTGAGCGGGTCAAATGGTTCGCTCCGCGTGTGAGGCACGTCGTGCTGGACGCATGCGCACGCCCGCAGATCGACTCAATCCCTCGCTGATGCGTCCGATGTTCGGTCGGCCGCAGCATCCTCAGCCGGACCGTTCGCTTTGTTGGGGACCTCCATCGGCATCAATTCTGCTTCCATCACCAGCGGAGCGTCAAAGCGGGCCGGTGCTTCGGTGCGCGCCCAGATGGCTGCCACGGGCAAGGCGAGCAGCGTCAACCAGCCAACGGCTGCAGGCCCGCTGGGCAACCACGACCAATCGCTGGATGCGGCCTCAACGGGTGGGTTTCGGATGGTGCCGTCGGGGTCAGCCACACCGATCATCTCCATCCTCACCACGGTGACCTCGTAGAGCGGTCGACCGGCGGACGAGGCAGGGTTCTGGATGTCCTCGATGCCCGTTGGGTCATCGCTTGTGGGACTGCGAGCGATGGCGCGAATGTGGCTCATGCCGTCTCGAACGATGCCAAAGGTGGCGTAGCCCTCGTCGTCCCGGTTCTCGGGGTCAAGCCCGTGAGCTTCGGTCTCGGCGATGTACCATTGCGAGTCCGCGGAATCGGGGTCGGCGCTGCGGGCCATGCCGATGGCACCGTCCACGTGAGAGAGCGATTCGTGGTGCTCGAGCGGAATGGTTTCACCCGTCCCGCCGCTGCCGCATTCAGGGCTGGTGGCCGGGTAAGCCACCAAGCGCTTGCACGTCGGGTCGCCGGCTTGGGTGACGAAATCATCGATGACGCGATGGAAGAAAATGCCATCGTACAGTCCCGATTCAACGTGCTGGATCATGTTGTCCGTGGTGATGGGCGCCCAGGCTTCGAACAGTTCAATGATGACCTCGGCGTCCTCCACTCGCTCGTTACCCAAGAACGGGTGGCCGTCCACGTAGGAGACCGTCATCCGAATCACAGCGTTGCCGCTGTAGGATTGCATCATGGGTGAATCCTCGGTGGAGGGTCGGTCGGTCCAATCGTCCGGGTCAAGGCCCACGCTGCGCCAGAGCGGTTGCTCCGCGCTTGCCGGACCAACGACGGGCAGCAGCGGCAACATCAGCACCACCACCAACGCGACACTCAGCCGGTGTTCGCCCCGCATGGCCTTGGGAGGGCTCGCCGTGTCAAGAAAGAAACGGTGGACCGCCTCGCCACCGCTAAGGAGAAAAATCACCCCTGCTGTCGAGGGAACATGGAAACCTCCGCAGTGAACGCTTCTCACCTCAAGAACGCCCGCACCCTCGTGATGATCGTCATCTTGGTGATGCTGGGGCAAGCCTCGACCGGCCTGTCAGCCGCCTACGGCTCGAACATCGCCAGTCACACCTACACCGCTCAGCTGGGCTTGGTGCTCTGCATCGCCATCGTGGCCTTGGTCATGATGTCGAAAACCGACGACAGCAAGGTCAAGGGCATGAGTTTCGGCCTGTTGACGGCTTGGGTCATTCAATACGGCATGGGGGAAATGTTCGGTAGCATGTCCTGGATTGCTCACGTCCACGCCGTCATCGCCATGGGTTTGTTGCTCCACGCCAGCGCCCTGATGCGCGCCCTGCCCGCATCAGCTGCAGCCACCGAAGCCTGAGCAGCCGAGCGTTAGCCTCATCAAACCGGACCGCGCCTTGTCAACCGGAGAGGCACCATGAGCACCGCCGCCACGGGGACAAACGACAGCGGTGTTGAGCCGGTGCCGGACCCCGCCATGGAAGCGAAAGCCGAAGGGTCGAGCCGCCGCCAAATGAA
>WTJK01000050.1:3944-8999 GCA_011524855.1 Methanobacteriota archaeon | reverse complement strand
TGCCGGACCCCGCCATGGAAGCGAAAGCCGAAGGGTCGAGCCGCCGCCAAATGAACCTCAGCGGCGGTGCCACCGTGGCCGTCGCCATCGTCTTTCTGATGCTCGCCATGAGCGCAGAACCCACCGTCATCGACGACAACCGTTCGGCGGCGTTTTCCGGGGACTGGTGGGACACACCGCTTCAGGACCGTCACACGATGAAGCTGCCCATGGACACCCTGCGGGCCCAACTGCCCGAAAACGGGACGTACGAAGCCTTGCCCTACGAAGAGCACTTTGTGGAAGTGACGCTTCCCGCCAGCGAGGAGGACGCCGGCTTCCCGGGCCCTGATTTGATGCACGTGGCGCTGTGGCTGCCGGACGTACCTGAAGGCACCAAGGTGCCCGTCATCATGACCATCCATCCGTACTACGACTTTGGCGGCGAAGGGATTGCGGGTGCGGACTCCGATCCCAACACCGTCCCCGACGGCGGCGTGGGGAAGTGGGTCTACGACACCTTCGTACCGCACGGTTACGCCTTGGCCCAAGCCTCCACTTTTGGCACCGGCCAGTCCACGCACTGCCAGGACGTCAAAGGCCTGGGCGAACAGGTGGGCATCCAAGCCGTCGTGCAGTGGCTCGGCGAACAGGAATGGTCGAACGGCAACGTCGGCTTGATGGGCAAATCCTACGCTGGCACCACGAATTGGGAGGCGGCGCAGAACCCCTCGCCCCATCTGAAAACCATCGTCCCCATTTCCGGCTCCATCGGTGTGCAGGAGATGTTCTACCGCAACGGTTCGTCCGAGAGCCGCGCCATGCTCTACGACGCGCTCTATGAAGGCGCCACGGCCGATGCGACCGACGATGACCTGCGCATGTGCACCGACGACGCCATCGGACCCCTCAACCCGTTCACGACGTGGGCCGGTGCGGAGGTCGGAGGGGACCGTTGGAACGATTATTGGGACGAGCGCCGCCACCTCCCCGACGTGCTCGAAAACTACCGTGGCAGCGTTTACCTCGTGTGGGGGCTGCAGGATTGGAACGTCGATCCTTACCACGCATTCCCCACCTACCAGTTGATGCGGGACGCCGGGATCAATGCCCGAGCCATCGCCGGCCAGTGGGCGCACAACTACCCCGATCAGCCCGACCGTCACAGCGAGTTGACCTCCGGCTACGGGCGGGAGGCCTACCCGAACATGAGCCGCATGGATTGGGCAGTGGAGCTCTTCGGCTGGTTCCAATACTACCTGAAGGACATCGGCGAGGAGCCCGAACCGATGGTCCAAATCCAAACCCACGACGGGCAGTGGCACGTCGAGGCGACATGGCCCCCTGAGGACATGACGTGGTGGCCGGTGCCACTCGACCAGGTGCAAGGCAACAGCGGCACCGTCAGTGCCAGCAGCCAGGTGGCGTTCACGCTCGACCCCTTGACCGAGGACGCCCACATCTCGGGCTTGCCCACGCTCCACCTTTCGGTCAACACCCTCACATGCCAGGGCGGCCAAGTGTTCGCCACCATGCTTGCCGACGGCCTTCGTATCGGTCACGCCACGATGGACGTGCGCTACCGAGACGGCGGCTACGATTCTCAAGCCGCTCTACCGTTGTCGTCCTACACGATGCTGATGGAGTTCAACCCCATGGACGTCACCCTGGACGCCGGTGCCGTCATCGAGGTCGTGTTGACCGAATCCGGTGAGGATTACCTGCCCAGCCCGTGTGCTGCCGTGGGCATGAACGTGAACATCGACGCCAACTCCGTGCTCAGCCTGCCGCTCATCGACCGTCCTGCGGACGACGACCGTTGGTTCTTGGCCCCGCCGTGGTGGGAACAGCAACCCATCCCTGCGTGAGGCATTGACGTGCGGGTGCTGGCCTTCGAGGACGGCTACGACATCGAAGCGTTGCTGACCGCCGGGGGCGTCAATATCGCTCCACTGGTGCTTGAACAACGCTGGAACAGCCTCGACGCGCTGGCCCACATCGAGGCCTTTGCACCCGACGTGCTCTTGCTCGATCACTACATGCCGCCAGCGACCGGCCGAGCCGTGCTGGAAACGCTGTTGGCCTCCACCATCACGCGCCCTGCGACCGTGGTGGCGATGTCAAGCGAGGCCACCATGAACGAGGCCATGGTCCGGTTGGGCGCTGACGTCGGCGTGGTGAAGTTCGAACTCGCCACCTTACCCGTGTGGGATCCGTACCGTTCGACGTGACCGCTTGCACCCTTGCGGCGCTTCCTCACATCTTGGGCATCCGTTTCTTTCGCTTCGGTTCGTTCGTTTCACCGGTATCATCGGCGTCGTCGCCTCGGTTGCGGCGGCCGCGACGTCGGCTTCGGCGACTGCGGCGGCCACCTTCTGCATTCTCGGCGTCCACAGCACCATCACCGTCGTCCCGCTTGCCAGCACGGCGACGACCCCATGCCATCGTGATGAGCAGCAGCAAACCGAAGCCGGCCACGCTGCCGCCCATCGCTTGGGAGGCGCTCATGTAGGCTTCCGGATCTTTCACGGCGCATTCCCACGCATCAGGGCCGGTGAAATCGATGCCCGACCCGTGGAGGCTCTGGTAGGTGAGATGGAGCACCTCGTAGCCGAAGGTGAGAGCGAACACCAGCAGACCGAAGACGAGGAGCATGATGCCGTAGAGGAAAGGGTGTTGCACGTCGGATGAACGGTGTTGATGCACCAACAGCGGCAACAGCGGGAGCCAAAGCGGGTAGAACATCCGGAACTCGCTGTACTGGAGCGGGTCGTTGCAGTACGTGTCGGGATGAAGGATGGACCACAGCCCCATCACCATGATCGGCATGACCACGAGCGCATACAACCACACACCCAAGCGGGAGAGCTTGTCGCGCTTTTCGAGAAACACCATCCAACTCGGACCGATGACGTAGGCGAAACTGACCAGCATGCCCAACAAGGAGAGGTTGTCGGTGAGGAAGTCCAACAGGTCGCCGAGGACCCGGTTGATTTCACCCACCATGCAGGCGAGGTTTCATGGGCACCGCATAACGGTTGTGCGACTCATTCGTCGTCGTAGGGCTGCCAGTCGGTTTGCCCTTCTTCGCGGTACCACCAGTAGCCGTCTTCGTCCTCAAACCACTCCACGCCGTTCTCGTCAATGGAGTAACTGTCGTCGTATTCCTCGTCGTCCTCCTCCTCGGGAGCGGTGTTGGGGTCCGCCATGCCGGTCTCTTCGGCGATGCGGCGCTTGGCGTCGTCCACGTCGTCCTCGGCGCCACCGAACACGCGGTTGGACGTTCGAATCTCGGCCTGGTGGTCACCTTGCCGGATGGCATCATCGGATTCCTGGTAGAATTCCTCGGTCATGCGCTCGCGGAACTCATCGAATTCCTCACGGCCGAAACTGCCGAGGAATTCGTCCCCTTTGGCCCGCATGAGGTCGTCGAGGTTGGCGCGCTTTTCGCGCTTGAGTTCGGGGGCGTTGGGCACGTCACCTTCGTAGAATTCGTCAACGTCACCCGAGATTTTGGCAAAGGTGCGTTCCTGCGGGTCGGCTTCCTCCACGGCTTCGAGGATGAGGTCGTGTTCCTCCTCGTCGATTTCTTCCTCGTCGTAGGCCTCGCGTGCCTTGTCCACGATGTCCTCAAGGGCGATGGCGAGGTCGTCGTCGTCCTCGATGTTGTCTTCGGCCTTTTCGATTTGCTTGAGCAGGCGCTCGTACGGTGTGCCCGTGATGGCCCCAAGGAACCGACCGAAGCCGCCTTTCTTCTTCGCCATGGTGCCCCTCCTGAGTTGACACTTCTTCAAGGATTGGCCGAATCGGACCCTTGAAATCGGACTTCGTGATGGTGAACGCATGGTGGAGGCGTGGTTGGCGACCCTGATGGCAGGGTACAACCGAGCCTCCTACGAACAACGTGAGGGCTACATGGCGCAGGTGCACCTGCCCGGGGAGGTGTTCCAATCGCTGGTCTGGTGGGCGTTGCAGGCGCTGCCCGACGAGATCCTCGTCGGTTTGGACGTGGACGAACACCGCCGCCATCGCCCCGAGGTGGAGGCGGCGTTCGAGGGGTCAAGCGTTCACGACCGGTTGTTCCAGGGCCAAGGCCACCTCATCAAGGAAGCCCACATCGTCAATCGCGGCGATTCCTATTCGGTGCACCACCTGCCCGAGGAATGGACCGACGACATGTTTTCGGCCAACCGCGGCAGCCGAGCCGGCCGCTTCACGCACTGGTTGCACACCCACCCCAACGCACCGGCCATCCCCAGCGGGGCCGACGCCGACGCAGCGCAGGAGACGGCAGGGGTGGATCTCATCCTCGGCCTGCGGTTCTCACCGGAGGGGCCGTTGCCGTGGTTCGACGATGTTGAAGGCACGCGACGCAGCATGACGCCCGATGAGGCGGCACCCGACGCCCCCAAACCGAAGCGCAAACGGTCGTTCTTCGCTCGAAACCGACTGCCGGTGCTGGGCAAAGCGCCCACGGGCCACAGCATTCACGACATCCAGCTCATTGCGTTTCACAAATCCGGCCACGGCGTCAACGTGGTCTTCGTGGACGAGGAAGCCTACCCCTACGGGTGGGACGATTTGAAGGTCGAATGAGGGGCCGTTCAACGGTTCAAGCCGCAAGGATGGGGCGCACGATTGTTCATGCTTCTGCGGCCAGCAAGGCGGCGTGGAGTCCAGCAAGTCGGTCGGGGTTCACCCCGATGTCGTTCTGACCGAGACGGGAAGACGAGTACAGATGGAGCTCGGTCCGGTTGTCGTTCATGGGTGTGAACTCGACCACCACATCGTCGGGGAACCGCCAAAACGGCGTGATGGCAACGCTGTGTCCGAAGCGAACACCGTCGTCGCTTGTGGATTCGGTCACGCTGGTCAAGCCTTCATCGACCTGCCACGCTTCCCATGCGGCCCACACTTCGCTGACGTTGGCGTTCACCACAGTGGCGTAGGTGGCGTCCATGCGCACGTTGCCTTCAGGAGCGAGGGAAGCACAATTGCCGGTTGGATCGGGACAAGCAGGCATGCTGGTGTGGTCGGGGGTCGGGGCACCGACGAGGATCCACCCTTGCACGAGCA
>WTJK01000050.1:0-3844 GCA_011524855.1 Methanobacteriota archaeon | reverse complement strand
CGGTTCCTTGCGCAAGCGCCACGAGAGCAGGTCTTCCTCCGTCGCCGATTTGCCTTGACGGGCCCAATGTTCGGCGTTCCATTGACGCGCCGTGTCCCACTGGACCCGGGCACGCTCCATGAGGTCGGACCACGTGCAGCCCTCCCCGGTGATGGCGTTCCAAGCCTGCAGCATCACGTCGTCGGGCGTGGCGCCTTTGGCAAAGGCACAGAGGATCATCGAGTCGCGAATCACGATGCTGTGCTGGCTCTCGATGAGTTCCTCCATCAGGTCCACCGCCGAGCGGTCCGGCAGCCCCGTGGGCTCCTTGTAGCCCGCTCGCATGTGCGAGGCCCCCACGTTGGCCGTCATGTAGGCGACCGCATTGCCGCGCTTGCCGCGGGGGTCCCATGCCGGCAGGTCAAGCCCCTTGCAGTGAGCGGTGAGTCGGGTGGTCGGGTGACCGGTGAGCGCCTCGATGTGCTCGCTGGCGGCCACGGCACCGGCGGTCAGTGTGCCGAACAGCGTCCCGTCACCGGGCGTCGCGTGCGCCAATAAGTGGAGGGCCAGCGGTGGCAGTTCGGGGACCCCGAACGCCCACGGGACAACGTCGCCTTCGGCGTAGCGACCGAACGCAAACGGAGCGTGGAAGTGGTCGGCCCAGCCTTCGGGCAACCATCCACGCTGGGCCACTTCGCACATCAGCGAGAGCGCAGCGCCGCCGGAGATGGTGTCAATACCCAACCGGTTGCAGGCATCGTTGCCGTCCATCACGTCGAGGCTGGAGCCGATGCCGAGGTTCGAGCCAAGCAGCGCCAAGGTCTCGTATTCCGGACGGTCCACGCGGTCCATGTGAACCGGGCGGCGTCGCACCTTTTCGCCGTCCACGACGGGACGGTCAGCGGCTTCGCAGGCGATGGGGCAGGGGGCGCAGCATCCCGATTGCTTGGCGTCGGGTAGCGACTCGTGCCAGTGCTCGCCCGACAGTTCACGGCTTGACATCGTCGCAACAACGGGGACGGGGGCTGCGCCGGCTTTGACGGCCGCGGGTGTTTGACCGCCCTCGCCGCCGCCCACCTTGAGGGCGTTCAATTCGGGAATCTTCGCATCCGTTGAGCTGTAGTTGGCCGTGGGCATGCGCCCGTTGGGTGCCGCATAGAGCGGCCCACGGCTGGTGCCAAAGGCGTAGAAGGGGTCGCCGGACTTGCGACGCAAGCCCATTTCGGAACGTTGGGTTTTGATCGCTTCAGCGAGGGAAAACGCCTCGGCATAGCGCGTTTCAGCCTCCGCTTCCTTGCTGGCGGTGACGGTCACGGCCTTGAGCCGCTTGAAGCCGAACGAAGCACCGGTGCCACCCCGACCGGCGGCGCGCCGACCCGCGGTGAGGGGCGAAGCGATGCGAACCCCGTTCTCGCCGGCGGGCCCGATGGAGAGGCATTCGCCCAGCCCGTCGAGCGCTTGTTCCGTCTGCCACGTGGTCAGGCCCACGAGGTCATCGGCAGGGTGGAGTTCTGCCCGGTCGTCATGGATTTCCAGACGCACCCAGTTGGGGCTGGCCCCCGTGATGAACAGCCCTTCCCAACCGGCTTTGCGCAGGTCGTGGCCGAGGTTGCCGCCGATGTAGGTGTCGATGTAGCACTCGGTGAGGGGGGAGCGGGTGACGACGACGGCGCGCCCTGAAGAGCCGACCTTGGAGCCCTGGTAGGGGCCGGTCATGACCAGCAGGGGTGCGGTGGGGTGGGCGGCGGTGTCCATGCGACCGGTGACGGGGTGCCGTTGCTCCGCAGCCGCTTCGTAATCGGTGGTGTCCCACTCGGTCAGCAATTTGGTTGCGAGTGCCTTGCCGCCCATGTGCTGCAGGCACCATTCGTGGGGCACATCGCGCGCTTCGCAGGTGCCAGCCGTGAGGTCGACCCACAACACGCGTCCGGGGAAGCCGTCGAATCGCCAAGGAAGGGCCATGGGTGCACGAACGTTCGGACCACGAAAAGGTCACCGCTGCCTCACGCATCGGCGGCCACATAGGTACCGGCTTGCGCACCGGCCCACAAACCGGCCGTGACGACCCACGCCAAGACGACCGAAGCCTGCACCATCCACAGATTGGCGGCGGTGAATTCACCCAACAACAGGGAGACGCTCATCGCGAGGGCTTCGAGTCCGGCGGTGGCGAACTGGACCCGGCCCATGTTGAGTTCGGGCGAGGCGAGCCACAGCCAGCTGCCCAGCACGTTCGTTCCCAGCAGTGCGGCACCGATGGTGCGCAACCACGCGGTGTTGACCGGTTCAGCATCGATGAGCGTGCAGAACAGGTCGGGGGCCAGCAGCAGCATGCCGCCGTAAGCCAAGGACGCCCAGAGGTTGACCTGAACGGTGAGGCGCAGCCACGATGGTACATTCATGGCGTGAAATTGAACATCTGGGCCTTGAACTTGTCCATCGACAACCTCACGCCGACGTGTCGGTCTCGGCAGCCACCGTCTCGCCGACGTACACACCGTCCGAGGGCGTCACTTCGCATCGGAGGGCAGCGCCCACCGAGCCGTCGTAGGTGGTGCCGTTGCCGGATTCAACCCCGTCAACCAACCACACCACCACCGAGGTGTCGTTGTCGCCTTGAGCGTCGTTGAACGTGTAGTCGCAGGTGTAGGTCGTCGTGCCGTTGTCCGTGGCGTTGACGATGCTCACGTTGCTAACGGACGGGGTTTGATTGGTCCACTCGAAGGCGGTCATCACGATGCCTGCAGGGACGTTGAACGTGGCATTGCCGCCTGGCACCAACTGTGCAAAGGTGTCGTTCCCGGCGCCCATCGTGGCGCCGTAGCCGTTCCAAATGTCGAGGTCCTTCTGCCGGAAAACGTCGCCCGGAGCGGGGTCGTCGTACACCGACATGTTCGTGCCAAAGAAGGTCGTTGCGTAGTAGGTCATCGTCGCCACACCGCTGTGGGACCACACGAAACCGGTCGGGGCGTATGTGATCATGCCCGCCGGGATGTTGAAGGTCGAGCCGCCACCAGGAACGAGGTCGACAAAGGTGTCGTTGCCACCCCCGAAGCCGTTCCAGATACCAAGGTGGCCGCTCGTGAACACGTCGCCGGCCACAGGGTCGCCGTAGATGCTCATGTTCTGACCGAAGAAGGTGGCGTAGACCGCCATTTGGTTCACGCCGGCCTCGGTCCAAATGTACCCGGAGGGCTTGACAGCAATCATGCCGCCAGGGATGTTGTAGGGCGAGGCCCCGCCGTCGACGAGGTCCTCGAAGGTCTCGTTGGTGCCACCAAAGCCGTTCCAAATGCCCATGTGAACGTTGGAGAATTCATCGCCGGCAACAGGGTCGCCATACACCGACATGTTTTGTCCGAAGAACGCAGCGTACACCGCCATGGTGGACACGCCGCCTTCGGTCCACACGTAGCCGCTGTGGTTGCCGTCCTCGGTGTCGCCCGCCGAAATGGCATCGAGGATGGCTTGGGCCTCGGCGTCACGGGCGTCTTGCCACCAGGTGTAACTCATGTTCCAGTCGCGGTGTTCGTTCATGTAATCCACGCACTCGACGTATTTTGGCGCAGAGGTGTTGTAGGTCTCGTAGAAACCGTTGCCGTAAATGTGGTTGATGTAGTGGACGCAGTCCCCGATCATTTTGTCATGGGCGAAATCAAAGTCCAACTCGTAATTTTCGTTGTACCGGTCGACCATGCCAAACGAGAAAATCAGCATGAAGGTCACGCCGACGGTGATGAGGTAGGGACGAGGCGTGGCGCCGCCCATGATGGCCAACCTCGGCGGCATCTCGTCGAATTCGTAATTCAGGCCATCGTCCTTGGCGGCGGTCGGCTCAAACGGTGCGGCCTCTGCCTCTTCGGCA
>WTJK01000036.1 GCA_011524855.1 Methanobacteriota archaeon | reverse complement strand
CGTGGGCTCGGGCCTGGAGGCGCCGTCCATGGAACCGCCTCGAATCACCCGCATTTGAACGCATGCCTCGTGAACACGCTCCAGTCGCCACCTCCCGCAACATCTTTTCAAGACGGTGCAGGAGTGGACGGTCATGGCCAGCACCGCACAAGCCCGTCCCGAGGGGGACTTGTCTTGGCAGGAGGTTGGTGCGCTGGGGCTCCGTTACGCTCGCATCCCCTTGGCCCTCATCGTTGTCGAAGCCATCTACTGGTTCATCACGATGCCCTCGGATACCCTGGCTCCCATTCAGGTGACGGAAGCCTACCTCTGGAATGCAGCCACCAACCTCCTCTTTGGGGAGGGTTCTGCGACGTTGTCCACCCACAACGGGTGGCTCACCCGCTTGGATTTGATGCACCCGAATTTTCCTGGTCATTTTGACAGCGTCGGCCTCTACGTTTCGGACGAATGTGCTGGGGTTCACGAAATGCTCTTTCTCTCAACGTTGGTTGTCATGACCGACGGCGTCCCGCAACGTCAGAAACTGAAGTCCATTGCCGTCATGTGCGGCATTGTTTACGTTCTGAACCTTGCTCGTCTCGTGGTCTTCTACCCCATCGCCCTCAACGGATGCACCGAACTCCCCAACCAGCAAGCCTGTTTGCAGGACATGTGGCGGTGGCACGAAGCGGTGTACGAATGGGGCTTCCTCGTGGTCTTGGTGGGCATGTGGCTGGTGTGGTTTGTGGCATTTGGCGGCCCTGCTCGGACGTTGGCCAGCACCAAAGGCGCCACGGAACCGTGGCGTCTGCGTCCTCGGTGGTCGTGGGGTCGCCCGCAGGCAGTATGGTTGTCCGTGGCGGCCGTCCTGCTGTTGCTGGCCGTGAGCAACATCACCACCAACGAGGAAGCCTTGGAGGCCAAGGCCACGCTGGACATGTGTGAATTTGCCAACCTGCTTTCAGCAGAATGCGGTCAAGCACAGAACCGATGGGACGATGCCATCGGTTATGCGTGGTCGTTGAGCGCATTGGGGTTGATCATCGTCGGTGGGACCCTTCTGGTGGTGGAGCGTCCGAACGCCGACGGAACATGGCCGTCGGCACCCACGGTGGATTCAACACCAGCGGAGCCGCGAATCAAGGGGCACCATCAGAAGCGGCCAGGTTCATGGAAAAAAGGGCGCAGCGAAGAGGAATGATCACTCGACGATGGCGGGTTCCAGCTGCCGTCCTTCGTAGGCTTTCTGAGCCAGGGCCTTCATGGCGGTCCCGATTTTGCTCTTGTGAATGCTCATGAGGGTGCTGTCGTCCACGTAGCGAATTTCACCGATAGCGAGTTCGTCGCATCGGAGGTGGCCTTGAACCCAATCAGCCAGTTTCCGAGAGGAACCGACGCTGCTTTGGTCGATGTTCAAACGGATCGTGACGTACCCAAACACGTCGGCCGACTCGCCAAAATCATCCTGCCGTCGCACGGGGTCTCGTTCCACACCCTCGGGCAATTCTGGTGCTTCGCTGGACACGATGTCGAGCCCGTAGGTTGCCATGATGCGGGACAGTTGAGGGGCGTCGTCACGCGACACCAAGCTCCAGGCAGCGCCTTGACGACCAATGCGCCCGGTGCGGCCAATGCGGTGAATGAACGAATCCATGTCATCGGGTATGTCGTAATTGACGACCAGCGTCACACCGTCCACGTCGATGCCACGAGCCGCGACGTCGGTCGCCACGATGGTGCGGACGTTGCCTTCTTTGAACGAACCGAGGATGCGCTCGCGCTGGTTTTGGCTGAGGTCGCCGTGAAGGCCGGCCACGTCGAATTTGTGCTTGCTAAGGCGCTCAACGGCCAAGTCCACCATGCGCTTGGTGTTGCAGAAAATGATGGTTTGGTCTTCGTCGTTCATGCGCACCAACAACCGTCCGAGCACCCACAATTTGTTGGCGCGACCGATGCGCACAGCATGCAGGTCGATGGGGGGGATGTCCAATTGTTCAGCGTTGGTCAAGACGAATTCAGGCTCGTTCATGAACTCGTGAGCAGCGTCGATGATTTCTTGCGGGAAGGTAGCGGAAAAGAGCAGCGTTTGTTGGCGTTGCGTCAAGCGCTCAACGATCCACATGATGTCGGGGAAGAACCCCATGTCGAGCATGCGGTCAGCCTCGTCCAAGCAGAAGAGCGTGGGTGAGGCAAGGTCGATGTGACCCCGCTCGGTCATGTCCATGACGCGGCCGGGCGTACCGACGATGATGTCGACACCCTTGCCGAGGCTCTTCGCTTGCTTTTCGAGATCGGTTCCTCCGTACACCGTTTGAATGCTCAGACCGGTCTCGCCCTGGAGCATGTTCATCTCCTCAGCCACTTGGTTGGCCAATTCGCGAGTCGGTGCAAGAACGAGGGCTTGCAGTTGGCCGGTGGGTTCGCAACGTTCCAGGATGGGCAGGCCAAACGCAGCGGTCTTGCCCGAACCGGTTCGGGCTTGGCCAATCACGTCGCGGCCCAAGCGTGCGATGGGGACGGTGTCCTTCTGAACTTGGGTGGCAAACGTCCATCCGGCAGCATCCAAGCCGCCTTGCAGGTTGGCAGGGAGGTTCCAAGCGTCGAATCGTGTGGTCGTGAACATGTGTTTTCACCTCTCGTCTCGTGGTATTCATGGGCCGCCGAGACGAAGGCGACCTCCACAGCAGCGATCAGAAGTTTTCCTTCTCGGCGATTTCCTTTTGGAGGTCGCCCATCCAGTACTTTCGTGCGTTCTCTCGGTTCAGAGGACGACGCGTTTGTCGAACGTGTTCCAAGATGTATTGGCGGAACTTGAGCGCCTTGGTGCGGTTCACGCCTTTGGGCGTGATGCCGTCCCACAAGCGGTCGAATTGCTCGGCTTTGTCGTTGAATGGCCGGTCGTTGTCCATGCAATGCACCTCTTCAGCGCTCAACCGACTTGGCTCCTCTTCTTAATGCTGTTGCACCGCCTTTGCAGGGCTCAGAACGGTTCGTCGTCGAAGTCCGGTTCGTCATCGTGGTACCCCATCAATTCGTCTTGAGTAGGGCGGCGCTCATGGCGAGACGTCAGCGGGCGAACGGTGGCTTCCGGCTCGGTTTGGACTGCACCCACTGGCCGCGGGTTCATGTCGGCGTCGGCAGGGGTGGCTTCGGCCTCGGAGGGGTCGGCTGGTCGGTCGTTGAGCAACCCCACGGCCTTGCCTTGTGCGTGCATGACCTCCCGGTCGATTTGAGGGACGGGCAAGGCGGGTGCCAACGCAGCGTTCTTTTCGGCCTCAGTTCCCTCTAGGGTTGCATCAAATCGCATCTCCATGAGTTGCTTGACCAAACCGGGGTCCTGTTCGGTCTTGAGCAGGTCATCCACCAAGCCACGAAGTTCTTCTTCGGCCAAGAGCTTGGGCAACAAGGACACGCAGGCTCGTCGGACGCGTACGTCGTTGGAGCGGGCACCGGCGAGAATGAGGTCGCGCGCCCGACCGTGTCCACGGTTGAGGCGCTGAATCGCCTTGATGGCGGACAATCGGACCTCTGCATCGGCATCGCTCACCGCCCGCTCGGCGAACATGGTTGCCATGCGCGTGTCGTGGCTTGCCAGTTGAGCGATGGTTTTTGCAGCCGTGCGACGCACCACCACGTCCTCATCGTTGAGGGCCCACGAGACCAAGTCCCAGACGGCTGAGGATTTTCGAGCAATGATCTTGCGCAGCATGGTCGCAGCCTTCCGACGCAACTCCACGTTGGTCTCAAGCAAGAGGCTGTCAACGTGGTCGGCCACCACATCAGGCCATGTTTCAGCGAGGGCATTCAGGCCGTCCCAAGCACAGCGGCGGCGGTGACCGTCGTTTGAGCGGAGCTCCAGCTCGAGCGAAGAGCGAACACCGGACGGGAACGTCGGTGCAGCTCTTGCGAGCGCTTCACTGGCCGCTTTTCGTACGCTTTTGTCCTCGTCATCGAGCAACACCGATAACCAATCAAACAGTTCATCGGACCGGCGAACAGCAAATTCCGGAAGCACCTGCAGACCGGCGATGCGCACCTTGGGTTCGTTGTCGGCCAAGGCGTTGAGCAAAAGTCCGTGGGCGGGTCGAATCAACCCGTGACGGACGCTGGAAAGCCCGCGCACCCCTTCGGGTCGCTCCAAACGATGGGCTTGCCCCATCCAGTGGACCTCTTGGTGCGCCACCTCACCTTCGGCCAACAGCATCACTTCTTCGTGGCTGAGTGCCATCCAGGGGCCTTTTGTGGGCTCGTAGGTCACCTCGTTTCTCGCCTTTGACCCCCCGGTTTGGATGGGCTTGCCCGTCCGAGGGTCACGTGCGATGTAGCGTTTTGACATGGTGACCCCTTGAGTGCGCACTTCTCCATCCATGATGAAGGTATGTCACCCCGAGGGTATTTGAGCAAGCGCTCACGTTCGCAGACTCTTTCTGAAAACACAGGCACACAAGAGCCTTGAACGCCTCCCTGTTCTGGTGGACCCATGGGCAAGCGTTCACTCGTCGCACTCGCCGTGCTGACGATGCTTCTTTCCGGTTGCTTGGGCAACGCCGGCGAGCCCTCGGACGACCGTCCGGGCACGTACCGGGTGGACGGTGCGCTTACCCTCGTCGAACTTGAAACCAAAACGGCGTACTACGACGACGACCAAAACGTGGCGTGGTCTCTCTCATCCGAGCCCGTGGCTGAAGACATTCGCCGTGCGGGGGGCAACGTCGTCGGCGTCTTGATGACGCTGTCCTACCCGGGGGAGGACGAATCTCCCAACCCCGGGCTGTGCACGGGTTTGGAGAGCAACCTCCAAGACGTGATCTATGGGACGGCAACAAAAGCCTCCTGGCAACTCACCGCCGTGGAGCGCAACCCCGGCGCTCACGACGTGAACCTGACTTGGTACAATCAAACCCTGCTCGAAGTGGATTCCATCACCGTAGATTCGATTTCTGAACTGCACGACCAATTGGCGTTCGGTGAGGAGGCGTTGGGGGATTACGACCTCAACATCACGGTGGATGCCCGTGCCTACGATGGCACGGTCTGCACCCACACCGACAACGGTGAAGAGGTGACGACGGTGGTCAGTTTGTTGGTCCTGTCCTACGACCTTGTGAACCTCGACGAAGACATGGCGGCCCTTGGGGTCACGGTGGGTCAGGCCAGTCTGCCGATGCCCGTGTTCCTTGTTTGGTTCAGTGGCGTGGCCCTGATGGTCGGGTTCCTCTCGCTCAATCGCTCACGGTTTCACCTGGACATCGTACTGGACGACGAGTCCAGCCCCAAAGAAACGCCGGCCGATGTCTTGGACGAGGTGGGCGAAACCCTCGTTGACAGCACCCGGGCTCGAGTCCTGACCCTGTGTGCGTTGTACGTTGCGCAAGGCATCCCATGGGGCTTCATCACGGTCACGTTCGTGACCTTCCTTGCGGACGAAGGCGTGTCGGCCGGCGACATCGCCATGCTGCTCACCTTGGGCACCTTGCCATGGTCGGTGAAATTCCTGTGGGGGCCGGTCATCGACCGCTACCAACGTCCCGAATTCGGCCGTCGACGACCCTGGATTTTGTTGGCACAGTCGGGAATGGTGCTGATGCTCATCGGCATGCTGTTCGTTCCTGACCCCGCCGTCAACGTGCGATGGATGGCCTACATGTTCCTCGTCTACAACATCTTCACGGCGTTGCAGGACGTGAGCACCGACGCCTTGGCGGTGGACGTCCTGCCGGCGCATGAGGTTGAGCGTGTCAACAGCTACATGTTCACCGCCAAATCTGCCGGCGGCATCGTTGGCGGTGCGGGCCTTGGCACCATCATCGGCATGACCGGCATCAAAGGTGCCCTTTTGCTTCAGGTACCCATCCTCATCGTCATCATGCTGGTGCCGCTCTTCATGACCGAGCGGCCCGGTGAGAAGCGCTTCCCATGGGATGAAGGCGAGGCAGAGACAGAGGTTGTATCCTCACCAAACGCTGATTTTACCACCATCTTGACCAACGTCAAGACAGCGATGTCGTTGCGGTCAGCCCAACTCGGCGTGGCTGTGAGTTTGACCAAATCCTTGGCCTTCTTCCTCATCCCGATTCTCCCCCTCCTCTTCGTTCGAGAGTTGGATTGGTCGGTGGAGCGATTCAACGCCACCAAGGGCGGGCTGATCCTGCTCGTCACGATGGCGGGGTACATCGTTGGCGGGCAACTTGGAAAGATGTACGGTGGCAAAACCGTCATCATCTGGGCTGCCGCAGGTACGGCGACGATTTCCGTTGTGTGGGGGTTGACCTCCGACTGGTGGAGCAACACCTGGTTCTTGATGGGGATTTGGTGCGTTCACACCTTTGTCTTCCATATGGTTGCCATCAACACGTATTCCCTCATGATGCGCGTGACGTGGGGCGAGGTAGGTGGGACGCAATACACGGGCTACATGGCCATGATGAACCTCTCCGCCATCATCGGGTACCAACTCACGGAGCCGCTTTCCCGCTTCGACTATCCAACCTTGTTCTTTGTGGCTGCTGCGCTCGAGACCATCATCATCTTCGCCGTGGCCTTCATCGATCCGACGGAAACGGACCGGGTGCTGGGCGAGACGGCAGTTCAAGCCTCGTAAGGCATCCACGGGTCGCTGGACCCGGTTGCTCGGTACCAATGTCCATCGTGGGTCGAGTACCACTCGTAACCGTGCTCATCCACCGATGTGGCCGGTGTGTCCATGCTGGGTCCTGCCACTGCAGCAGCTTCCTGAGCCTCTGCGGAGGAGGTGGCTTCCAGAGGAACAAGCTCGGAAGATGCGACGTCGACATGCGCTGCGGTCTGAGAGGCGGCTTCCCCTGCCTCGTCGAGGTGCAAGTGGCCCTCAAGGGAGACGGGGGCTGCTTCTTTGGCAGGGTCAACGCCCCGGCGGCGCATCAACACAGCGCCAGCGGCACCCAACAAAGCGACGATGCCCACGACAAGGACCACCGATGAACCGCCCTCATCACCGCTGCTGGCACCTTCGGTACCGGCCGTGTTGCTGGGTGATTCGTCCTCCGGCGAGGTGCGAACAGCGGAGTAGGTGCCGCCGTCCTGCGTTTCCTGGTTGACGGAGTTCAAGGCGATCAGGGCCCAAGGTCCGCTGAGGTTGACCGGTTCAGAGCTGTTCCTGAGCATGATTCGGAGGGTTTCGGTTTGACCGGAAGCCAGGATTCGATCATCGTTGATGATCTGGTCATCTCCTTCGGCCGCCAGACGAAACTCCACGGGGATGGGTGCACGGTTGGTAGCGGTGCAGGAGACGAGGATGTGCTCATCGCTGGATTCTGTCTCCACCTCCATGGTGAGGCAGGAGGACGTCACATCGATGCTGAGCACCGCTGCGTAATCCTCCGTCACGGTGCGTTCGTCGCAAGAGGAGGTGTCCAAAGCGTCGCAAACGGTCAAGGTGAAGTTCTGCTCGTTGCTCGTGGGTCCACCAAAATCGAAGATCAAATCGAAACTGCCGCTGCCAATGCTGCGGACCTCCGACCACGTGCTGTTGCTGAGTGTCACGGCGACCGTCCCTTCACCGCTTCGGAAGGCTGCGTTGCCAAACACCCGAAGTTGCGTGTAGTTGTGTTGAGCGGTGTACACGTCTCCCGAGACAAGCGGTGCGAGCACGGTGAAGGTGGATGTGTCTGGGCCGGCGAACAATGCGCTGTTGCCTTGGTCATCGACGAGCTCAACGGTCACGGTGTAGTTGCCCGTGGCGAAGCCAAGCAGGTCAAACACCGCTGAAGTGGTCGTGTGGGGTGTGGTGAGGATCAATTTTCGTGCCATGAGGGTTTCACCGTCGTGAACGCTGATGGCGCCGGTGTAGGTTTCGTTGGCCTCGCCCGTCCACGAAACATTGACGCGCAATTCACCGCCCTCCTCCACCTCTGCAGGATGGACGATGGACGTCACCAGCGGTCCGTTGCTGTCGACCAGCGTGATGATACCATCAGGCCCCTCTTGGAATCCATCTTGAACCACGGCCATCAAACCCGTGGGTTCCGACATGGCGACCTCCATGCTCCATGCACCGAGGTCAACTCGGCTTGGGACCCATCCCGCAGTGTAGGCGCGTTCGGTCGCATCCCAGGTGGCCTGCACCGTCCGTTGCCCTTCCGTCGCGTGGGTCAAGGTCATGCTCACGTCGAGGTCCGACCGGTTGTTGGATTCCTCAACAGCAAAGGAAAACGACGCCCCGTCCACGCCCCAGGTCCCGGCAGCCGAGTCGCCGCTTTCGAGGGTGGTTCCGTTGATGCGAAGTGCTTCGATGCCGGGTTCGGCAGGATGCACCGTGAGGTTGTAGGTTGGCCGGGGGAGGAGTTCGTTGGCGTTGCTGTCAACCACCCTGAACGTCAGGGTGGTGGCATGCCCTTGTGTGGGGTCCAAGCCCGATGTGGACAGGGTGTGGAAGTAGCCTTGGAGGGGCTGGCTGTAGATGAGCGGGACGGCATTGGATGTGCCATCGCCCTCAACCCAGTTCACGCCGAGCAACTCCACGGTCAAGTCGTTCTCTTCGGCGCGGTCAAACAAGAGCATGCTGTAGGAATCACCCACGCGGACATCCGGTTGGACAGCGACACCCTGCCGATGTTCAAGGACACGGATCTGCGGTGCAATGTCGTCCACCCACGTAAAGTTGGGCTGGTCAAACACCACGGTGACTGCTGGAACCCCGGGGGGTGTTGTGGTCCCTGTCACCGCCAAACGGTGCGTTGTTCCACTGCCCAAACACGTGCGTGCGGTGGAAAGGTACACGCTGCCACAGGCGTTGACGATCATGCTGTTGACTGCGTTTGTGGCGTTGACCACCACCGAATAATTCCACGGCACAACGAGGTGAGAGGCGTTGGCGAACACGTCCCCGTCAAAGATGAGTTCGATGTCCAAACTCGACCAGTCCATCCCGCTGGCATCGGCGTACTGGAAGGAGCGCTGTGCTGTGTTGAGGTCCGCCATCGTCAACACGAGATCATGACCGAACACCGAACGGTTGGTGCTGTTATGACCGACGCTGGTGCCTTGCACCATCACGCCCGTGAGCGAAGGGTGTTGGGTGGCACTGGACGAGGCGCTGGTCCACTGAACGAGAACATGCAGGTCACCGGTGAACGTGGCGTTGCTGGGCACTTCCAGGGTCAGGGTGTGGTTGGCCCCCGAACCGGTGGCGTTCACGCTGTTGGTCAACCCAATGTCGTTGTCGCAGTTGAGGGGTTCACATGAAGAAAACAGATTCAACGTACCGTCGTACGTGATGTCGTACCCCGTCAACACGCTGTGTTGCGTGGTTTGCATGTCAAAGCCCAGCACTTGAGGCGACACCGTTCCGGTGCGATTGAGCACGTACATGAACTGAACGTGGCGATGGCGCGGCAGCGTTTCACCCGACAAGTTCCCCTCCATCCAATCGGTCCACTGGGCGAAACTGCTGGTGTTGCCTGCGAGGGTGTAGCGAACAAACACGCTCAGGTTGCTGTCGGCGGGTTGGACGGTTTGGTGGGTCACGTAGGCGGGGGATGCATCCGCGCTTTGTGTGGTGATGGGGTCCGTCACATAGGCGCCGTCGTTCACGGTGTTGTTGGAGACGGACACGTACCCGCTCCACGTCGAGACGCTGACCGCACCGTTGGAGCCGCTGTTCCCGTCAACGCCGTCCACACCGCTGCCGTACCTCAGGCCTTTGGTACCGCCACCGCCGCCGTTGGCTTGAACCGTGCCGCCGTTGGTGTATTGGCCGGTTTGGGTGGCGATCGTGATGCGACCTCCGCCACCACCGCCACCGCCGTCACCACCGTCGTACATGCCGATGCTGGGACCGTTGGCCACACCGTTGGCGCCGTCACCGCCGTCGCCACCGTTGGCGCGGATGACGCCAGTGGACCCTACCGTGAGTGCATTGGTCCGGATGAACACCGCACCACCGGAGCCACCGCCTCCACCCGAACCGCCAGGTCCGCTGCCTTGTGACACGGTTGAACCAGAATCCCCGTCGCCTCCGTTGGCTTGCACCGTTCCGTTGACGATGATGTTGCTGGCAAAGATGCGGACGAGGCCGCCACCCAAGCCTCCTGAAACGGCGTTGTGTATGGTGCTCGACACGCCACCGCCTTGGCTTCCGGCTTGCGTACCGTTGCCATAGGTTGAGCCGCCTGAGCCACCCGAAGAGCCGCCACCTGCACCGCCGGTGCCACCGTACCCTCCGCCGCCACCACCGTCGTTGCGGCCGTTCGTTGCGGTTGTGGTGCTGCCACCTTGACCCGTGTTGCCACTTGTCAGGTCGTCGGCGGTGATGCTGGCGCCCATTTCCACCCGCAGGGTGTTGACGTACAGCGTGAGGTCGGCGGTCGCCGTAATCCGACCGCAGCTCGTGATGCCGCAGCGCAACTCAAGCGTGTCGTAGGCATGGGTGCCGCTCATGGAAACCGGTCCGAGCAGGGTGGTGGAATTGTTGCCGGCTTGTGAAGGACCGGCGGTTGCGGTTTGAAGGACAATGGCGTTGTTGTCAACCACCGTTCCTGCAGCGGTACCGGTGATGAGCCCGTTGGCCACGCTGTAAACCGTCGTGGATTGGAACGGTGCACCGCTGAAGGTGGCTCGGAAGGTGCCGTCGGTCATGCGATGGCCGTACTCAAGAGGGATGGAGGGGCTGATCGGCATGTTTGCCTGAGTGGAGATCTCAGAGACGCTGCCGGTGAACGTGGATGTGCTCGTGGTCGATGCATGCGACGGACCGCTCGCATCGCTGGGCAACGCCTCAAGGTTGGTTGGCACGGCCAACAAACCAAGGCTCGTGCTGAGCACCATCAGGAAGGTCAAGCAGAGCGCAGATACCCTTCGTTCGTCCATGTTGCAAGGGTGATGTGGGCAGGCTATGAACGCATTGGCCTTTGGTCGCACGTGGATGGCAACGGTTTTGTCCTTCGGGCCGATGCGGGTTTCATGGCCGATGAAGAATGGACCGTCACCGAAGCCCTTGACCAACTGAAGCGTTTGCTGAGCGATGAGGGCATGGACGTTGAGCAACTGTTCGATGCCATCGACACCGACAGCGACGGCTCGATCAACGGCCCGGAACTCGCCCGCGGCATCAAAGAATTTGTCGGTGAGCGCCTTCATCCTTCCCAAATCTCGGAGATCATCAAGGCCTTCGATGCCAACAGCGACCATCGCATCGACCTGGCTGAACTCCGGTATGCGCTGTCCGAAGAAGAGGAGTGACCTTCGGTGTCCTTCCGCGTGTGCATCAACTGCCACGGGATTCGAGTCTACCCCTACATGGGTTTCATGGTGGGACAGCGCTTCCAGTGCCAAGACTGCAGCGAAATCATGGTCATTCCCTTAGAATTCGACGACCAAGAAGGGTACGAAGCGTTCCTCGCTGAAGCGGCGAGGGCGGCGCAGGGTGAAGAATGAAACCCGAACTTCCTCGTTGCGATTGAAGGTGGACGAAACATCATAGAGGACCCCGTTTTCGGAGCACCATGCCCTCCTTGGATTTGGCCAACCCCACCGAAGAGCACCGCATGCTCCGAGAGATGGTCCGCGACTGGACGCAGGAACACGTCGAGCCCCAAGCGCTCGAATACGACCGTGACGAGAAGTTCAACCTCGAGCTGATGCGCTCCATGGGCGAGCTTGGGCTGTTGGGCATCAGCGCTCCTGAGGAATACGGCGGAGCCGGCATGGACGCCGTGGCGTGCACCATTGTCCACGAGGAACTCTCGGCCTCCGATCCGGGTTTCTGCCTTGCCTACCTCGCCCACTCCATGCTCTTCGTCAACAACCTCGCCTACAACGGCAACGAGGAGCAAAAAGCTCGCATTCTGCCCAAGGTCTGCTCGGGCGAGTGGATCGGCGCCATGGCCATGTCCGAGCCGGATGCCGGGACCGATGTGCTGGGCTTGACCACCACCGCCGTTCAGCAAGACGACGGGTCATGGAAACTCAACGGTCGGAAGATGTGGATCACCAACGGTTGCATCGACGAGGACGGTACACCGGCTGATGTGGTCTGGGTCTACGCCCGTACCGGCACCGACGACCGTGGCCGTGTCCAGATGTCGACGTTCCTCGTTGAAGCGGGCATGCCCGGGTTCAGCGTTGGCCAGAAGATCTACGACAAGACCGGCATGCGTGCCTCCAACACCGCTGAACTGGTCTTCGATGATTGCGTGGTGCCCGCAGCGAATCTGGTGGGTGGCGTGGGTGAATCCCTCATTCACATGATGGGCAACCTCGAACTGGAACGACTGACCCTCGCTGCCATGGCGTTGGGCATCGCTCGTCGTTCCCTCGACGACATGAACTCCTATGCCACGGACCGAACGGCCTTTGGCTCGAAAATCCGTGATTTTGGCCAGATTCAGCGCTTCATCGGCGAAGGATGGGCCAAGTACCGTGCCATGCGCGCCTACATCTACGACACCGCGAACAACCTGACCATCGGCGTGGCGGGTCAACGCTTGGATTCGGACGGCGTCAAACTCTTTGCCACCACGGCGGCCAAGGAAATCGCCGATTCCGCCATGCAGGTCATGGGCGGGTACGGCTACGTCGGCGAATACAACGTGGAACGCCTCTGGCGCGACGCCAAACTCTTGGAGATCGGCGGCGGCACCCTTGAGTCCCATCAGAAGAACATCACCCGGGACTTGGCCCGAGACGGCGAGGCCATCAATCGATGATGTCCACGCTTTCGTTGGGCGTCAGCAGGGTTTTGGTGGTCCGGTAGGCACTGGCGATGAGCGACGAAGACACCAGGACCGCTACGGCAATCGCTGTGCCCCATGTCCACATGCCGGACATGGTGGAAATGGTGTCGTCGCTCAGCAACAACGCCATCATGGTGGTGATGGAAACGGCCACACCGGTTTGAATCAACATGGGGGTGGGCACTCTGAGGAGCGGAGCTGTCTTGCCGATTTGGTGAAGGACGAACACCAGCCAGGACCCAGCACCCAACCCCCACACGGGGATTTGCGCAGGGTAGTTGGTGAACAGCATGATTTCGTTGGACGTCAGGTAACGGTCGAGTCCGGTCAACAACACCACCCACACGAGGGAGGAGCCCAACAGGCTGAGGGCCGCCGTCATGGGCTGTTGTTGTCGGGCCGTTGCTTGAGGCGTCGTTGAGGGGACATCGCCTTCGCTGGACGGTTGACGGGTTGAGGTGGATTCGGCTTGCGCCACCGCACGGTACTTTCGCTCCAATCCATCGATACGCTCGGACAAGGCTTGCATGTGGTCCACGAGATCGACCAAAATGTCATGCTCTTCGGCCATCACGGCCATGCGTTCCTCCTCAAACTCGGGGAGCGTGATCATGGCCGGTGCAACGGCGATGTAACCGTCGTCCTTCAATTCGGCTTTGGTGTCCTCGATTTTCTGCGTGAGTTTCTCATGCTTCTTGTCCTTGCGGGCCTGAACCGCATCGCTCACGGCCTCGGAGGTTTTGTTCGCCGCTTCTTTGCTGGCGGTGGCGACCTTGTCGGCCGCTTCCTTGCTGGACTTTGCCACTTTGGCCGCAGCCTCTTTGGTGGCGTCCGCAGCCTTTTTTGACAGGTCGGACATTTTGCTGCCCGTTGCTTTCAGCCGGTCGGCCAGTGTGGACGTTGGTTTTGGGGTGTAGGGGTCGTCGGCCACGATGGTTGAAGGTGGGCGCCTCCATGTCAAGGCTTCGCCGTTTCAGTACTCCACCGGCACGGGGTCGAGGATGCGCCAGAGGTACCACGCGGCCGCCGTTCGGTACGGGCGCCAACGTTCGGCAATCTGACCCACCGCTTCTTTCGTTTCAGCCTCGGGCACCAAACGCTGAACACCGCGAATCAAACCAATGTCTCCCAAACTGAACACGTCGGGGCGCAGAAAATGGAACATCAGCACCATTTCTGCGGTCCACGGTCCAACGCCGCGGTAACCGACCAGGTGCCGCTGGATGTCGCTGTCGGACATGTCGTCCCAGGGTTGATTCAACAGCGGCTCCGCTTGCTCGGCCAGTCCCATCACGTAGCTGGCCTTGGGTCGCGTCAGGCCGCACGAAGCGATGCTTGCTTGGTCGGAGGCGAGAACGGCCTCGGGGGTCACGCTGCCGAGATGATCCACCAAGCGACCCCAGATCGCATCGGCGGCGAGCACCGAGATCTGTTGACCGACGATGGAACGGACGAGGCATTGGAACAGGTTGTCCCGGCTGGATATCCCATCGGGGCCGTGCTCTTCAACGACGGGGCCGAGCAGGTCGTCTTGACGCAAGAACGCCAACGCATCGTTCCACCAGTTGGGTTGTCGCTGACCCATGGGCGTGGTCTCGCCGGTCAGGTTTTCAACCCCTGCCTCGAGCCGGAACCATGCGTGAGGATTTGCTGCGCTACCTCGGTCTCAAGGACGTGCTGCGAGCAGGATGGGTTCGCGCAGGCGTTGATTCGCCCGAGTCGGTGGCTGCTCACTCATGGGGCATGGCCGTGTTGGCCCTCAAATTGTGCCCCCCTGAACTCGACCTCCTTCGCGTGCTGGAACTCTGCCTCGTCCACGATCTCCCTGAGGTGGTGGTGGGTGACTTGACGCCGCATGACGACGTGTCGACCAAAGCCGAAGACGAGCGACAAGCGATGCAGGACCTCGCCCCCGAGTGGTTGCCGCTGCTGGACGAGTACACGGCACAGGCCACCGCTGAGGCCAGGTTCGTCAAGTCGTTGGACAAGCTCGACATGGGCCTTCAAGCGATGAAGTACGAACGAGCCCAGGGCATGAAGTTGACCGAATTCCTCGACAGTGCGCAAAACGCTTTGGGTGAGCCGTTTCAAGGGTTGCTGGATGACCGTGGGGAATGAGGCTCGCCGACAAGCCCAAAAAGCCGGAGCCTCCCCCCCGGACCACACAGCCCGATAGTGTAGGGGTCCATCATGGCGGGTTTTGGTCCCGCCGACCTCGGTTCGAATCCGAGTCGGGCTACCTCTCCCCTCGACGTGGTGGTTCTCTCCTCTTGCCGTGTCAGGATGGAATCCCAAGAAGGAACATGCAACCTTTCATGAACACGAGCCACCTCTTTGGGGACGGTGAACAACATGATTCAGTCAATTGGCGTGATTGGTGCAGGACAAATGGGCAACGGCATTGCACAGGTGGCGGCGTGTGCCGGTTACGATGTTGTGATGATCGACATCAAAGACGAATACGTCGAGAAAGGCCTTGGCACCATTCAGTTCTCGTTGGGCAAACTTGTGAGCAAGGAGCGCATGAGTCAGGAAGACGCTGATGCGGCCCTCGCCCGCATCACCACCGGCACCGACCGTTCGTTGTGCGCCGAATGCGACCTGGTGGTCGAGGCCGTCCCTGAGATTCTCTCCCTGAAGCAGGAAATCTTCGCCGAATTGGACAGCCTGTGCAAGCCCGAAACCATTCTGGCCTCCAACACATCCTCCATTTCCATCACGACGATTGCGGCATCCACCAACCGTCCCGACAAGGTCATCGGCATGCATTTCATGAACCCCGTTCCCATCATGAAACTCGTTGAAATCATCAACGGTGCTGACACCAGCGAGGCTACGAACACGGCCGTTGTAGAGGCTGCGGAAAAGATGGGCAAAACGGCCTTGTCGTGCAACGATGCCCCAGGTTTTGTTTCCAACCGTATCCTGTGCCCTATGATCAACGAAGCCATCCTCACGCTGCAGGAAGGTGTGGCGGAGCCCGAAGCCATCGACGGCATCATGAAACTCGGGATGAACCACCCCATCGGTCCGCTTGCGCTCTCCGACCTCATCGGCAACGACACCGTGCTTCATATCATGAACGTCCTTCACGAAGGGTTCGGCACGCCCAAGTACGCTCCAGCACCGTTGCTGGTTCAAATGGTCGAGGAAGGAAAGCTCGGCCGAAAATCCGGTGAGGGCTTTTACACGTACAACTGAGCAGTCGCTTAGATTCAAGGGCCACCTCGCCCACGGGCCACCATGCCTCCCCAAACCTACCTTGTCACCGGTGCCTCTCGTGGTATCGGAAGAGCGCTTTCCTTCGAACTGGCGAAACAGGGCGTGCGTGTGCTGCTGCTCGCCCGCCCGTCCGATGCGCTCAACGAGGCCACAGAAGCCGTTCAGGAACTCGTCCCGACGTCCTTGGGCGTGGCGTGTGATTTGGCGGACATGAACAGCATCGCCGAAGCGGCGGCGTCCATCCTCGAGTCTTCCCCGACCCTGGACGGTATCGTTCACAACGCCGGCGCCATCGCACCGGTTCAACCGCTGCTGGCCGTGGACGGTACGGCTTGGGCCCGGTCGATTCAGGTCAACCTGATCGGCGTTCAGCACTTGACGCAGTTGCTTGCGCCCGCCATGACGGGTGAACACCGTGTTCGCGTGACCACGATTTCCAGCGGTGCATCGCTCCGACCGTTGCCGTCGTGGTCGGCGTATTGCGTGGCGAAAGCGGGTCAGGACATGTGGGCCCGCTGTTTGGCAGAGGAAGGTCGTGACCTCGGAATCAGCGCCATCAGCGTGGCACCGGGCATCGTGGACACAGGCATGCAAGCGGACATCCGTGCGACCACCGTGGACGATTTCCCGTTGCGCGACACCTTCGTTCACTACCACGCCTCCGGTCAGCTCACCCGTGCCGAAGACGTGGCGGCTCAGTTGGTGGACCTTGTTCTTCACCACACGATGGAGCAATCAGGTGAGCGTTTTGATGTTCGAGATTTGCCTTGAACCATGCCCCTGCGCCCCAAGGGTCATAAGCCAAGGCCTTGAGGGGAATGCGAGGGACCACCATGCCAGGCACCGACCGTGTTGAAATCCGTACGCTCAAAGTTGGCCGATTCTGCGTCGTTGAGGACGAGGCTTACAAAATCTTGAGCATCTCGAAATCGAAGCCCGGGAAGCACGGTTCCGCCAAGGCTCGTCTCGAACTCATCAACATCTTCAGCGACAAGAAAATCTCCCATGTCGGCACCGTGACCGACAGCATCAACGTGCCCATGATCGAGAAAGGCACCGCCATGGTGACCCACCTCGAAGGCAACGAAGTTCACGCCATGAACATGCGCGACCACTCCATGATGATCCTGCCCATGGAACCCGAACTCAACATCGAGGCCGGGAAGGAAATCATGTGGATGGAAGCCCTTGGTCGCTACAAGATTATTCGGGACCACTGATTCCCGCCCCAGCACGTTGGCCCCCATCAACGGCCCTACCAGCAGCATGGCGCTAGCGTAGCCCTACAACTGCCTCAGATTTGAGCAACGGCTGCACTATCAACTTTTGAGCAGCCGCTGCCTGTGTCCTGCTGTTTCTCGATTTTCCGAAACCGGGGCCAAGTCTCCCAACGGACCAGCCAAACCTCTTTGCAGGAAATCAATTCATAAGCCGAAAGGTCACACCAACGCCCATGGGTGAGGCCGAAATGTCGACAACAAAGGACCAGCGTGTGCGTGGGTACTGCGCCTACGACTGGGGCAAGAGTGCGTTTGAGACGTCGGTGACGACCGCTATTTTTCCGGCTTGGTTTGCGTATTTGTTTGCCGAAGCCAACGGCATCTCGACCAAACTGCTTGGTTCCGAGTGGACGGCCGACGCCATGTACTCGGCTGCGGTGATGATCGGTGCGTTGGCCGTGGCCATCTGTGCGCCGTCGTTGGGTGTCATCGCTGACCGACGCATGATCAAAATTTGGTGGCTCAAGATCCTGACCTTGGTCGGTTCCGTGTCCTGTGTCCTTCTCGCCTTTTCTCCCTACCTCGGGGTGTCAGCAGGATGGGTGTGGGCCCTCATCATGTTCATGATGGCCAACGTCGGGTTGAACGGTGCGGGGGTTTTCTACAACGCGTTGTTGCCTCACATGGGCGACGAATCCGAAATGGATTCCATCTCCAACAAGGCCTTCGCCGCTGGATACCTCGGCGGTGGTCTGCTCCTGGTGGTCCACCTTGCCATGGTGCTGACCTTGGATGGTACCTGGGTCATTCCCTTTGCCATGGCCACCTCGGGGTTGTGGTGGCTCGGCTTTGCTCAGATGACCTTCCGAATGGTGCCCGAACCGCACATCGAGAACGAGATGGAACCGATGGGCTTGGTGGCCTCCACCAAAATGGCGTTGGGCGAGGTCAAGTCGACCTTGACGGACATCAAGGCGTTCCGCACGCTGTTTTTCTACATGCTCGCCTACTTCTGTTTCATCGACGGTATCAACTCGGTGACGGCTTTGGCCGGTGTGTTTGGCATCGTGGTGCTCGGCTTGACCACAACGGGGCTCATCCTCACCATCCTGATCATTCAATTCGTCGCAGCACCCGCCGCCATCGGTTTCACCAAACTGGCCGAGAAATGGGGCACCAAGCAGGCCCTTCAGTTCTCGTTGGTGTGCTGGTGCTTCGTCATCGTGGGCGCCCTTTCGTTCGCCCCACTGGAACTCGAGAACCACGACGAGTACGACATCCAGTACAGCTGGGACGAGGCCAACGGTACCTACATGGCCACGGCTCGTGAAGGGGTCAACCCGATCGCCGCCCTGCCTGATGATGACGAACAGCAGTGGGCCTTGACCCATGAAGCCGTGCTGCCGGTGCAACAGAACACGGATTACAAGAGCGGTCGAGCGGTCGAATGGGCGTTTGACAGCGACGGCAACGCCGTTCCCGTGGCGGTCAACCTGACAACAGAGAACCTTGCAGCGTTGGAGGCAACGATGGACGACGCTCGGTTTGCCTACAGCATTGAGGGCGGTACGTTTGACGGCACCACGGGGCTGGGCGAAAACCACCCCACCAGCCTGGGCGACGGTTTGCTCGATTTCATCCCTGAAACCGCACGCACCTACGTTTGGGCGCCCCTGGGGATGTCGGTTTTCTTCCAGTTCCTTTTGCTGGGTGTGTTCGGCGGTGCACTGCTGGGCGGCTCGCAAGGATTGGCCCGCTCCATGTTCGGTCAAATGGTGCCCGAAACCCGTTCGGCTGAATTCTTCGGTTTCTTCGGCTTCTTCGGCAAGGTCGCTGCTTTGCTTGGCCCGCTGATCTACTCCGTCATGACGGTCTGGTTCGATTCCCGTGTCGGCATTTTCGCCATCTCCTTGCTCATCGTGGCCGGGGCCATCATGCTGCGCCGCGTGGACGTTGAGGACGGCATTGCGGTGGCGAAAGCGGAAGATGCTCGCAACCGACAACAGGACGCCGTCACCGCTTGACGAGCGCAACGGTCATGAAGTGCCGATGCGACCGTCCTACCAGCGGTCGCCCGCAGGCTGGAGATTCTCATGTCCAACGATGCACCTTCTGGCGAGAAAACGGTGGCGAAATCGGCGTACCGCCAACCCGTGACCCCCGAGGGCCTGAAGGCCATCGAACAGGGGACGTTGACCTGGTTGGACGACGAGATGTACAACAACCTCAACACGGGTGTGTTGGAACAGTACCTTGAGGAGAAAAACCTCCAAGAGTCCTTTGAAGTGTCCCACTGGAACACCTCCAAGGTCCTCATCGGCATCGGCATCGGTGCGGTGTTCTCCGGCGTCACAGCCTACATTGGATTGAAGCTCGGTTTGGCGATTTCTGCCGCCTGGTACATCGCTTACTTGCTGGGGATGGCGCTGAAGTGGTCGCCCTCGGAAGTCAACATCGCCACCTCGGCCACAACCGGTGCCACACACGCCTCCACCGGTTTCATCTTTACCTTCCCCGCCATTTTCCTGCTGGCCACCGAACCGGCGTACTTATTGGCGGACGGGCCGTTGGTCACGCTCAACGACGGCGACACGTTCACGTTGGCGTTCATCGGCATCGTCGCGTCCATGTTCGCCGGTTTCCTCGGCGTGATGTATTTCATCATCTTCCGCCGTGTTTGGCTGGTCGAGGACCCGCTGCCTTTGCCAGGGTTTGAGGCGACGCTGAAGATGCTTGACATCTCCTCCGACGTGAGCACGGGTGCCGTCGAACACGCCCGTGACTCCCTCAAGACCATCGGGGTTTGGACGGGACTGACGATGATCGGTTTGTTCCTCATCGAGTACCCGCTGATTTGGATGAACGACCGCAAGGTCGCCCTGTTGGATTTCATCGCCGAATCGGTCCACTACGGTGACATCGGCCTGGCAAGTTTCTACTCGAACGGGAAAATCCACCAACCCTCCGGGACGGAGGACGGCATCTCCCTGGGATACACACGATGGTCCGAGGACACGGCCTGGAACCCCTTCGCTTACACTTACGTCGGTGTGGCCTTGACGCCCTCGATGTTCGCCATCGGCTGGTTCATGAAGACCCGCGTGGCCTTTTTGGTGAACATGGGAACCATCGTCGGCTGGTTCTTCCTGGTCCCCCTCGCCGTGGCGACCAATTTCCCCATTTACGACCCGATTCAGCAAGCCAGCGTTCCGGTGCAAGAGTACGCCAGCGGCGGTTCAGCTGCCCTCCAAATGCTGGCGTTTTCCAAGACCATTCGGACCATCGCCATCGGCGCTATCGTCGGCGGTGGTATGTTCGGGTTGGCCAAGATGTGGCGAACGTTTGCCAACATCTTCACCGACATCGGCGCCGCTTTCTCCGGTGAAGGCAGCCAGGAGTACATGGAAGGCAAAGGCTGGTACGAATGGCCACTCAAGCACATCCCCATCTTCATGGGCATCACCTTCTTTGCCATGATCCTGATTTTCACTTTGGGCGGTTTCTCGCCCATCGCTGCCTTCGTGTTTGCGACCGTTCTCATCCTGACGACGTTCATGCTCGGTGCCATTGCCGTGCGTGTCATGGGTGAAACCGGCATCGAGCCCGTTTCAGGAACCTCGTTCATCGTCCTCCTGATGCTTTTGGGAGTCTTCCTCAACGCGCAGGACCTGCTTGACCTCAACACGCAGGACGCTGTCTTGTTGGGTCTGGTCGGCACCACCGTGTTCGGTTCTGCCATTTCCATGTCGGGCACCGTCATTGGGGACTACAAGAACAGCCTCTACATTGGCAACCGCCCGTACCACATCTCCAAAGGCAACATCATGGGTGTCGTACCCGGTGCCATCATCGGAGCCGGTGTGGCCATCTTCCTGTCCATTCAGCTGGCTGAGGGTCGCATTGATCTCATTGCTCCGCAAGCCAACGCCTTCGCCACCTTCTCCATCATCTTCGCTGAGGGGCAGGGCGACTTGGTGCTGCTCGGCTTGGGCTTCCTGCTCGGTATGTTCATTGAGTGGGCCACCGGGATGGGGACCTCGTTCGGTCTGGGCATGTACCTCGATGTGCCTCACACCCTTCCCATGCTCATCGGCGGTGTGGCCCGTGACCGTTGGGAGGACAAGAAACTCCAACCTCGCATCGACGCCCTCAAGGAATCCGAAGGGACGACGGTGGCCGAGAAGCAGCGCGCCCTCATCCTTCTGGGGACGTTCATGGTCGCCGCCGGTCTGCTGACCGGTGAAGCGTTCTTCGGTACGGAATCGAGCATCCTCTCGTTCATAGATTCCTTATGGTACGAGGCCGATGGCTCCGGAAAGACCGTGCTCGGGGTGGACAATTTCCCTGATTCCATGGCTTGGTATGGCATTCGTATGGCTGGTCTCATCCTCATCAACGTCGTCGTTGGTTACATCATCTACACCCTGTTCAAGCGTGCAGGTGTGATCGGTGGGGACGCCGAGGCCCAGCAGGCATGAGCGTGAACCCATGACCGCACAACGAGCCACCCCGCCGTGGGTGTGGCTGCTGTTGACAGCTGCCGTGTGCGGTGTGTCGAGTGCGGGCGCCCTGTTTCAGCACGTGGACGAGGTGCCGCCCGTCCTGCGCGCCTCCTGGCGGCTTCAGTTAACGGCGCTGGTGTTGGCGCCGTTGGCGCTCTACCAGTGGCGAGGGGCTTCGGCGGAACTTCGTCAACGTTGCTTCACCAAGCCCAACCTCGCTCTTGTCTTGGCCAGCGGCTTGGCGCTCGGCGCCCATTTCGCCACGTGGGTGGCGAGCCTTGATGCGACAACGCTGACACACTCCCTGTTGTTTGTGACGGCTCACCCACTGGTCATCGTGCTGGGCATGGCGGTCTTTTCCAGGCGTTTGACCTCGGTCCGGCGTCCCGTGTTGGGAGAATGGAGCGGAGCAGCGGTGTGTTTCGTCGGTGCGGGACTGGCCTTGTTGGACGCAGGGCAGCAGCAAGGCGAACAAACCGTGACGCTCTGGGGGGATGCGCTGGCGTTCTCCGGTGCGGTCTTCGTCGTGGGCTACATCGTGGTGGGCAGGGTGCTGCGCCAGTGGATGCCCATCTTCCTCTACGCCTTCCCCGTGACCCTCATTGGCGCCGTGGTGTTGTTGCCCGTGTCAATGGCGCTGGAGTCGGACTTTGCCGAATACGGTGCGGTTGGTTGGACCGACGCCTCCCTGTTTGGCTGGTTTCTCCTTCTCGCCCTCATCGCTGGACTCTTGGGTCATACCGGGCTCAACACATGCCTGAGGTACATCTCGCCGCTGGTGGTCTCTTCGTCGGTCACGCTCGAGCCCCTCATCGGCTCCCTCATCGGCTGGTGGTTCTTCGACGCTGGCGTGCCCGGTCGGTGGACGTTGGTCGGCGGTGCGGTCCTCATCGCAGGGTTGCTGATGGTCGTGTTGGCGGGCGAAACCCATGCTGCTGCTCAAGCGAACCCTCATCAATCCGGTCCCCGAGGCCCCGTCAGGGATGACGCATGAGTGAACACGGCTGGTTGCTGCTGACCAACGACGACGGCATTGAAGCACCGGGGTTCCGGATGCTCGTTCAGGGGCTTCATGAAGCGGGGTTCCCGCTGGCAGTGCTGGCGCCGAGCACCAACCATTCTGCCACCGGCATGCGCATCAACCTCATGCAGCCCATGCACCTTCGTCAACGCAACGACCTCGCCGAGGCGTGGTCGTTGGACCCGTCCGCTTGCCCTGTCCATTTGTTCGAACTTGACGGCAGCCCATGCGACACGATGATCGTCGCACTGGACGGTGGGCTGGAGCACTTGTTGGGTGAAGATGTTCGCCCACAGATGGTGGTGTCCGGTGTCAACCTCGGCCCCAACCTCTCCCAAGATGCCTACCACAGCGGCACCATGGGAGCAGCGCGTGAAGCGGGGCTGTACGGCGTCCCCGCACTGGCGGCATCCTTCACGTCCTTTGACCCTGAAGGGATGGAGCACGCTGTGCGTGCCACCGTCGAAACCGTGCGTCGTGTTTCAGGGCTTTTGCCCAAGGTGGCGGAAAACGTCACACGTCCCGAGGGCACCATGGACACGCGTTACTTCTCCTCGTGGCCCGCTCCAGCCAACGACGACCGGTGGCTCGACAGGCCTCATGCTGCGCTGTTGGACGCCTTTGCGAACGGGGACCTCATGCTGAACCTTAACGTCCCACCAACGTGGGATGGCACGTGGGCATCCACACGGCTCGGCGTTCGCTGGTACCGCAACGCCGTACGGTTCGAAGACGATGGAAACGAAGAGGTGGCTACGTTCACCATTGGCGCTGCACACGTCGATCACAGTCCCGTCATGAAAGGCGATTGCGACGCCGTGGAAGCCAACAAAGCCAGCCTGTCCTGCCTTTCCGTGTGGCCACAAAGTCACCCTTTTGCCATCGATGAGGACCTGATGGCGGTCAGTCTCAGCGAAAACCCCAGCGGCTGGCCGGCATGGCTCGGTACAGACGGTGCCTGAAGCTCGGCAGATGGGGATGCCCCCTGTACCCCCACGGGTCATGGTGTTGAGCGTTGCTCGCTGGTGAGGTGGGCGACGGCTCAAATGCTCCAGGTCAGTGCAGCCCCTCATTTCAGGTTCAAGGTCACGCCTTCGTCGAGAAGGAAATGAACCGCACCCACCGCCATGTGGCCTTGAAGCCAGGTTTCACCGAGGGAGCGCGGGACCAAGTTGTTGCTTTCCTCGTCGGTGAGCGGCTGGTCGTCGCTGAGCACAAAGCCCACGTCAACGTCGTTGGGATGGCTGTGGTCCGGCAAAACGGCACCCGACTGCCAGAGTCGTGGCGCCTTGGCGTCAAGGGCAACCACGGGGGTCCCCTCCCATTCTCGCAGGGTGTGGGTCAGCCCACCCCCGCTGTGCTCGATGCCTGCCGTGATCGGCTGCCAACGACCGATGGGTGGCAGGGGCGTGGCAAGCACCTTGGCCAGCGTGCCTGCTATAGAACGCTCTTCTGCGTGGAGGCCGCGTAACTTGCCACCGTCGAATTTGATGCGTCGTGGTGGACCGGGCCCGCCCATCAAATGCAGGACAACAACGGTGTCTGTGCGAATGCCGTGGCTCGTCAAAAGCCCCGCCATGAGCGCCCGAATCAGCACGTCGACACGGCCCGCCCCGCCAGCCAGGTCGTTCAGTGGCAACTTGCCCTTGGACATGGCTCGATGGCCAACGACCGCAAAACGCCTCAGTTGGACCCCTCCGGTCCACGTTCGATGAGCGTCCGCAGAGCGTCGTTCATGCTGGCTTGGTCGGTGAGGACAAAGTGTGCCCCTTGACGGTCGACGAGGTACCCACGTGGTTTGTCCGTTCGGCCCAAATCTTCCAGACGGTTGGCCACGACGGCGGTCATGTTGGCTCGGTTGATTTGGGCCACGGCTCGATGAATGAGGTCGTTTTGTTTCACGCCCGATTCCAGTTTGAACCCGATTCGGACCGCTTGCGAGCAGTCCTGGCCAAGCGACTGAATGTGCTTCTCATGCTCAACGAGTTCCACCGAGAGCGGTCCCTGTTGGCTGGCCAATTTCCCTTCGGCTGGTGAACCGACCACGTAATCGAGAACAGCTGCAGCGTGGACCCATGCATCGATGTTGTCGTTGGCCAAGGCTTTGCATTCGGTCAACATGGACTCGGGCGTTGGGGTGCGCAGGATCAGCGGTAGCCAGGAGGGTGGAGGTGCCGTCGTGATGCCGGCCACGCACGTCACATCGTGTCCGTGGCGGTGGAGGTGGTCCGCCACGGCCCAACCTGTGGCGCCCGAACTCGTGTTCTGAACAAAGCGAACGTCGTCAATGGGTGAACGGGTGGCGCCAAGGGTGATGACGACCTGCCGGCGCTTGGGTCGGTTTCGGTTGATGATGTGGGAGCAGTGTGCGACCAGTTCCACAGCGCCGGGTGTCTTGCGCTTGCCTTCCTCTTCCGGACCCCACATCACCTCAACGTCCTGTTGACGCAAGGCCTCCACCAGGTCCTCCGTGACGGGGTCGGTGGCCAAATCGTGGTGCATGCTGGGCACCATGACGATGGGTACACGTCGGGATCGTGCCACGGAGAGGGCCATCATGAGCGGCCCGTGCTGCAGCCCGTGAACGTGAGCGGCCATCACGTCCCGTGTAGCGGGTGCGATGAGGACGGCGTCGACGCCGTTCAGCACGGTAAGGTCGCCGTCCCAATCCGTGATCACCTCAGCCTGAGATGCCCAGCGAACGGCCAGCGGCGTAATGATGCGTTGGGCAGAGGGCGTCATCACCACGGTCAACGTCGCTCCGTGACGGCGCAATTCCCGGGCCAGGCGGACGGATTCAACCGCAGCGATGCCCCCGGTGATGCCCAAGAGGACGTGCAATCCCTCAAGGGCGTCACCCGTGCGAACCACATCGGTGTCGCGGGTGACCATGGTGCTCCGAACCAACCCCCCGTCAAGACACCTTCGTTCTCAAAAACCGGCCCAACAGTTGAAGAAGGGCATGTGGAAGCAGGCTGCATGAGCAACGACCGTGCGGAGGAATTGGTCCTCGCCGGTTCTGCACCGGGCCGTGGCATGGCGGTTGACCCCATCACCCACGTCCATCGAGGAACCAGTTTCATCGTGCTCGTTGACGGTGCCATCGTCCTGTACCTGATGGCCACAGCCTTGGCAGCACTGGGGCTGCTCTCATCCGGAGGCGGTCAGGTGTTCATGGCCGGCATGGTGTTCATGGTCCTCTCCACCTACATGGGGTACCGGCAACGCCGTCCTTGGGCGTACTGGCCTGCCGTGAGTTTGTTGTCCATCGCCGGCCTGATGTTCGGGTTCTTGGCGCTGTTGAACCTCATGCAGGGCCTCGTCGGGGGGTACGTGGTGGGCTTGTTGTTTGCTTTCCTGATGGGCTGGGCGGCGTTTGGTTCCTTCCGCCGTGCGGTGTTTCATTGGCACCCGGTCTACCGATCTGGCTACCGAAACGGCTTGCCACAGAGCAACTTTGACCTGGCTGAAGGAGAGATGTACGCCGCATGCCCCTCCTGCCTTGCCGTGTTGGCGGTCCGTCCCGCCCTTCTTGGCCCATCGGACCGTTGCCCGCACTGCCAGAAGCCGTTGGTCAGTGAGGCACTGTACGCAAAATACCGGTCGGAAGAGGAGTGACGCGCTGTCCGTTGTGTTGGAGAAGGAGCCTTCTTGAAGGAAAGCGTTCACGCCAGTCCATCGGGGTGCAAGCATGTCATCGACCCAGAAACGGCTTCAGCAACTGTTGGACGGGGAACTTGACCCCTCCGAAATCGCTGATGACCCGGCGCTGGTGAGTTTGGCCGACCGCTTGTACGGCATCAAGATCGCACCCGTCCAACCCGTGAAGCGGCGCAACCTCTCCGCAGCCGGCGAGGACGACGACATCACCGAAGTGGCACCACCCACCAACATGATGGTCGAAGTGATCGAACCCATCGCACCGGCGTTGGACGCACCCGCTTTGGCCGCTCAAGCCGTTCAACCGCTCGGTTCGCTGCCGCCCGTTCCCGAGGTTGCCAAGAAATCCTCGCCGTTGCGGACCGTGTTCGGTCTTGGCTTGGTGGTCAGCGTGCTCAACTTGTTCGGTGCCTTTGGTGGCGTGCTCGGCGGCATGTGCGACCCCAGCGACCTCTGCCCTGCCGACGGGTACAACCGCATCAACTGGGCCTCCGTCCACCAATTGTCCACCGGGCAGGGCTGGAGTCTCAGCATCCTCGAGGGCAGTTACGGCATTCCCGACCTCATCGCCATCATTGGCTGTTGCATCGGTTTGGTGCTGTTCACCCGCGGGAAGTGAACCTTGATGGTCGACGCCCTGAGCGAAGGGCTCGCCTACCTTGGCATGTGCTCCATCCTCTTGGCGTTCGTGCTCGAAACCCGGGGCCGTTTGCACAGCAAAGCCTCACCCTACCTGATGCTCATGGCGGTGGGTTCAGGATTGTTGGCGGTTCGGGCTTACCTCATCGCCGAGTGGGCGTTTCTCATCCTCGAAATCGTCTGGTGCGGGGCGGCCCTCGCAGCGTTGGTGGTGAACCGCAAGGGTCCATCGGCAGGTCGGTCCGAGGCGTCATCTTGATGTGTGACTCGCCCACGCCAAATCATGGGCCACGGCAAAGCGAAGCGAGGCATTCCGTCCAAAGCGGAGAACTTCAACGAGTGGTACCCCTTCATCGTTGAAGCGGCGGAGCTGGTTGACAAGCGGTACCCCATCAAGGGCATGGACGTGTGGCGGCCCTACGGCTGGAAGACGATGAAACTCATCGACGGCTTGACCCACGCCGAGATGGAACGCACCAACCATGAGGAAGTGAATTTCCCCTTACTCATCCCCGAGCATCTCCTTGAAAAGGAAAATGCACTCGTTGCTCGATTGAAGCGAGCACGAGAGGAAGGGGTGGACCCCGACGATTTGCGTGACGAAGAGGAAGAAGGCGGCTTCAAGAAGGAAGTTTACTGGGTCAAGCATGCCGGTGAGAACGATCTGGACGTGCCGATGTTCCTCCGTCCAACCTCGGAAACTGCCATGTACACGATGTTTCCTTTGTGGATTCGGTCCCACAAAGACCTCCCGTTGAAGATTTACCAAACGGTCAACACCTTCCGTTACGAAACCAAGCAGACCCGTTCCTTCATCCGGGTGCGGGAGATTCACTTCTTTGAAGCCCACACCGCGCACGTTGACGAAGCGGACGCCACGCGGCAAATCGAGGAGGACCTCGACATCGTGGACCGCATCATGCACGACCTGTGCTTGCCCATCATCAAAGCCAAGCGACCGGTCTGGGACACGTTCCCTGGTGCATGGTACACCATCGGCATTGACGCCGTCATGCCGAACGGACGAACCTTGCAGGTTGCCTCCTGCCACCACTATCGCGACCAGTGGGCCAAAGCGTTTGACGTGACCTACGAAGACCTCGATGCAAAACAAGCGTACTGCCACCAAACCACCTACGGGATGTCCGAGCGTTTGCTCGGCGCTGTGGTGGGCATGCACGGCGACGAGAACGGCCTCATCCTGCCGCCCAAGATTGCACCTTTCCAGGTGGTCATTTGCCCGATGATTCGCAAGAACCTCGAGGTGGACACGGTGGCCGTGGCCCACGAGGTGGCCGAACAACTGCGCTCTCGTGGTCTTCGTGTGAAGGTGGACGACCGAGACCTGCACCCCGGACAGAAGTACTACGATTGGGAGATCAAGGGCGTGCCGCTCCGCTTGGACATTGGTCCTCGCGACATTGCCCAAGGGACGGCCTTCGCCGCTCGACGAACGGGTGGCAAGGAACCGCTGCCCATGGACGACATCGTGGACGAGTGCTACCGGGTGCTCGACGAGATCAGCGATGAACTCCGCGCTCGCTCCACCGCTCACATGGGCGACGTGGTCCAACCGCTTCCCCCCCTGGTGCAGCACGACGGTGCTTGGCGTTTGGATGGCAACGTCGAGGACGGTCACATCTACGAACTCGCCTTTGACGGGACCGACGCCCACGCGGAAGCCATTGAACGTGCGACCGGCTTCTCCTTCCTTGGGGATGACACCAACGGTTTCGAGTCACCACGCCCGTGCCACATGACCGGTGAGCCAACGACGCGCCGTGTGCTGCTCGCCAAGTCCTACTGATGCCAGCGAACGGGTCGCTTCCCTCAAGCGCTTTGTGAAGAGGCTGCGGCACCGCAATGCATGCAGTGTTGCCCTTGCTTGGGTGTAAGCACGCTGCACACCGGGCACGGCCTGTAGCTGTGGAGTTCAAGCACCGCTCGGCGGCGAACCATGACCCACGCCACCCATCCGTACAACACGGTGAGCAAGGTAAAGAGGGCTGCACTCACCATGGGGCCGGGTTTGAAGAGATAGTACAGGGCACCCACCGTGAAGAAGATGGAGGCCGTGAATGCGTACACCGTCCATTCCAACCGCATGCGACTCAGCGGTGCCTTGGCTCGCCCGTATATGAGATATTTCATGGCCAAATTGTACCAAGATAGGTTGCAACCCGTTTCCGCCTGAGCTTACTGGCGCTTCGTCCATGTTCCGTGAGCCTTGACCTCCAGGTCTGAAGAGGTCCTGCGCCGAAGGATTTCATCACCGTTGAGGCGAGCACAAGGGAACATTCAAGTCGGAACCACAGGAGTTTGACCCGTACGGTGTTCACCGTTGAAGCCTTGGCAGTGTCAAAAGCAACAACGAATTCCACCGAAGGTCGACGAGGGTGAACGATTTGATCAAATGGACGCTCAAGCGCATCGTTCCTACGAAGATCAAGCGCATGTGGCACACCCGCAACCTCGTCAAAGCGGGGATTCAACCCATCAAGGAACGCGAATGCAATCTTTGCGGTTTTGAGGGTTATTTTTCAGTGGTCGGGCGCCCGTTGCGCTTGGATGCCCTGTGCCCGAACTGCGGCTCCATGGAACGGCACCGGCTCATGATGCTCGCTCTTCAGGGAGGGGAACTGCCACAGATGAACGACTCCAAGACCGCTGTGCTTCATTTTGCGGCCGAACCCATCTTGGAACGTATCTTCCGTGAACGGTTCGACACCTACGTCACGGCGGATTTCTTTGTCGACGCTGATGTGAAGCTCAACATGGAAGCCATGGACGTGGCGGACGAGCAATACGACGTCATCATCGCCAACCACGTGTTGGAACACGTCGATGACCACAAGGCCTCGACAGAAATTGCACGCGTGCTTACCAAAGGCGGTGTGTTGCTCTGCCAGGTCCCGATCGTGGAAGGGTGGGCGACGACCTATGAGGACCCCTCTATCACGACGGATGAGGGCCGCTGGTTGCACTTTGGACAGGGCGATCACGTCCGGTTCTATGGCGCCGACTTCAGGGAACGTATCAGTGCGGGCGGTCTCAGACTCGTACACGAATTCACGGCTGAGGGCACCGACGTGCTGCGGTATGGACTGCTCCGCGGGGAGAAGACGTTCGTGTTCCAAAAGGTCTGAATCCGCATCAACCTCTTCGTGATTCCGTGGCGAACACAGGGGTA
>WTJK01000080.1 GCA_011524855.1 Methanobacteriota archaeon | reverse complement strand
GCATCGCTGGGGGTGGAGCCGTTGGTTGAGGTGGCATCGCTGGGGGTGGAGCCGTTGGTTGAGGTGGCATCGCTGGGGGTGGAGCCGTCGGCCGAGATTGCATCGGTGGAGGTGGAGCAACCGGCTGTGGCGGCATCGCTGGAGGAGCCGTTGGCCGTGGGGGCAACGCTGCTGATGGAGCCGAGGGTGGAACTGGAGCCGGGTCTGACCGTGGAGGTGGTTGTGAGGATGGGAAAGCAGAGGGCGCAGGTTGAACTGGAGGCATCGTTGGTGCGATGGCCGGCTTTGGAGAAGGGGTCGGATCAAGCGATGGTAACGGCGCCGAAGGTTTCTCAGGCGGGGGCGTGAATTGAGGGGGATGTGCGGAAGCGGCCGTTGCGGTTGGTAGCGAAGGGAGAGGGATTGGAGCCACGCGACTGAAGGAAATGGTGTCGTCGTCATCGATCACCTTCATGGAAACCGACATCGTTCGTTCGTCCACGGAGAGCTGATATTTTTCCAACGCCCCACCATCAGGCGTGATTCGCTGGTACAAGCTCTCGTCAAAGGCTCGGATGACGTGAGGAATCATGGGTGAATTTGCGTAACATGCATACGCGATGGGGAAGCTCACCGCTGTCACAATTTGGAGGAGGCCGGTGAGATCTTTGAGCAATCCAAACAAAGAAGGGTCGGGTGTGACCGTGTAGTAGGTCCTCAAACCGGTGCCAATTGCAACCAACCCGAGTGTGGTCAGTTTTGTGATCATCTTACGATTCATAATGACGCCAAACGGGTCAATGTCGCGATCCTCTACGCTGACCTTAACCAAGCCCACCTCGCGAACGAGGAAAATGAACAACGTGATGGGCGTGATGATCGCAATGGCAAAAATCATGATGTAATACAAGACAAATGCGTGTTCAAATGACTCAATGAACAAACCAGCGTTGTATGAAGTCACACCCAGCCATTCTTGCATGACTTTGTTGGAGGAAATCACTTGTTGGCCAGGGGTGATCAAAGACAACACACTGAGTGAAACCAGCATGGAAAGGAGGTACATACGCCCCCCAATCGTGATTCGATCCTGCATACGGTCGAGTTCAAACTCAGGATGGGCAATCGGTGAAGGCATGGCGACCCATGAGGCAGAATGGATGTTGCCGCCAACCACCTTTGCCATGAGCGGCCAAAGGCGCTCCTTTGAGGTCATGGTCATGAGAATGCCGTACGCCACCATGCGGTTGGGCCAATTCACAACGCCTGTGGGAATGTCCGAAAGGCCAGCCACCACAATGGCCTTCTCTTCTTCAATGGGGATATCGGCAAAATCGAACAGTTGAACAACGGAAGCGTGAGCTTTGTCTGAAACGGCGCACAGGCAGTAAATCGCTTTCTTCTGGTCCTCCGACAAAGTACCCCAATCCGGTGTGAAACCGTCGTTTCGCTGGAGCATCGGCCCTGCGATAGGGAGCAACCATCCTGATTTGATTTCCACTCCAAGAATTTGACCCAGTGCATCGTTCCCATTAAAGTCGGCATCCCGCCTTGCCTTATCGAGCAATTCCTGCATCCGCATCACAACGTGCCGGTCGTGAGGCATGAGGCCGACAGAAGCGACGGCGATGGCTCGGGCTACCCTCATGTAATTCGTCTTGAAGCCCTGTTCAATGAGAGACCGATCCGTATCCTTGAGTTTCTTTTCGGATGCCCCGTGACGGCGGAAGAAATTGGCCATACCGATGACGTGTTCATCATCGGGTACAAAACGAAGCAACTGCTCCAGGGACCGTCCGTCATCGGACATGGCGAAGACCGCCTCGAGAAACATCGAAACCACGGTTCGAAGCACGTAAGCAACAAACATGACACAGACAATGTGAACGACTGTGATGGGGACAGCGAGAGAGCGAAACTCTGAATCCACCGTCCATCGGATGGTGATCAGAAAGAACGCACACGGCATCAACACATAGATGCTGATTCGGTCGCCAAGTCCCCGCTTCCAATAACGGAACTCCGGGGCTTCCTGCGCCTGACCGGCTTCCATGGCGGACAATGGAAGGATGATAATTTGAAATGAACGGTGTTGA